>JAYSYN010000060.1:0-2193 GCA_043727575.1 Fimbriiglobus sp.
GGACGGGCATTGCCGGACGGCGACGACGCGCTGGATCCCGCTGGCGATCGTGGAGCGGGTGGCCCCGTCCGACATCCCCGATGTGGAACTCGGGATGGAAAGGCTCGCGGCCATCACCGATGCGGCCGACGCGCGAGCGTTGCTGATGCCGCTCGTGACGCACTACGCCGAGTGGCTGGAGAAGCAGAAGGCGGTCGTTCCGGGGTTGATCGCGCAACGGAAAGAAGTCGCCGACCAACTGCTGCGGGAAGCGGGCATCGCCAAGAAACGGATTCAGGCGGGCATCGAGCTCCTCGCGGATGAAAAGGCGCTCGATGCCTTCAAGCTGGTGAACAAGGTGATGGCCCGAGCGGCCCGGCAGCGCTTCGGCCCGCACAACAACAAGCCCGCGGATTCGGTGGCAGCGCCGAAGTGGCGCCCGTTTCAACTCGCTTTCGTGCTCATGAACTTGAAGGGGATCGCGGAGCCTGCGGACGACGACCGTGAGGTTGTCGACTTGCTCTTCTTCCCCACCGGGGGCGGTAAGACGGAAGCCTACCTCGGCCTCGCGGCGTTTACGCTCGTGCTGCGGCGGTTGAAGAACCCCGGCCTGCAATCGGCGGGGCTGAGCGTGCTGATGCGGTACACGCTGCGGCTGCTCACGCTGGATCAGTTGAGCCGGGCCTCGACGCTGATTTGCGCCCTCGAATTGGAACGGCAACAAACCGTCGATGTGCTCGGGGATTGGCCCTTCGAAATCGGGTTGTGGGTCGGCCGCGCGGCGACACCGAATCAAATGGGTAAGGTGAACGACGGCAACGAGAACTCCGCCCGCTACAGGACGATTCAATACCGCAACGGCACGACTAAGGCGCGGCCGGTGCCCCTCGAAAACTGCCCGTGGTGCAACGCGGAGCTGACGAAGGAATCGTTTCGGTTGGTGCCGACCGAAAAAGAGCCCCTCGACTTGTTGATCACTTGTGCGAATCGCGATTGCGATTTCAGCAGGAAGAACCCTTTGCCCATCGTCGCCGTCGACGAACCGATCTACCGGCGGCTGCCGTGTTTCCTGATCGCCACCGTGGATAAGTTCGCGGCGATGCCGTGGACGGGGGAAGTCGGCGGGTTCTTCGGCCGAGTCGAGCGGTACGACCGAGGTGGCTTCTACGGGCCGTGCGATCCCGGGGTCGGCGCGCCGCTAGCGGGGCCACTCCCGCCGCCGGATTTGATCATCCAAGACGAATTGCATTTGATCTCCGGGCCGATGGGCACGATGGTCGGCCTGTACGAATCGGCGTTGGATGAGTTGTGCAGCCGGACGGTGAACGGCAAGCGAATCCGGCCGAAGATCGTCGCCTCGACGGCGACGGTTCGCCGGGCCGAGAAGCAAATCCGAGCGATCTTCGATCGGGCTCACGTCGATATTTTCCCACCGCCGGGGCCGGATCGCCGGGATTCGTTTTTCGCCCGAGTGCATTCACCCGAGGAAAGTGCCCCACGGCTGTACGTAGGGGTTGCGGCGCAAGGACGGAGCTTGAAAGTGATTCTGTTGCGGACGTATTTGGCACTGATGGCGTCGGCGCAGAAGTGGTACAAGGCCTGCGGCGGCGACGATAACCCCAACAACCCCGCCGACCCGTACATGACGATGTTAGGCTACTTCAACAGCCTGCGCGAGTTGGGCGGGAGCCGGCGAATCATCGAAGACGAAGTGAACACCCGATTGGGGAGCTACGGTCGTCGGAAGCGAGTCGGGGAGGCGGAGAGCCTCTTCGAAGGCCGAAAGATCAGCTACGATGTCGTGGAACTGACCTCGCGCGAGCCCACGGACAAAGTCGCTTTGGCGAAACGGCTGTTGGGCCTCCCCTTCGCCGACAAGAAACACGTCGATGTCGCCATTGCCACGAACATGATTTCGGTCGGGTTGGACATCCAAAGGCTCGGGTTGATGGTGGTGCTCGGGCAACCGAAGACGAGCGCGGAGTACATCCAGGCGACGAGCCGGGTCGGCCGGGACGTGCGCGGCTCCCCTTCGGATAAACCGGGGCTGGTGGTGACGGTGCAAAACATCCACCGCCCCCGGGATCGCTCGCATTACGAGCGCTTCAAGTGTTACCACGAGACCTTTTACCGGAGTGTCGAGGCGTCGAGCGTGACACCGTTCTCGCCGCGGGCGTTGGATCGAGGCTTGGCGGCCGCGGTGGTCGCCCTGAC
>JAYSYN010000061.1:0-20586 GCA_043727575.1 Fimbriiglobus sp.
TTCGACGCTCCCCGGCGAGAAAATCGCGGGGCGCGACCACTGGGCCGGCGTGTACTCGGGCCTCTTCGCCGGGGCCGGGGTCGTCGGGGGCCGGGTCATCGGCAAGTCGGACAAAGTCGGGGCGCGGCCGGTGACCGAGTCGTTCACCCCGTACGACGTCGGCGCGACAGTCTACCGTGCTTTGGGCGTCGACCCCGACAGCGAAATCCGCGATAGCACGGACCGCCCGTCCCGCGTGTGCGCCGGCCGGCGGATGGACGTGCTCTTCGAGAACCGTTGAAATCGCCCCGTGCCCCGGACTCATTGCCCCGTCCGAGGGCGGCGCGTAACGTAACCCCGCAGGTCTGCGGTCCATTATCGCCCGGGATCCCGCTATGCCCATCGACGTGATCTGTCCGAAGTGCCAATCGAAACTGCGCGCCCCGGACGAGGTCGTCGGCAAAAAGGTGCGCTGCAAGAAGTGCCAAGAGAAGTTCAAGGTCCCCAACCCCGGCGACCCGGTCGACAGCGTCGGCGATACCCAGATGCTCAGCGTCGTCGAAATACCGAGAGCGGCGCCGGCCCCGGCGATTGCGGTCGTGGAAGCGATCGCGCTCGACGATTCCGCATTCGATGAACCGCTGCCGGCGATGGTGAAAGCGGCCGGCATTCCGTCGCCGAACGATGTCGACGAAGATCGGCCGAAGAAAAAGCGCCCCCGCGAGGACGAGGAAGAGGACGACCGGCCGAAGAAAAAGAAGAAGCTCAAAGAGAAGCCGTTGATCGGCGGGGAGCCGACATTCGCCATGCCGGGGGCCGCGGAAGATGCGGCGCCGGTCCACGTGCCGCCCCCACCGCACGCGTCGCAGTTCACCTTCGGGGCGCCCGTGCCGATCGAAGCCGACGATGAGGACGACCGGCCGAAGTCGAAAAAGAAGAAGCCCCGCGCGGACGACGAAGAGGACGACGATCCCCCCAAAAAGAAGGGACCGGCGAAACCCGCGAAGAGCAAGAAGATGCTGTACATCCTCGGTGGATTGGCGCTTGCGCTTTTCATTGGTTGCGGCGGGGCCGCTGCGGGCGTCTACTTCTTCGCGGTGAAACCCGCGACCGACGCGATCAGCAAAGCGACAGTCACCGTCGGCACGATCCCGACGAAGAAAGACGAGACTGAGAAAACGGTCCCGACGCGGCCGACCAAGTCGGGCGGCGGTACCGAGCCGACGAAACCGCCACCGAAACCGCCCAAGCCCGTCGGCCCGGTCGTGACGCCGTTCGCGTTGCCGGCGGATCGCCCCGGCACCGGGGCCAGCGTCGCGGTCGGAACGCTCACACCGCTCGCTTTTTCGCCCGACTCGGTGCGGCAGATCCACGGCTTCGACCACCCTCTCCACGGGCCGATGCTGCTGGCCATTTATCAAAGCCAAGCCGGCTTCAACGGCCGCGGCGCCGAGGATACGCTCGTCCGCTTCGACCTCGACCGGAAGACGGCCTTGGAATTCACCGCCCCGGCCGACCGGATCGCGGGGCTCCGGATTTTCGACATCTCCGACTCCGGGGACCGCATCGCGATCGAAGCCCCGCAAGGCCGGCTCACCGTCTACGATTTCCGGACGAAGTCCAAAGTCTTCGACGGGCTCGATCTTTACGCCGGTCTGCCCGAGCGCGAGGGCCCCATCGCCTTCGCTTTCGGCGATCCGGAGGGGAACTTCGTCGCGGCGGTGGACAAATTCGGCGCGGTCGACGTTTGGGACATCAAAGAGAGGCAGCGCACCGTGACGGGAACCCCCGACCCGGAAAAATCGCCGGTGGCGGTGGGGCCGCGCCAGCGCGTCTCGGAATACGGGCAACTGGCGGGGAAAGGTTGGTTGAAATCGGTGCGGTGGAAGACGGGGCAGTTCTCCCCGAAGATCAAAGTGCCGGCCCTGACCGGCGTGCCGACGGTCGTGGCCGGGCAAGTGGAAGGGGGCAGTGTGATCCACACGGCCCTCGTGCAAACGCCCGAAGGCGGCGCCGACCGGGAGGTGTTGATCGTCGACAAAGTGGCGACGGAAAACCCCGGCGTCACCGCGGCGGCGGTTTGGCGCATCCCGCTCCTCGCGGCCGCGGGGGTGCCGAAGACGCTGCGTTGGATCGAGTCCGACAAGATCCTCGCGCTCGGGTTCGAGTCGGGCGACAGCCTGCTGCTGCTCGATTTTCAAGAGAAGACGCCACTGGTCTACTTGAAGGCGGGCCAAGAGAAAACCAAGCTGAGCGCGACGGGGGCGCACGCCCTGCTGCCGAACCCGAAGGTGCCCGGCAAAGCGGCGGTGCTGCGGACGGCGCTCACCGGCGGCGCGCTCGCCGCGATGCTCGACGCGGCCAAAGTCAACAAGGTCCCCGAGCGCGTGCTCGTCAAACCCGAGGGACTGAGCCGGTAATCGGTCGGTCCCGTTCGCATACAATCCCCACGTGCCCGATTCCTCTCCCGGAGCCAATCCATGCTCGCGCCCCTCGACCGCCGTTCGTTCCTCCTCGGGTCCGCCGCCGTGATCGGCACCGCCGCCCTCGGCCGCGCCGCCGAAGAGAAAGATCCTTTCGGCGGTTTCACCGTCGGCATCCAGAGCTACACCTTCCGCAAGTTCAACCTCGAACGGGCGCTGAAGGAAACCCAAGGCTTGGGCTTGGCGAACGCCGAGTTCTACCGCGGCCACATCCCGACCGACACCAAGCCCGAAGCGCTGAAGGGCATCTTGAAAATGTGCGCCGAGTACGGTGTAAAACCGGTCGCGTTCGGCGTCGAGAACTTCAGCAAGGACACCGACAAGAACCGGAAGATATTCGAGTTCGCCAAGGCCATCGGGGCCAAGTTCCTCAGCGCCGACCCCGATCCGGACAGCTTCGACAGCCTCGACAAACTCGTCGCGGAGTACAAGATCGCCATCGCCATCCACCCGCACGGCCCGGCCGGCGGCGGCAAGATGCACCGCTGGCGCGACGCCGAGATGATCATGAAGACGCTGAAGGACCACCACGAACTCATCGGCACTTGCCTCGACACCGGCCACCTCATCCGCGCCGCGCAACTCGAGATCAAACTCGACCCCGTCGAACAGATCAAAATCATGGGCGCCCGCAACTTCGGCCTGCACTTGAAGGACCACGACAACAAGCGCAAAACCGACGTCCCCTACGGCGACAAGACCGGCGTCCTCGACGTCCTCGGCGTGCTGAAGGCCCTGAAAGAAGTGAAGTTCAAGGGGTACATCGCCATCGAGTACGAAGCCAACGAAAGCGACCCCGCGCCGGACGTGAAGAAGTGCCTGACCTATTTCAAAGACCAAGTGACGAAGTTGGGATGACAGGTAAGGTCCACGGTGGACTTGGTCGTGTCGCACTCGCTATTCATAGGGGACTACCCCGTTGAATCCGGCGAGACCCGATCGATGATTCCGCAGCAGCTCGTGGCTTCCCTGTTCGCCCTCGCGCTGGTGTCGCTCGGGGCCGCCGTCGCCGGGCTGTACGCCAACCCTCGCGAGTCGTACCGCGGCTTCTGGCTGATGTGCGGTGTATGGGGCGTCATCGATGGCGTCATCGCTTGGACCTCGTTCGTCCAAGAGCCGTTGCCCCTCGACGAGCTGCGGGGCGTGTTGGCGATCAACCTCGCCTTGCAGGCGATCTACTTGCCACTCGGCCTCGTCATGGCGACGCGGTCGAAGCCGGCGTTGAAGGGTCTCGGCTGGGGCATCCTGGTCCAAGCCGTCGCGCTGGGCGTCATCGACGCCTACTTCTACATCAAATGCGGCGGCCTGTAACGCTCGACCCGCGGCCGATTGGCGAGAGGCCCGCTCGCCAGGCTTTGCTCAAGCGAAGAGCCGGTGGAAGATGGCCCGGGCTGTCGCCCCGAGGCGGGCGAAGTGGACTTCTTCCCCTTCCGGGGCGGGGGGGAGTTCGACGCAGACCATGGCGGCGAGGATCAAAATCAGCAGACTGCCCGAACTCCAGAGGACGTCGAGCGGCGTGAGTTCCCCGACCGCGACGACTTCGTGGAAGCCGAGCAAGTTGCTCAGCATGCCGATCGCGAGGACGACCGCCAGCCCCGCGAAGATCCCGAACATCGACCAGTGGATGATGACCCCGTCCCGCGATTGCCCTTTCGTGGTCACCTTGAAAGGGCTGCCGAACGGGTTGAACAGCGACTTCAGCATCGCCCCGGTCAAGTGAAACGCGGGCACGACTTTCCCCACCGTGCTCACGAGTGGCACCACTTTGCCTTCCGACAGCCAATACAGGATGACCGAGCGCGTGAGTACCCGCGGGAGGATCACGAGAATCACATCGGCCGTCGTCGCGCGCAGCGCCGCCACGCCGGTGTACCACTGGATGATCGGGGCCAAAAGCAGCAACACGAGGAATGGGAAGGTCAGCCAGTAGAGGATCGTCTCGGCGTAGAACATCCTCTGGACGAGCGTCAGCCGCGGGGCCAAGAACGGGCCGGTTTTGAGGAAGGCTTGCTGGAGCGTCCCTTGGCACCAGCGCACGCGCTGCTTGACGTATTCCGGCACGCTCTCGGGGGACAATCCGAGGCTGAGTTGTTCGTTCAAGAAAACCGTCCGGTAGCCGTGGCCGAGGAGCGCGTAAGTCAATTGCAAATCTTCCGACAGCGAACCCTGGGCGAAACCGCCCAAGGTTTCGAGGGCGGTCCGTCGGACGATGAACCCGGTGCCGACGCAGAAGGCGTTGTCGTGGGCGTCGCGGCAGGGCTGGGTCACCGTCATGAAATAGTTCGATTCCTCCGTCCACGCGGAACCCCCGAAAAGGTTGTGCTGGATCGGGTCCGGGTTGCGGAAATGCTGCGGCGTCTGCACCAGCCCGACCGCGGGATCGTTCACCAAAAACCCGAGCATCCGGTAGAGCATCCGCTCCTCGACGACGAAGTCGGCGTCGAGGCACAAGATGAACGCGCCGTCCGTGCGCGGGTAGGCGTAATTGAGGTTCCCAGCTTTGCCGTGCTCGTTGCTCGGCCGGGCCAAGTACCCGGCGCCGCGTCGGGCGCAAAGGTCCTTCAACCACGGCCGATGGCTGTCGTCCAGCACCCAAACTCGCAATAAATTCATCGGGTAGTCGAGGGCCAGCGCCCCGAGGATCGTGGCGTCGAGGATCGCGGCGGGTTCGTTGTAGGTGGCGATGTACACGTCCACCGTCGGCAGATCGTCCCGCCCGCGCAACATCGCTTCGTAGCGGTCGGCGTCCGGCGTGCGGTCGCTGTACCCGGTCAACACGTACAGGCACCACGCTTCGTAGACGAACGCGACCGCCTCGAAGGCGAAGAAGAACCAAGGCCATAAGATTTCGGGCGACCAGGCCGGCTCGGGCAGGGTCTCGGTGACGCGCCACACGGCGTACCACGCGGTGAGCGCGGCGAGCAGTCCCACCGCGAACCACCGGTAGGTCGCCGAGCGGATCGGCGCCCCGGCGAACACGAGCACCAGCCCCAAAGGCAGAAGAATATTGAGGAGGACGCGCCCGTCGATCGCCATCAGAGCCTCATATTCGAGAAGAGCCAGACCACGGCGCGCTGGCACGGGTCGGAATCTTTGTCGGCGATCAGCACCCGGACGTGGCGGCCGATCAGTTGGATCGGATCCGCGACCCCCGGGGCCAGTTCGATCACGACGCGGAGTCGCTTCGGATCCGGGTCGGCGACCCCGAAGGCGAAGGTCGGCTCGTTGTCGTTCGGGCGACCGCTGCGCACGGCCCGGACCTTCCCGGCGAGGCACGGCCCACCGGTGACGTTGATGGTCGCGGGGGTGCCCACGGTGACGGCGCCGAGGTGGCGCTGGTGGACGATGGCTTCGACGAAGACACTGCCGCCATCCGCGATTTCGTAAAGGACTTCATTTTGCTTGACGCCTTGCCCGCGGTTGCCGTGCCGCGTCCAGACGGTCCCGCCGACCGGGGCTTCGACCGTCGTTTGCGTCAGCCGACCGGTGCGGGCTTCCTCGCGCAGGATCTCCGCGTCGGCACTCGCCATTAGGTCCGCGACTTCTTGGAGTTCGGCTTTGAGTTTGGGGATCACCACGGCCATCTCATCGGCCTTCTGCTGGAAGTGCGGCGAGTCCTTTTGCAGAAAGAGTCCCCGCCGCGCGGCCTCGAGTTCCCCCCGGCATTTGGCCAACGATGTCTCTTCCAAGGCGACTTTGCTCCGGAAGACGGATTCCTTTTCCCGTTCCGATTCCATTTCCAAATCGCTCACCGTGCGGGTCCCGAGTGCCTCCAGGCGCTGGACCCGCCGGGCGGCCGCATCGAATTCGATCGTCGCCGACTTCCGGCGCGATTGGCACTCCTCCTCGGAGAACTCCAGGTTCTTGACGACCGCATCGCGATAGCGATCCGAATCGGCTTGGTACGCGGCCGCCGCTTTCACGGACTCGGCCAATTCTTTGCCCAGCTTCTCTTTCCGGCCGATCAATTCGGCCCGCCGGGTCGTGAGGCCGGTCAAACCGGATTTGTCGAGTTGCCGGTTATCGAGGTGAGCCATGGACTGTCCGGCGGACACGCTGTCGCGCACATCGAACGCCAAATCGGTCGCGGTACCTTCGATCGGAGCGCGCACTTGGACGGTACGAGCGTTGACGATGGCATCGCTGGTGACGGGGAACGCGAGCGGTAGGACCAACCACCACAAGGCGATCGCCACGAGGCAGATACCGATACTCCGGCGCAGGGCGGTCCCGCATTTTTGCCGGGTCGTGCGACGCGGAATGGCGGGACCCGAGGAATGACACGCCGGTTGCGAGTTTCCGATCGCCACCAAAGGGAGGATGGTCTCTTCGGGTGTGTCGGCCGGTAAATGGCGGCGGCGAGTATCCAGCGGCGCATTGAGCCCGCTTGGGGTTGGGGGTGCGGCGGTCGTGCTCATCGGGCTTCCGGGGCGTGGTGGTTTCGCAGAATAGCGTTGGCTATTCGGTCCGGAGGGGAGAAAAGTCGTACCGACGACTTACCGCCGAGCGAGGTCAAGCGCCGCCGATGGCGAACGCGGAATCGTCATTCGCAATCCACGCGCCATAATCGGCAGATGCGAGCGAATTTGAACTTTGGCGAATTCAAAGGGCAATTCGGCTCAAAAACCCCAAGTACTCTGGCATTTTCGCCGGCTCGGCTGGTCGTGAAGATTCTGGGAAGATGGGACGATCCCAGACTCGAACTCGGCACGATGCATGCGAGATAGGCAAACGCTGTTCGAGTTGCGTTCGGCAATAAACTGCGCGGCAATCGAGAAGTTTCTTGCAATGGGATAGACGGCGTGAAAATCGGGTGGCCTTCATTCGAATTCCGACGAATAATAGAGCATGGTACACGACGATCTCGCGGTCGATGATGACTTCCCGGAACCGGAATTTCTCGAAGGGGCCGCGCCTTCGCCAAGCGAGTGTACGACTGCGATGCTCGCTCATTTCGGCGGATTGCTACTGAGCTTCGTCCTGCCGGCGATTCTGATGATCAACCAGCAGGACAAATCGCCCTTCGTCCACCGGCATGCTCGCGAAGCGCTGAACTACCAACTCACCTTATATTTCTACGGATTCGTCATTCTGATTCCCGCCGCCGGGGTCTTCGCGGCGTTTTACTTCGGCGGGGCCCACCGGACGTTCGCGATCCTTTCGGGGTGCGTCGTCGCCATTGTGCTGACGGCGGTGCTGGTCGCGATCGAAGTCTTCCTCGTCGTCCGCGCTTGTATGGCCGCCGCGAAAGGCCGTGAGTTTCGCTATCCCCTCGCCATCCGACTGATTTGACCCTCCTGCGGAACTGACCCATGTCGAACGAACTCACTGTGATCACCGAAGTGCCCCGGTTGCCGCAACGCGATCGCGATGGCCACAAAGGAACTTACGGTCGTGTCCTCGTCGTGGCGGGGAACCGCGGCATGTCCGGCGCGGCGATCCTCTGCGGCCGCGCCGCCCTCCGCGGCGGCGCCGGACTGGTGCAAGTCGCCACAGCCGCTTGCGCGGAGCCGACCGTCGCGGCCGGGAGCCCCTGCTACATGACCCACTGCATTCGGCTGCATGCGGACGGCGGGTTCGCCGAAGCGGCCGGGGCCGACCTCGTCGAACTCGGAGAATCGGCGACGGTGCTCGCTATCGGTCCCGGACTCGGGGGTTCGCCGACCGTGCCGCCGATGCTGAGGCATTTGATCGCGGGTCTCCCCGACATCCCCGTCGTCCTCGACGCCGACGGGCTCAATGCGTTCGCCCCGTTCACCGAGGAATTCAAGCACCGCCCCGCCCCGCTCGTACTGACGCCCCACCCCGCCGAGTTCGCGCGGTTGACCGGCGCGGCGGTTCCCATCGGAGACGACCCGAGGCGGGATCAATCGGTCGCATTCGCCCGGCAATTCGGAGTCGTGCTCGTGCTGAAGGGCGCGCGGACGGTCGTCACCGACGGCCGGCGGATTTATACGAACACCACGGGCAACCCCGGCATGGCCACCGGCGGCAGCGGCGACGTCTTGACTGGATTGATCGCCGCGCTGATCGCGCAAAAAATGGAACCGTTCGACGCGGCCGTGTTCGGCGTCTGGCTCCACGGTCGAGCGGGCGACCTCGCGGCGAACACTTTCGGCGAGGTCTCGATGACCGCCGCCGATTTGCTCGAGTCGATCCCCTCGGCGTTCGCCGTGTACGAATTCGTCGAAGACGGGGACGACGACCAACTCCCGTTTTGATCGGGTCAGTGCAATCTTGTACCAGGCTCGACGAATACAAACCGCCCCGCCGATTCTTCCAACGGAGTATGCGACACCCCACTCTGGAAGCATTTAAAAGAATTGGAACAATCGGAAGTCAGTTGGGAAACTCGGTCAATTGACCAATCCTGACATAGACTTGCTAGGATTCGACACCGGCTGGCGCTCGGTTGGCAATGCGACCGTGCTGGGACAATCTCGGTTGGACGAATCGACGTTCGCGATGGCTGGACGATGGTGATGGCCTCTCCAACGCGTTGGGAGTGCGGGACCGCACCGGCGTCACGCCGAGCCTGACCTACGAAAACCGCTCTTGGCCACTCATCTTTAAGCGTCTGGCTAATTTTTCTGGCAACCTGTTTTCCGGCCTGAAAGGCCGGTTCCGTCAGCCCAGGTCGGAGACGGCGCAGCCGTCGGAGGCCTGGGTAAAGCGGCGAGCGAGAATCCCGCCCTGTCAGGGCGGTTCTAAGCCAATGAACCGGCCTTTCAGGCCGGAAAGACTGCCGACATAGGTCGCCAGAAAAATTTGTCAGATCCCATCTCCAAGAATCGTTGCTGCTCCCGTTTTGATTTCACCCGCGCGTCTGGTATCATTCCGGCTCCGCCTCGGTCCACCTCTCCCCCGTTTTGGAAGTACCCATGCGTTTCCTCACCTCGATCCTGCTGGTCGGCATTTGCAGCGTCGCCTGCGCCCAAGAGAAGAAGCCGGCCGAACCGAAGAAAGAAGCCCCCGTCGTCGAGCCCCTCAAAGGCGAGTCGAAAACCGTCAAGCTGTTCGACGGCAAAACCCTCGACGGCTGGGAAGGCTACGAAGACCAATGGAGCGTCGTCGACGGCGTCATCGTCGCCAAGAACGACACCGAGGTGAAGTACAGCACCTACTTGCTGACCAAAGAGAAGTACACCGATTTCCGCCTGACGTTCAGCAGCAAGCTCGTGAAATCGGAGATGCACTCGGGCGTGGCGTTCTGGGGCAAAGTGAAGCCGGATGTCAGCAAAGACCCGGAGAAGGACCGCACGAAGCACACCTACGCCGGGCACCTCGTCATGTTCCCGTCGAACTACGGCATGTACGATCTCTTCGGCCGCAACGGCCTGCCCGTGGACGGGTCGCCGGCCAAGAAAGTCGGTAAGCAACACGACTGGAACGAGATCGAAATCTTGGCGCAGGGCAACCGCGTCCGCGTGGCCGTCAACGGCACGGCCGTGGTCGATTGGCGCGACCCCAAACCCGAAACGATCCAAGCCGCGCCGATCGGTTTGCAACTGCACAGCAACAAAGAGAAGCAAGAAATCCACTTCAAAGGACTAACGCTGGAAACCTTCCCGAAGGAAGACAAGCTCCTGACGGTGAAGTGATTCGGTAGGTAGCCCAACGCCCCGGTGGGTGGCGGGCTACAGCAAATCCATGATCCACTCGCCATTGTGCGCCGGGTTCGCCACGATTCGGTGGCGTTTGGAATCGACGACGAAGTCCATGAGTTGCAGAGGCACTTGCCCGATCTGTACCGGGCATTCGTCGGGGATCTCCGTCACGTCGCAAGTGCAATTCCGGCCGTCGATCTGGAGATCGACCGCTCCGAATATCCCCACGTTTCGGACACCCGCCACGGTCATGACCCGGCGCCTCTTCATCGGATACAATCCGAGGGCGGCGATCATCGATTTCGTCAGCGACAGGTTCGACGCGCCGGTATCGACCAGCGCTTCGGCGATCTCGAATTTCCGGACGTCCGACTCGGCGATCTCACCGCGATGCAAGCGGTAAAAATCGTGGATATTGGTGACGACAGCTTTGACTGTGACTCGTCCCATGGTCGACTTCCGAGTGGCAAGGTTCATTTCACCGCTACTCCACCCGGCAGATCACCAAAGTCAAATCGTCGGACAATGGCACCTCGCTGGAGAAGGTGCGTTGGTCGGCTAAGATTTCGTCGCGCAGGGCGGCGGCGGATTTCCCGGCGGCCTTGGACATGCACTCCATCAAACGCTCGGGGCCGTATTGCTCGCCGATTTCGTTGCGGGCTTCCACGAGGCCATCGGTGTGGAAGGCGATGACATCCCCCGGTTCGAGGGTCACTTCGCGCTCGCTGTAGACTTCGTCGGGCATGATGCCGAGGAGGAAACCCTGGGCCGCGATCTCCTTCACGGTACCGGTGCCGGCCCGGAACCAGACGGGGTAGGGGTGCCCGGCGTTCGAGTAGCGCAGGACGCGCGTCCGGCGGTTGAGCACGCCGTAGAACGCGGTGACGAACCTCTCCTCGGCGACTTCCATCAACCGGCGGTTCATTTCCGAAAGCACTTGGCCGGGGCTGATGGTGCCGTGGGCGACGGTGCCGAAGGCGAAGTGGGCCATCACGGCGACCATCGCGGCGGCGACGCTGTGCCCGCTGGCGTCGGCGATGAGGATGCCGAGGTGATCGCCGTCGGGGGAGGCGAAATCGTAGTAGTCGCCGCCGAGATGGTCGAGGGCGGCGTAGTGGAAGGCCCACTTCAACTCGGGCCAATCGGGCGGCGTCGGGGGTAGCAGCAATTTGGTTTGCAGTCGCCCGGCGGCGCGGAGGTTGTGCAGCAATTCCGAGTCGCGGGCCATGAGGGCGTCGTTCGATTGCCGGAGTTCTTTGGTGCGGACCTCGACGCGCTCGTTGAAGTATTCGGCGCGGTGGGCCATGAGGATGCGCGTGGACACGAGGCCGACGACGCGGCCGTCTTCCAGGACGGGCAGATGGCGGATCTTCAACCGCTGCATCGTCTCGATGGCTTGATCCCAGCCCATTTCGGGGTCGATGGAATACGGCGTGGCGGTCATCCACTCCGAGACGGGCAAGTCGCGCCATTTGATGGATTCGGCCACGGCGACGCGGCGGAGCAAATCGCGCTCGGTGAAGATGCCCAAGAGCCGGTCGGTCGGATCGACGACGAGCACGGAGCCGATCCGGCGGGTGTTCATCAGGTCGAGGATTTCGCGGACGGTGCGTTCGGGAGGAACCAAGACCGGATCTTTTTGCATCGCCGAACGGACCGAGATTTCGGATCGGATCATGGGTCTTTCGCGGGTCGGGTTCGGAAAAAGCGGCGGGGCCTACCGGCCGCGGCCCCGCCCGGGAGCTACATATTACTCTACGATGCTTCGCAAGGCACAGAGTACGTCCCGCCCATGCTCGGAACGATTCAACAAGCGGCCGTACTGGCGTGGCGCGACGGCCGGATTTGCATGGTGACGTCGCGCAGCGGCCGGCGCTGGGTGATTCCCAAAGGGCAGATCGAAGCCCACCAGTCGCCCAAAGACGCCGCGCTGGCCGAGGCGTGGGAAGAAGCCGGCCTGCTCGGTCGCGTCGAACCCGAACCGCTGGGCCACTTCCGGTACGAAAAAAACGAGATGATCCACGAGGTCGCGGTCTATCGGATGGCGGTGACGACCGAGCGCGCCGAATGGCCCGAGAAAAACCAGCGCCGCCGCGAGTGGGTGCCGGCGGCGGAAGCGATCGAGCGCATCGAGGAAGACGAACTCCGGGACATCGTCGCGCAGCTGGTCGCATCGGAGACAACGGCGGTCGATTCCTGACCGGAGCCACGAAAAAGCCCGGCTCCCCATTTCGGGGAGCCGGGCCGAGGTGATCGCGAGAAGCGCACCGATTATTTGCTGCGGTCCGAACCCGGCAACAGGTTCACTTTTGGCGTCGGGATGTCCACGGCCGGGCCGGTGAACACCGTGCTGGCCGTGTATTCCAACATGCTGCGGTCGCTCGACACTTTGCCGACCACGCGGATCCCGGGGAGCGACGGCGAGATGCTGTCGAACTTGGTTTCCACGGACGGGGTGACGAGCGGCATGTTGGTCCCGTTGTTGCCCCCGGTGAAGACCGTGAGGTCCGGGCTGGCGAGGCCGGCCCCGCCGCCGATGCCCGAAGGGACGTACGACTTCGGTGCGGCGGTCGTCACCAACCGGGCTTCCGAATCTTCGGCCGGGACGTTGGCCAAGTCTTTGCGGCTCCCGCCATCGAGTTTGAATTCGACCGGTTTCGGGTCGTTCATATCGATGGCGAAGATTTCGAACGATTCCTTCGGCGTGCCGGGGAACTTCGTGACCTTCACGAGGGCCTTGTTGCCGATCGCGCGGCCGAGGCTGGTCTTCACGGTCACTTTGTAGGTGCCCGCGAAGGCTTCCGAGGCCGAGTAGCTTTCGGAGCGGTCGTCGTCGCCCTGTTCGAGGATGTCGCACTTCAGGACGCCGCCGCCGCTGGTGCGTTTGGAGGTCGCCGAGGCGGTCGAGCCGCTCGGTTCGGCGACGCTCAGGTCGAGGTCGCCTTGGCCCTGCCAGCGGAGTTCCACGAGGAGGTCGCGGACTTTCGATTCGGCCAAACCTTTGTTGACGAGGTCGGCGTCGGCGTTGCGGCCGGCGTCGGTCAGTTTCTTGGCGATCTTGGCGACGCGGGCCTTGGTTTGCTTCGTGTAATCGACGCCGTCGTTCGTCCAGTCGCGCTTCATCAGGTTTTCGGTGGCCCAGCCGACGACGTCGGTGGCCACGTCGCTCGAGCGTTCGACGTAGACGAGGGCGTTGGCGTAGGCGTCGGGCGTGTTCGGCTCGAGTGCCGCGGCCCGCTTGCAGAGTTCGATCGCGGCGCCGTTATTCTTGAGTTCGCTCTCGGCCTTGGCGGCTTTGATGTACTCCTTGGCGTTGGTCGGATCGAGGTCGATCCCCGAAAGCGAGGCCCGTTCGATTTCGGCCGGCGACGCCTTGCTCGATTGCAGGGCGATCGCGAGCGCTTCGTGGGTCCAGTTGGCGTTGGCCCGACCGTGCCGGATCGTCGCCTTCAAAACTTCGGCTGTCTGGTCGTATTCCTTGGCTTCGTTCATGATGTCGATGGCGTTGACCGCGAGCATCGGATCGTCGATGAACTTGCCGAGCGCCTCATTCCAGACCTTCTTCATGTCGCCTTTGGCCGCTCGGACCATGGCCCGGGGGTCTTCGTTCGGGTTGAGAACCCGCGGGGCTTCGGCGTTCACTTGGCCGAGCACGTTCGGATCGCCTACTTTCGGGTTGGCTTGGACGCCGCCGGGGGCGCCGGGCACGCGGAGTTTGAACGACGAGGTCGGGTGATAGCGGGTCGAACCGCGGATCACGAGGGCCCGGACCGGAGGATAGAAGCCCAGCGAGTTCAGTTGGGCCGGGGGCACCGTCGGGGCGGCTTCGCCATCGGGCGAGGCCGGGGGCGGGGGCACGCCGGGGATGACACTGTCCCATTCGCCGCGGGCGACGACGGTTTGAATCAGAGCCGTGAGGAACCGGCTTTGGTCGTTCCCTTGGATCCCGAACTGGCCGCCGAGGTTACCGAACTGGCCGAGTTGGCCGCCGGTGGCGCCCAAAGCCCCGCCGCCGACGCCGAGGTTGTTACCTTGGCCACCTTGGCCGAGCTGGCCGCCGGCAATGCCGAGCATCCCGCCGCCGCCCATCCCGATCATCCCGAGGCCACCACCGAAGGCGCCACCGCCACCGCCGCCGCCCCCGTTGAAACCGCCGTTGTTGTTCCCGCCGAAACCAGCGTTGCCGAACTGTTGGGCTTGGCCGACGCCGAAGATCGACAATTGCGACGCTTGGAACTGCGAGTTCTGCTGGAGAGTCTGCGGGTTCACCGACGAAGGGATCGCGAGCACGAGGTCGGCGACCGCGAAGGCGAGGGTGACCTTTTCTTCGAGGCGCTGGGACAGGGTCGTGATCTCGATGTATTCCGGACGGACGATGTACGACGCTTTGATGTCGAGCAGAGCGACGTCGAGGAAGCTACCGAGGGTCACGCCCGAGAGATTCGAGTCGAGTTTGAACTTGCGGTCCATGATCTCGCCGTCGGCCATATCTTCCAACTTGAACAGGTCTTCGCGGACGACGATTTTAATGTCGAACTGCTTTTCGAGTTGCTCTTTGAGCGTCCGCAGCGGCGTATCTTTGAGGCTGTTCGGGAAGTTCACACGCTGGTCTTCGAGAATCGAGCGGACTTTCTTCATACGCACACGGGCCGTCGGGTCCCCGCCGATTTCGTAGGTCGTGTAGTTCTCTTTGCGGTTGGCCGTCAACTCGCGCCAGACTTGCGCCGGCGGGAAGTGGACGGGCGGTTCGTCCGGATACGGGATGAACGACTTCTCGACTTGGAGCATGCACATGAGGTAGCGGTCTTCGCGGATCCGCTTGAGTTCGGTGAATTCGCGGAGGTTCGTCGCCGACTGGCCGATGCGGTAGGTCGCCGTGACTTCCGGCGGGACCGCCTGGCCGCGGCTGATGCGCTCTTGGGCCATCACTTGGGCTTCTTGGTAGGCCAGCTCGAACCGGGCTTGGCTCATGAGGTCGCGGAAGCGGTCGATGCGGGCTTTCGTTTGTTCTTCCTGCGACAAAATGCGGTCGTTTTCGTTCAGTTTGTACCGGGCTTGGCTGATGCGGTCGCGTTCGGCCGAAAGCCGGCGTTTGATTTCGGCGCCCTGCACTTGGATGTCCCGCATCGAGGCTTCGAGGTCGGAAGTCAAGCGGCGGCGGACATCGTCGGACAGGTCGCTGTTCAGGAGGACCGTTTCGCGTTGGCGTTTGAGGTCTTCGACGGCACGATCCGGGTCGGTCGATTTCAGCACGCGGACTTGCTTCAGCGTTTCTTCGACGATGGCGCGGGCTTCTTGGTCCGCGGCGGCGCGGGCCGCTTGCGCCCGTTGGATGCCTCCCGCGGGGGGCAAGGCCGGCGGCGGCACGGCGCCCGGAGCCGGTTCTTGCAAGGAGATCAGCGCCCGGCCGACTTTCTCGTTCCGATTCACGCGCTCCTTCAGTTTTTCCTTCGTCGTGGCACCCGAGCGGAGTTGGGCGACGACTTTCGTGCCGACGATCGCTTCGGCGTTCGACGGGTCGATCTTCACGGCGGCTTGGAACAGCTTCTCGGCGTGGTCGAAGCGGTCGGCGGAAATCGCCTTCATCCCGAGTTCGACGAATTCGTCGCGGAACAGGCGGAACTGTTCCCCGGCCATGGCCAAAGCCCGGTCGGCCGCGAGGATCACGGGGGCGTCTTTCGAACCGGCCGACATCCATTGGTCGAGCATCGCGCTCAAGAAGAAATGGTCGACGCTGGCGGCGGGGAGCCGCTCGGCGAGATCGATCGAAGTCTTCTTGTCGCCGACGCGGCCGTCGATTTTCAGCGTCAAGTTCGCCACCGGGCCGGGGAGCTTGCCGAGGACGAGCGTGCCGCGATCGGCCCGCAGCGGTGGGAGGCGATTCGGGAGGAGTTCGATCCCGGCGATCCCGAAGGTCGTTTTGTCGGCTTTGAGGACGGGGACGTCGAAGGCGGCGGTCAGCCGTTTGTTGAATTCGGTGCTGCCGGTGGTGCCGGCGAGGTTTTCCTTGGCCCGGATCACGCAACCGCCGGTCGACATGCTGAGACCATGGAGGTTATTGGCGGAGACCGTGAGACCGAGGGGCACGGCGAAGAACTGGGCGTTTTTATCGACGAGCTTCTCGCCGAGTTCGACGCGGACCTTTTCCGTGATCGGCGTGCCCGAGGTGCTTTCGCCGTCCCCGAGGAAGAGGACGATCTGTTGGCGACCGGCTTTTTGCTCGAACGACTTGACCGCGGTTTCGAGGCCCGCTTTCAAATCGATCGCCCCCGCGGCGTATTCGAGGTTGCCGAGGCGCAACACGGTTTCGTTGATGACCTTGTCCATCGGCGATTTGAAGCCGCTCGTGAGGGAGCGTGTGAATTCGGCGCCGTGGATGTTTAGCGTCCAGAGGTCGAGGCGGTCGTCGGCCCCGAGCTTTTTGCCGAGGGTCTCGATGATGAGCCCGGCTTGTTTCATCGGGTCGCCGGCTTGGCTCGCCGACGTGTCGACGAGGACGAGGATGTCCCGGGGGCGGGCGGCGGTCGCCGGGAGGACCGGCTTGACCTGCCAGGCGAAGATCGTTTCGCCGGCGGGGTTCTTGTAGGCCAGCAACGGTTTGTCGCTGAACTTGGTTTTGGCCAGTTCGTCGATCACCTTGTTGGCGTCGAATTTGGGCGTCGCGGCGGCGACGGGTGCGGCGGGGACCGTAGTGGAACCGGGCCGTACATCGCCGAACACGGTGGTCCCGACGACGGCGCAAACGGCCGCGCCTCCGAGAACCGCGCTCAGCAGCCTGAGGCTTTTGACAAGGGTCATGGCCCGGGCGCTCCTGGGTAGGTTCGACGGATCGGGGTCAACGACCGCGAGCCGCAGAACACAAAGAACGGGATGAGTGACAATTGTAAGGTCGGGAACCCGCGTTCCGCCATCCGAACTCGCCGAAAAGCCCCTCGCACCGAGTGTAACGGTGCGCGGCCCTCCGCACAATCGCGCCGATCCTATCCGGCGCGGATCCGGACCAAGCCCGGAGCGGTGATCCCAACTCTACCCGGTTCAACGCCCGACGCGCCCGAGTGTTGGCGCGAAAGCGCGTTCCCCGGCGTTCGCCCCAAGGCGCATCCGCGCCGGGCGTTGCATCCGGCACCGTCGGTGGAACTGCAGGAGTTGAGATCGGGGGCGAATTTGTAAAGATTGGAAGAGGTCGGCCGGGTGGCGGGAACGGGAGCGACCCGCGGGCGAATCGGAGGGGGAATTCCGATTCGGCATCCGCGGTTCGCGACAAACCGGTGCGTCGGGGGCTGCACCGGCTCGTTTCGGGGCTACTTCGGTTGAGAATCGTCGTTCGAGGCGGATTTCCCCAGCTTCCGCTTCGCAGCGGCCGCCGCCAACACGCCGAGGCCGACGAGGCCCGAAATCAGCGTCATCGGTTCGGGGACTTCGCTCGGGCGGACGGGGCCGGGGCAGGCGCAAGGCGTTTTCGGATCGGGGATTTCTTTGGGGATCACGACCGGCGGCGGCACCGGGGGCACCACGACCACCGGCGGAGGGGAGACCGGGATGATCGGGGAGACCGGCGAGACCTTCACTTCGTCGGAGCCCACGGGCACCGGTGGGAAAAAGGCCAACGCTCCCGACGACAGCACCGTGAAGGCCACGCAACCCAGCGCGGCGGCGGGCACGCATTTGAACAGACGAACGACCATGGCATCCTCTTCCCGTCGTAGACCGGTGGAAAGTCCTTTTCCGTACCGAGATTATCGGCGGGGGCAGCGGGAGGGTTGAAGGGATTTCAACCGAAGTTCCCGAATCGACCCAGAGCCCGGATAACCCGCCACCCCGGCACACTCCATAAAACCCGCAGGATCGACCCGTCGGTCATTTCCCGCAGAGCACTCCCAATAGGCACGCTTTCTCGAATTCCCGGGTTCCCCCAACCCGCTTGGCTTGCATCTTCGAACGCGTCGCGGTCGATTTCCATTTCCAGAAGACAAGGACCGTCTCCGATCCGGTGCATTCACCACGCCGGGGCGGGTCAGGAGGATTTCTCATGCGCCTTCGTACTGCGGGCGTCGGGTTCGCACTCGCGCTCACGGCGTCTCCCTCGGTGGCCCAAGGGCCCCCGGCCGCCACGCTCGGTCAGCTGCGCCCCGTCGAAGACGCCCCGACCACGGCCCGCGGCCAATTCCCCGACCCACGCACCGTTTCCGCACCGGTCGCGCCTTCCCGACCCCTGTTTCGGATGCAACCGGCGACGACGCCCGGCGCCACCCCCGGCGCGGCGCCCCTCGGGTCGCCAAAACCGATTCCGAACCCGATGGTGACGGAATACCGCGATCAAAACGGGCAACCGATTCCCTACGGCCAGCCGATTCCGATCGGACCGCCGGTGCCACTGGCGAGCACGGGCGGCTATTTGGTTCCGCCGCCGTTGACGGTCAATCCCGCCTGCCCGACGTGTGCGCCCGGCACGCCCCTCGTCGCGGGGGCCCCGGTTTACGATTCGCTCGGTTTGGACAGCCCCGCATTCGGGGGCGGCTACGGCCACGCCCTGTTCCCCCGCCGCTTCCGCGACGCATTGGCCGGGGAAATCGGCGGCGGTCGCTTGAGCTTCGGCGCCGAGTACTTGCTCTGGTTCGTCCGCGCTCAGAAGGCGCCGACGCTGTTCACCACGAGCAGCCCGGCCTTCAACGGGATCCTCGGCCAAGGGGACACCCGCCCGCTTTTCGGCAACCAGACCATTGGCCGCACCCAAGAGAACGGCGGTCGGTTCAGCGCCGCGTACCAATTCGCCAATCGGAACTGGGGCCTCGACGGCAGCTTGTTCTTCCTCGGGACCAACTCCGGCGAGTACTCCGTCAACAACAACACCGATTCGCTCATCGCCCGGCCGTTCACGAGCGCGAACACCGGCCAACCGTTCTCGCAGTTGACGGCTTACCCGGGCTTGTCGACGGGGTCGGCGCACGTCGACTTCAACACGTACATCTGGGGCGCGGAACTCAATCTCAAACGGGCGCTCTTCTGCCCGACGCCCTGTTCGCGCCTCGACTTCTTAGTCGGTTACAAGACGTTCAATTTGAGCGAATCGCTGAATATCAGCGAGTCGTTCGCCCGGACGCCGAACTCGCCGACTTCGATCGGCGTGCCGAACGCGCTGGCCGGCGTCGTCACCGATCGCTTCCGCACCGAGAACCACTTCGACGGCTTGAACATCGGCTTCCAAGGGGAAATTCAGCGCGGCCGCTTTTACCTCCAAGGCAAAGCCAGCGTCGCGCTCGGCCAAGTGTACCAACAGGTGCAAATCAACGGCGGTCAGACCATCGCGACGACGGACGGCGTGATCCAATCGGCGGGCGGGTTGCTCGCGCTGCCGGGGGCGAACATCGGCAGTTACTCGCAAACGAAGTTCGGCGTGCTGCCGGAACTCGGCGTGACGTTGGGCGTGAATCTGACCCCGCGTCTGCGCCTCGGCGTCGGTTACAGCTTCCTGTATCTCAACAGCGTCGTCCGTCCGGGCGCCCAGATCGACACGACCCTGGACGTGACGCGCATCCCGAACTTCCCGCTGAACCCGAGCCCGGCCGCAAACCCCCTCGTCCGCCCGAGTGCCCTGCCGCTGCGCGACACCGACTTCTTCGTGCAGGGCGTCAACTTCCAACTCCAATGGACGTGGTAGCCGGGGGTTCACCCCCGACCCCCTCTCCGAAACGGAGGGGGGAGCCGGACAGGCCGACAGATATCGGCCGGACCGTTGAACGCCGAGTCGCCGTGCGGCAACCTTTTCTCATGTCGTCTCGCTTTCCCGAGGTGCCCCGTGCCGCTGCGCATTTGGATCGCCATAATTTTGCTGGCGGCCGCAGCGTTGGGCTGCAACAAGAAATCCACGTTGCCGACCGATGCCACGCCGGCGCTGCCGGTGGCGTCGTTCGGCCCGCCCGTCACCGAAGTCGAAGCGATGGCCTTCGGGAAAAAGTTCGTCGAAGCCCTGCAAAAGAAAGATCGGGCGAAGTTCGACGCGGTCATGCGGATGGACGACTTCTGGCAGCGCTGCGTCCAAGATATGGGCCTGACGGCGCAGGACCGCGCGGCTCTTTTAAAAGGGATGAATGCCGCGTCCACCAAATTCTACAACGACTTGACATCCGTGTGCGACAACGGCGGCGAACTGACGCTCCTCGGCGTGCGGGCCAATCGCGGCCGGGCCGAAGTCGTGATCCGCTCCGCCGGGCCGGAGGGGACGAATTATTTCGTCTGTACGCCCGCCCGTTTTCCGGACGGCTCCATCGCGATGGAAGACCTGTTGCTGGCCACGTCCGGAGAGCCGATCAGCCTGACGCTCCGGCGTTTGATGATCGCGATCCTCCAACCGATTCTGGGTTCGCGGGTCCGGCTTGCGCAGAAAGAGCAAGAGCTCGTCGACAATATGGCCACGAGCCGAAAGGCCACCCAAGCCATCGGCGACAAGGAATTCGCCAAGGCGCTCGCGCTCTTGAAGACGCTGCCGGTGAGTCTGCGCGACGATAAACAATTCGCCC
>JAYSYN010000062.1:0-6799 GCA_043727575.1 Fimbriiglobus sp.
GACGTGTTCGACATTCAGATCGTCGCTCGCCCACACGGAATTCCCTTGAAACGGGTCGACCTTCGCCATCGGTGCGGCCGGCTTTTCTTTCGGGTCGCCGATCGGTCCCGCTGCCGCGGCGAGGCGAAATATCCCGATCGCGGTACCGTTCCCGCCGGCGACGATGTACTTGCCCGACGGGTCGAGGTCAATCATCACCCGACCGTTCGGCGGGCCGTAGGCGATCACTTCGGAAGCCCGCTCCCAGCCCGGGTTCCACAGCCGGATGGTGCCGTCTTCACCGGACGACACGAGCGTCTTACCATCCGGGGTGAACTTCAGCGACATCACCTTCCCGGCGTGCCCGGTGACGGCCTTCTTCTTCTTGGCCGCGCGCGGATCCCAGTAGCTGATCGAGCCGTCGGTGTGACCGGTCGCCACCAAGCCGCCGTCCGGCCGGAACGCGGCAACGCAGATCTTGGAATCGGCCCACGTCCGGACTTCTTTACCGCTCTCCACTAGTACCAACTTGAGTTGTTCGGGGCTGGCGACGGCCAAGAGTTTGCCGTCGCTACTGAATGTCGGAGCGCAGTGCTGGCCGTCGCCCAGGTGGGGGAAGCGGTGGACCTCTGTACCGGTTTCGGCGTCCCACAAGCCCACGAACGTATCGCCGTTTGTGGGCGGTTGCACAGGCAGTGTGGAGCCGGCCAGTAACTTCCCGTCCGGGCTGAAGACGACACGGTGAAGCCCCAGGGGTTGCTCCACGGACACGGCCTGTCGATCCGTTGCCGCGTCCCAGATGACGCACGTCTGGACGGCCTCAAATCCCAGCGGCGCCACCAGGGTGGCGTACCGCTGCCCGTCCGGGCTGGCAGCGGCGGCTCGCAGTCTCGCCTCGACCTTGTTAGCGATCCGATTCTGGCCCGGTTTGCCGAGGTCCCACCGCCGCACCGTACTGTCGTGCCCGGTGGACAGAACCGACTTGCCGTCCCCGGCGAATTCGATGGAATTGACGTTGTCGGCGTGCCCGTTGACCAAATACTTCCGTTCCCACGTCGCGGTGTCCCACGAGATGACGGTCCCATCGTAGAACCCGGTGGCTAGGGTTTTACCGTCCGGGGCGAACGTCACCGACATGCCGTCGTTGTTCCCGTGGCCAATGACCCGCTCCTTCTTCTGGGTCTCCCGGTCGTAGATTTCAACCCCGATTGTGAAGTTGCGCACAAGGGCGACCATTTCGCCGTTTGGACTGAGAGCGATGGCACCGAACTGGTCGGACGCGTAGTCGGCGGTCCGCTTGCCGGTCGCCACATTCCAGATCGCGGTCCCCTTACCGGACGAGAACGAAAGCAGGGACTTGCCGTCGGTGCTGAAACTCATCCACATCGACCAGTACACGCGGTCGTCGCCGACCCAAACTCCGGGCAGAGTCTTGTCGAGTTTGCCGTCGGCCGTCTTGAAGAGGTAGACTGGCGCGTCTTCCTTGTTTTCCTGCGTGCGGACGGCGAGGTGCTGGCCATCCGGACTGAGCGCGAGTGAGGCGTTGTCCTTCCACGCTTTGACGGACGATAGCGGCTTCTTGGGGTCGTCGGCGAGTTTTAACGGCGCGTCCCACTGTCCCCACTTCCAGAGTTTGACGCCGCCGGTCGTGCCCCCGGCTGCCAGGAACCGCCCATCCGCGCTGATGGCCAGCCCCCAAATCTCGCCGATGCCCGGCCGGACGACGAGTGGCTCCGCGGCGCGATCCACGGGCCAAAACCGGATGGTGCCGTCGGTGGAAGACGTGGCCAGTGTCTTGCTGTCCTTGCCAAACCCGATTCCCCGTACGCCCCCGGTGTGGCCGGCCAGCAAACGTACCACTCGCCCGGAGGCCGCATCTCGGAGAACAACGGTCTTATCCTCGCAGCCGGAAGCGAGCCAGCGGCCGTCCGGACTGTACACCAGCGCCTCGACGAATCCGTTTTGCCTCGGCTGTGGATCGCCGAGAACGGCGACGAGCCGCGCCGGGGCCTTCTTCGTGTCGCCATTGCCCGCCCACTTTAGCGCCTCCGCCGGGATCGCCTCGCGCTTGAGTGCGACCAGTTCCACCGATGGCGGGATCGGCCGGCCCACCCCTTGCGGCGGCGGGACGACGACATCCGGCGAATTCTCGGCAGCGTTGTCCTTGATTTCGCGGATGCGAATGTCCTTGAATGCAACTTCCTGTCCGGCAAACTTCCCATGCAGTTGGAAGGCGATGATGCCTTCCCCGGCCATTTTCGGGAACTCGTCATCGACCGTGGTCTCGCCGTTGAGTTTGATCGTGACGCGGCTGCCGACGACCTTCACGGAGTAGTCATTGAAGTCTCTCTTCTTCAGCGATTTCTCGACTATCTCCTTCGGAGCGGCTTTCATCATCCCGTCGTCTGCCTCGCCGTACAAGCTGCCCCAGAACTCGTCCCCCATGTCGGCTTGCGGACCTTTGACGCGGAACTGCGGTCGATCAAGGATCGCGCTCCGGATTTGGATCCCACTGTTCCCCGTGCCATCCTTGATCCTCACTTGGCAGGTTAATTCGAAGTCCCGGTACTTCTTCTTGCTGCAAAGGCAGGTGTTGAAGTCGAGTGCCTTCGGGGTTGTCCCGGTGAGGATGCCATTGTCGAACTTCCACAATCCCGGCAACCCCTCCCATCCGATCAGGTCCTTGCCGTTGAACAGCGGGACGAATTCACCGGCCTCCGCCGGCGGGTTCGGCTGTTCGGCTGCTGCCAGCAGCGGATTCCAGTCCACGCGGCAGCTCGGTCTCGCTTTGAGGAACTTCGCTCTTCCAGCATCGGTGATTTTGGAATTCTTCTGTTCGAGTCCCATGAGGTTTTGGCAGTCGTGAAAATAGGCTAGACCGATGTCACTCGTTTTTGTGTCGTGGACTCGAAGAGCCTCGAGTTTCTTGCAATTCTGAAAATTGGCCAGCCCCTCGTCATCGACTCGTGTGCCCGACAAATCTAGCCACCGGACGGCGGAACAATCTTTGAACTGTCGCATACCGACATCGGTTACGTCCGTCCGTGCGAGGAGTACCGTCCGCAGTGATTTTCGATCTTTGAAATTGAGCAGACCGGCGTCGGTGATTGCGGTATCATCGAGATGCAATTCAACGACTTCTTCGCACTGAGCGAGATGGGCCATTCCCGTGTCGGTGATTTTTTTGCATCCTGGGAACTGGATCGCAATCAGGTGTGAGCATCCCTTTAGATTCGCGATCCCCTCATCCGTCAATTCTTGGTTTTCGTTGGCGGCAACCCATGTCAGTCGGAACGGCTCAACCGGCAGCCTTGCCGGGTCTCCGATCCAATTGTCGCTTCCGTCGATTCGAACGATGCCTCCGATGGACAGTATGTACTTCGCCGCCATGCGATCCGGATCGGCGACGGCTCCGGGCTTCTCCAGCACCGCAGGCGGTGCCTTCGTCAACCTCGCCACCAGCACCTTCTTCCCCTTGTCGTCCAAGCTCACTTCCTCGCCGAAGGCGGTGAAGCCGCCCTTCCTCACCTCCACCTTGTGCGTGCCCGCCTTCACCCGGATCTCTGCGGTTTGCCGGCCCTTGTCCCACGCGACCGTCACCTTCTCGCCGTCCACGAACACTTCCGAGTCCTCGGCCAGTTCGGTCAGTTCGATGGTCCCTTCCTTGGTCTTCACCTTGAACGCGCCCCCGGCCCAGAGGGCCAGCAGGCCGAGGCCCAAGAGGCCCGCGGCGATGCCGGCGAAAACGGCCGGGTTCCAGCGGCGCCCCTTCGCCGCCGCTTTGCGGCTAGGGGAATACTTGTCCGGTTCCGGCGTGGCTTCCTCCTCGGCCTCATCTTCCTCGACTAGCGATACGTTCACCATCTCGGGCATCGGAATCGGCGCAGCCATGATCGCCGAGCGCGCTGGACTCGAGGTAGCCGGGGCCAAGTACTGACCGAGCGCCTCGGAGAATTCCGCCATGTTCCGGTAGCGAGCGTGTGGCTCCTTCGCCATCGCTTTCTGACATATGGCGTCGAGCCGTGGATCCGCGTCCTCACGGAACTCGCTCAGTTGCGGTACTGGGGCCGAAAGGATCTGACCGAGCACCGCCCCGATCGGGCCCGAATACGGGGTTGTCCCCGCGACCATCTCGAACAGCAGCACCCCGAGCGAATAAATATCCGTGGGAGCGCCAATGGTCCGCGCGTCACCCCGGACCTGCTCCGGCGACATGTAACTCGGCGTGCCGATAATGCCGCCATCGCGAGTCAGCTTCGCTTCGTTCGGATCGGGTTTCGCCATTAGTTTTGCCAAGCCGAAGTCCATCACCACCGGCTCGCCGTCGGGCATCACCATCACGTTCGCCGGCTTCAAATCGCGGTGCACGGTTCCTTTGATATGGGCGTGTTCGAGGGCCAAAGCGATCTTGCGGGCGATCTCGGCGGCACGGGATTGAGCCATCGGGACGGGGCCACCGATCTGCTGCTCAAGCGGTGTCCCCGGAAGGTAGGCCATCGTGATGAACGGCCGGCCGTCGATTTGGCCCGCATCGAAGACTGTGCAAATATTCGGGTGATGAAGGACTGCGGCGGAGCGGGCTTCGCGGGAGAATCGCTCGATCCGCGCGGGCGACTCTTTAGGGTCAAAAAAGGGCAGTTTGAGGGCGACCTGTCGGCCGAGTTGGGAATCCTCGGCGAGGTAGACCGCCCCCATTCCGCCTTTCCCCAACATCCGCAGAACACGATAGCGACCGAATTCGGCCGGCAGCTCTGGAAAGGGGTTCTCGACGACCGAAGGCCGACTCTTCTTGGTATCATGCTTCTGCCCATCGAAGGTCGGCTGCGCCACGAAGGGCTTCCCGCACTTCTTGCACTTCACGCTGCGTCCGCCGATGGAATCCCCGACGACGGAACTCGCGTCGCACGCCGGATTCGGGCAGCTGATGGTGATCGGCATAGGAGCTCTCGAGAAGCGGTTGCAGCCCGACTCTTCCTGAAGCTGCTTGGATTTCAGAAAGCCAAGTTACCCGTTGGGAAGTGAACCTGCAAGTGACCCGACGGGGACAAATGATGACCTGCGATTGAGGAAGATGCGATCTGGAGTGCGTGACTGCGTATTTCGTAGATCGCCCAACGATTCATTCTCCAATTTTCCTGCGTTATTTCTCTCGCGACCGGCCAATTAACAAGGTACAGGCTTTTTTCCCGTTTTTCCCCGTCCGACAGCCGGCCCGCCACCCCGTGGATGTCGCTGTGGGCACTCCTTCCGGAGTCGTCCCATGCGATCCGATCCGCGTCCGGACCCGCCCCCGTCCGAACTCACCCTCGACCAACGCCGCCGCGAACTCGCCGGCCTCTTCGCCCGAGGCCTGCGGAGACTCCGCGACCGCGCCGCCCTGACCGGCGAACCCACCTCCGCAAATCCCGCCGAAGCATCGTTTTCCACCCTTGAAGCTGTCGCGGACAAGTCGCTCACTGTCTATGCCGGTTGACGGACCCCGAGAACCCCGAGACGAGGAGAACGACCATGAAGGCGATGAACTGGGAGCGCGCATTCGCCGCCCTGCAGCGGATGACGACCGACCAACTGCGACAGAAGTACGGCGAGGTCTTCGGCGAAGAGACCAACGGCCGCAACAAGGCCTGGCTGGTCAAGCGGATCGCTTGGCGACTGCAGGTTCAAGCCGAAGGGGGCCTCTCCGAACGCGGGAGAACTAAAGCCGAGGAACTGGCCGACGACGCCGACCTGCGGCTCAACCCGCCCCCGATGAGACCACTGGCGCCCGAGGAGGAGTCCGCGGTGCGGGTGCTCCCCTTCGCGGCCGACGAGCGGCTGCCGCCGCCGGGGACGGTGATCGCGCGGAAGTACAAGGGCCGCACCCTGCAGGTGAAGGTGCGACCCGACGGCTTCGAGTACGAGGGAGAAGTCCACGCCTCCCTCTCCGCCGTTGCCAAAGCGATCACCGGCTCCCACTGCAACGGATTCCACTTCTTCCGACTCACCAGGAGCGACGCATGAAAGCTTCGAATGCGAATGTGAAACCCCCGGCCCCGGTGATCCGTTGCGCCGTCTACACCCGCAAGAGCACCGAGGAGGGGCTGGAGAAGGAGTTCAACTCCCTCGACGCCCAGCGCGAGTCGGGGGAGCTGTTCGTCCGCAGCCAGGCCGGCGAGGGCTGGACCCTCGTCCCCGACGCCTACGACGACGGCGGCTTCACCGGCGGCAACATGGAGCGACCGGCCCTCCGCAGACTGATGCTCGACATCGAGGCAGGGAAGGTGGACGCGGTGGTGGTCTACAAGGTCGACCGGCTCTCCCGCAGCCTGCTCGACTTCGCCCGGATGATGCAGGTCTTCGACGGCCGCAAGGTGTCGTTCGTCTCGGTGACGCAACAGTTCAACACCGCCACCTCGATGGGCCGGCTCGTTCTCCACGTCCTGCTGAGCTTCGCCCAATTCGAGCGCGAGATCATCTCGGAGCGGACGCGGGACAAGATCGCGGCGACGCGGCGGAAGGGGAAGTGGGCCGGGGGCCACCCGATCCTCGGTTACGACATCGATCCCCAGGGCTTCAAGCTCCTGGTCAACCCGGCCGAGGCCGAGCAGGTGCGGGCCATCTTCCAGATGTACCTCGACTGGGAGTCGCTGATGCCGGCCGTGCAGGCCCTCGCCGAGAAGGGCTGGGCCAACAAGCGCTGGACCACCCGCAAGGGGCACGAGCGGGGCGGGATGGGGTTCACGCGGACGAGCCTGTACAAGCTGCTCACGAACGTGGCCTACGCCGGCAAGGTGCGATACAAGGACGAAGTCCACCCCGGCGAGCACCCCGCGATCGTCGA
>JAYSYN010000063.1:0-20519 GCA_043727575.1 Fimbriiglobus sp.
CGTACTGGAAACTGATGGTGGGCATCCGTGCCTCCGGGTGTCGGGTATGGGAAGTGAAGCCTACCAGATGGCCCGTGGCAAAATCGAGAGGTCTACCCATCTCTTGACTGATCTGGATTCCGGGGTGAAGATACCTATGTGTGCGAAGACGAAATCATCGACAGTATCCGAAAGCCAGGACGGTTCGATGTTTTCGTTCCGTCTGAAGCCGAGGCCAGCCGTCTGGTGAGTTCCGCACTGCCGGGAGCTGTCGAGCTGCCTCGGGCCGACCTTGGCGGGGCATACACCCCACCACCGGCAGGGGTCAAAACTTGGTATCAAGTCCACCCGGCAGAACCCGTGGTCGGCAACGACTTGCCCCACGTCAAATACGCCGACTGGTCGCGGGGTAAAAAGGGGCGAGGCGGTAGATGGGGTCACCTCTTCTTCCCACCGCCGATCATCGAGGAGAGCAGTTATGTCGTACATGATTGAGGTGTATTACCGCGAGCCCGAAGACAAAGCCCGCGAGGGGCGTTTGGCAGAGTGCGCGTCGTCGTACGGTGGACGGCTGGATTACCGGGAAGACCCGGAGGGAGCCGGAGGCCCGATTTGTCTGACGTTTGACTTTCCAACAGCCGAACAGGCTTGGGCCGCCGCCGATTCACTCCGCGATCACAGCGAACGCATCGACGGGCCTCAGGATTACGGGGAGTAAAATTTGGCGACCGGACGCCGTCAATAAATCAAACCCGAGAAGTCGAACGATTCGTCCGCTCGGGTGCATCCTGCAAATAGTACCCCACCGATTTCCCCAGCGCCGTGGAAATCCGGTAGATGGTGTCGACCGTGGGGTTCGCAGCCCGGCCGGTTTAGAAACGGGGCAGGCCGATTCCGCTGCGACTTTCCAAAATCTAGATGTAGGCCCCGCGAATGAGGCGATTGTATTCGGCGTGCGTTCCGATCCAAAACCACACGGGTCCATCCGGCCCGTCGATCGCCAAGGCGCGGTGGCCGCTCCCGACTCGCACCGATAAAAGCTTGCCGATCCGCTTGAAGTGGAGCGATGGGTGCCGCGAGTTGGCCTTGAGCAAAGCGTAATTCGCATCGGCCAATTTTTTGACGGCTCCGGGCAGCGCCCGATAGCAACTCCAAAAATCGCCGGTCGTAAAGTGATTCAAAGCGGTCGTGTCCGACCGGCACGATGCTCGGCCAAAGCCAGATCCGCGAGTCCATCCAAACGTCCCGCTCGCTCGTCGGCCTCGATCTGCGAATCCCATTCGTTTTGGGCGCGTTCATCGAGCCAGCTCCGAATTCGGGAAATTTCCTCGGGAGGGAGTTCCGCAATGGCGGCGGTGATCGTTTCGACGCTGCTCATAGATTCTCCTGGTAGTTCAGTTATTGTATCCTGATGGCCGCGACCGAATGCATTTACGTGCTGCTAATGTGCCCATTGCGAGATACCCATGCCCAAGCCGATCCTGTTCACCCTGAAGCCCAATCTCGTCGAGGGGGGCCGGACCTACTACTGTCCCGATTGCGCGATGGTGGCGGGGGTGCTGAGCTACCACCCGGACGCCGCGGCGGCGCTCGATGTGCGCACGGTCGATTTCGCCCGTCCGCGACCGGCCGTCATCGAAATGCTCGGCGCCGAGAACCAAGGTTGCCCGGTCTTGATACTTCCGGCGAACGCTGCGGCTCCCCCGTCCGAGGTCCACCCGCGGACGGCCAACGGCCATGTCTTCATCGCCGGCGCCCGCGACATCACGACCTACTTGGCTCTCACTTACGGCAGCACCTATCCGCATTGAGCGAATTCCCGCACCGCTACAAAAAGTTCGGTTGGGCATCCAACCCCGGCGGGGCGAAGTCGCCGACTTTCCATTTTTCCACGGCGAGCGCGGCCATCGCGGCGTTGTCGGTGCAAAGGTCCAGCGGCGGGATGAACACCTCCGCCTCGAGCGCCCGCAGCTTCTCCCGCAGCCGCAGATTCGCGCTGACGCCCCCGCCGACGGCGAGCCGCTTCAACCCGGTTTGCAGCAGCGCCTGCCGGCATTTCCCCGCGAGCACATCGACGACGGCTTCTTGGAAACTGGCCGCGAGGTCGGCCCGCCTTCGATCCGTCGGAGGCGCGGCCATCCTCGACACGCCCTGCCCGTGGCAAGCGTAGAGCACCGCGGTTTTCAGGCCGCTGAAGCTGAACTCCAACGCCGGGGAATCGAGGAACGATCGCGGGAAGGCGAACGCTTTCGGATCGCCGTTGCGGGCCTCGCGTTCGAGTGCCGGGCCACCGGGGAAACCGAGGCCGAGGATCGCGGCGACTTTGTCGAACGCTTCGCCCGCGGCGTCGTCCCGCGTGGTGCCCAGCAGTTCCAGTGACAACGGGCTGTCGCAGCGAAACAAGGCCGTGTGGCCGCCGGAGACGACGAGGCCGACGCAGGGGAAGATATCGCGCCCCGCAGCTATGCGGCAGGCGTAAATGTGGCTGGCGACGTGGTTCACCGCGATCAACGGCACCCCGAGGGCGAAGGCGAGCGACTTCGCGGCGGTCACGCCCACGAGCAAGGCGCCGACCAATCCGGGGGTGTTGTGGACGACGACGCAACCGATATCGGCGAGTGTCAGATTCGCCTTCGTGAGGGCTTCGTCCATCACGGGCAGCAGGTTCCGCAAGTGCGCCCGGCTGGCGATTTCCGGCACGACCCCGCCGAAGCGGACGTGGAGTTCGTTCTGCGACGCGACCACACTCGACAAGATTCGCAAGCCGTCGGTGAACACGGCGGCCGCGGTTTCGTCGCAGGAGGTTTCGAGGGCGAGGAAGTGCGTGGTCACGTCAGGAGTTCCCGAATTTCTTCCAGAGTTCGGGCAGTCGGCGCTTGGCTTCCTTCGGATTGTCGAAGTCCCAGTCTTCGCCCTCCGGTTCGGGTCGTACGGTGCCTTGGCCATGAGCTGCCGTCAATGCGGTGTAGTAATCACCGTGTTCAGCGCCCTGGACAAGCTGTGTGTATACGTTGGGCGCAGGATAGCACTCCCAAGATGCGTCTTCCGATTCATTCACCAATCTTGCGAGTGAATCGGGATCGGCCACAGCTTCCCGATAGTTGCGTTCGCCTTTGAGAATGAGCCACGAGCGGAAGTCGATGAATCCGTCATCGGAGCAGCCGCCGTTGATGAGGTATGCAGCTCCCCACAAATTCCATTCGTATGCAGCCGTATGGGCTTCGCTCCACCTATAGCCGAAGTGGAGGATCTCGGCGGCGGGGAGTTGCACCAACCGGGCGTGCAGTCGGTCAACCTGACCTTCCGGCTCGCCCCGGCGGGATTCGTCGATGTTCTCCCAGAATTCGGCCTCGGTCATCGGTGAGACTCGTGAGGGTAGCGGATCGGTTTCTTCGAGTGGAAGATCCACAATGCAGTTCAAACGACGGCGAGCTCCGCTGCTGCGTTGGGGGGGTAGACGTACATTTCCTCAAAAGGTGTGCCGCCAAATGGGTGGCCTGCTTTCCAACGGCCTACTGCCTGCTTCATCGAACGGACGGTGAGAATGTCGTCGGCTATCGGATGAGTTAGACCGACTAGTGTGATGTCCGAGTTGGTAACTTCGACATCTTCGAGAGCGGGGAGTAGCTTCAACAATTCAGAATATGCCACGGAAATACCGGGGTTGTCGACCCGCGGAGTGGCCACATAGAGCGTCCAGCGATCTTCGTCATACCGTTTTGCCCAGCAGGCTCCCGCCAATGGGAAATTGCTCATGGTCAGTAAGCGCAGTACTTTTCGGCCATCGTTGAGCAGGCGGTCTTTCACCAATGCTTCTGAATCCATTTGAAAACTCCATTTGTTGGGTCCGAGACCGAATTGTAAATCGCCTTGGCCTTGTCGGGATCAATGAGTTCGTAACGGCTTGTTTCTTTCCAGTCCTTCGCGATTGACCAGCACGTGCTGAATTCTGGGCTTTCCGATTCTGCCTCAGCCAATTCTGCGGTCAAGTTCCCGAGTTTGACAAGCGCCACGAGATCGTGGATTCGGTACTCGCTGAACTGCGTCTTTGCAGGACCGATCCCAAAAACGACATCCGATTCGCCGAAGTGCGTTAGAATCCTCGATTTCAAGGCCAGTTCGACCGCATAGCCATTCAAATAATACGCCCCGCCGTAACGCCTTCGGCCAAGGAGCGCCTTCGCATCGAGCAATCGCTCTTTCGCCAGAATTCGCAATTTCTTTCGCCCTTTTTCCATGGTACGCACACTCCGAAGCGTTCCTAACGCCTCATTTTACTTGTGTCTCGGATTCTTCGGGCGGGAATAGCTCGATCAAAGGCAAACGGAAGCCCGGGACGACCGGATCGCCTACGAGAATGTCGGTGACGCCGTAGATCTCCACCGATTTCGGCGAGGAGTAGACTTGGATTTGCTCGAGGTTTGTCCAAACGACCCAGACGGCTTTGCATCCCGCGCCGAAGTAGTCCGTGACTTTGTCCATCAGATTGCACGCGTTGTCGATAGGGCTAACGACATCGATCGCGAGATCGGGCGCGACGGCCCACACCGGTCCCCGAGGAAGCGGCTTCGATTTCGGCCATTGGCCATAGCTCACGAACGCCACGGCAGGAATACGGTGATTGACCGTGTAGGGCAGAGAGAATTTCGCTTCGATGATCGTCCGGCCGAGCCGGTGTTCGCGGATATGAGATCCAAGGAAACCAGCGATATCCGACACGACGAATTGCGTTTCGGCCCACATTGATTTTTCGAAGAGCTGGCCATCGACGAGTTCGCAGAACTCTTCGTCGATTCCTTTCGGTGTGGCTCGCAACTCGTTCATGCTACAATTCTATCCCTGCCAGTTATTCGATTGCTTCCAAAACTCTAGCGGATTGCGGTAGACCACCCGGTCGATGATATCCTCGGAATGACCGCGGCGTTTCATTTCTTGGATCAGCGCCGGCACGGCGAGCGGGTCCGAGTGGCCCCAGTCGCCGGCGGAGTTCACCAAGATGCGCTCGGGGCCGTACATCTCCAAGATGTCGGCGCTGCGGCTCGGCGTGCATTTCGTGATCGGGTAGAGCGTCATCCCGCACCAGAAACCGTTGTCGAGGGCGAGCCGCACGGTGTGCTCTTCGACGTGGTCGATGCAGACGCGGTGCGGCTTCACGCGCCGGTCGTTCATCAACATATCGACGATCATCCGCGTTCCCTTGTACTTGTCCTCCAAGTGCGGCGTGTGGATGAGCACGAGTTCGTCGGTCTTCATGGCGAGGTCGAGGTGCTCTTGGAAGATCGTCGCTTCGTTGGCGGTGTTCTTGTTCAAGCCGATCTCGCCGATGCCGAGAACGTTCGGCTTCTTCAAAAACTCCGGGATCAACCCGATGACCTCGCGCGAAAGCGTCACGTTCTCCGCTTCCTTGGCGTTGATACAGAGCCACGAGTAATGCTTGATCCCGTACAGGGCCGCGCGTTTGCCCTCGACTTCGGTGAGATGCCGGAAGTAATCGTGGAACCCTGCGGCCGTCCCGCGGTCGAAGCCGGCCCAGAAGGCCGGTTCGGAAATGGCGGCGCACCCCGCCATCGCCATCCGGGCGTAGTCGTCCGTGGTGCGGGAGATCATGTGGATGTGCGGGTCGATGTAGCGCATGTCGATTCTCCCGGCATTCTTCGGAGCGTTTCGACTCGGGACTGCGCCGAGTCACCCGCCCATTTCGGAGCGGAATTGCAGTGCGAAAAACCAAGCCCACCGACGTATCGTATTCACCCGCGGCCCGGACGATGCACCGGGCGGCCCCACGCACCTCGCCGATCGGTTCGCCCGGATGAACCGGCGCGGAAAAACCGGAAGCCTGTTGACGCATCCCCCCGTGCGGGTTATGAATAAATGATTGCCGAAGTTGTGCATTCCCCACTCAGGAGTCCGCGTATCCCTCCGTTCGACCGCAATGCCGGCCCGCCGCGGCCGCCCACCGGCCCCCGCATGAATGAGCAAATCCGCATCACCCCGATCCGCCTCATCGGCGCGGAAGGCGAACAACACGGCATTTTGCCCACGCTCCAAGCCCAAGAGATGGCCCGCGAACTCGGCATGGACCTCGTCGAGGTCGCCCCGACCGAGCGCCCGCCCGTCTGCAAGATCATGGACTTCGGCAAGCACAAATACGCCCAGTCCAAGAAGACGGCCCACAAGCCGCACCAACAGAAGCTCAAAGAACTCCGCGTGCGACCGAAGACCGGCGAGCACGACGTGGACACCCGCGTGAACCAAGCCCGCAAGTTTTTGGAACACGGCGACAAAGTCATCATCAAAGTGCAGTTCCGCGGCCGCGAGATGCAGCACATCGAAGAAGGCCGGCGGATCATGGACCAGATGCTCGAGAAGCTGGTCGACGTCTGCAAGATGGAAAAGCCCCCGGCGATGGAAGGCAAGCAAATGACGGCGCTGCTCGCCCCGAAGACGACCGGCGGAAAGTGACCCGTCGGAGTTCCGACCCCGGCCGCCGGGGTCCGCTTTCACATCCGTACATTCAATCCGTTTCAAGATGCCGCCCCGGGAAACGAATGGCCCCGCGAAACCCCGATGCCGGGGCCGGGGTAGTACTGGCCGAGAGGGGCTGCTGTGTCCGATGACCGCGACCTCGCGCGCCGGTGCCTCTCGGGCGATATCGCCGCGACGCGGGAGTTGGTGGAGCGTTTCCAGCACGAAATTTACGGGCTGTGCGCCAAGTTGCTGAGGCACCACCAAGATTCCGAAGACGTCGCGCAGGAAGTGTTCCTGCGCATCTTCCGGAGCTTGGGCAAGTGGGATCCGACCCGCCCGCTGCGACCGTGGGTGCTGACCATCGCGGTGAACCGCTGCCGGACGTGGCTGTCGAAACGGCCGAAGCGCCCCGAACCGGTCGAGTATCTGGCCGATTGGCCCGGGAAAGAGGCCCCGGTCGCCGACGGGGAGTTGACGGCGGTGATCGCGGACGCGGTCGAGCAGTTGCGGGACGAGTACCGCGAAGTCTTCGTGCTGTTCCACGAATCGGGCCGGTCTTACGAGGAGATCGCCGAGGTCGTCGGACGTCCGGTGGGCACGGTGAAGACGTGGTTGCACCGCGCCCGGGCGATCATCCTCGAGCGCTTGAATCAGTTGGGATTGATGCCCGAACCCGAAGCGAAACCATGAACCCGAACATTCCCGAACCGAGCGACTTCCCGGCCTATGCGTCGCAATGGCCCAACGCGCCCGCCGGCTTCGCGTATCGCGTCGTGGCGGCGGCGGAATCTCAGCATCGCGCCCATCGTCGCCAGGTGTGGCTGGTCCGCGCCGGGGTCGCGGCCCTCGCGGCTTCGGTGGCCCTCGCCGTGGTATTGAGTCAGCCGACTCGGCAACCGGAAGTGGTCGTAGTCGTACCGACGACCCCGATCGAGAATCCGAAGCCGACGCCGATTCAAAGGCCGTTCGCCGACGCGGGCGATGCGTTGGCGGCGATCTCGAAGGCGACGACCGACAAAGCGCTGGCCCCGTCGAAGACGATGCTCGCCTCGGCGGAGCGATTGCCGATGCCGAAGGACGCCGACGCGAAAATGACCGTAGACACCAAAGGGTTCTTCGAGTCGACCGAAAGCGCGCGGGCCGGGCTCGACCCCGTGTCCAGCCAGCCGCGGCGGGCGATGAACCGCATGTTCCGCGACTTCGGAATCGCCCCCGCCAAACCCCGTTCCTGAGCCGGCCGATCGAGGTTCCGATGATCCGATTCTGCACCCTCGCTTGTTTGGCTTCGCTCGCACTGGCGACGACGACCCGGGCCGAGCCGACGCGCGATCTGCTCCGCAGCGTGCCGCCGGAGAGCACCCTCTGCTTCGTCGCGCAAGATTGGAAGACCCACGCGCCGAAGATCCTCGCGTCGCCATTCGTCGCGAAGTTGAAGCGGTCCGACCTCGGCAAATCGATTCTGAACCCCGATGCGCTGGACAAAATCGCCGCGCTCGAAACGATCCTGACCGGCGCGTTGCAACTGACGGTCGACGAACTGCGCGACGACATCCTGGGCGACGCCATCATCTACGCCTACCGACCCGGCCCGGCCGTCAAACCGGACGACGACGCCGGGATTTTGATGTTGAAGGCCCGCGATCCGAAAAAGCTGACGGGACTGATCGACCGCTTCAACGAGGTCCAGAAAGAATCGGGCGAATTGAAAACGCTCACCGAAAAATCGGCCGGTAAACTCGCCTACTTTCACCGCGAACTCGCCGACGGAGCGGGCGAATTCTACTTCCTCCGCGACGGTGTCTTCGCCTTCTCCCGCGACGAGCCGTTTCTCAAACAAGCCCTCGCGCTCCAAGCGACACCGCCGAAGGTCGCCCCGTTTTTGGACGCTTACGACAAGCTGAAATTGTCGAAGGTCGCCCTGGCGGCGATCTTCAATCCCCGCTCGCTCGACGCCGAGCTGAAAGCGCGCATCGACGGCACAAAGGACGAACCCGGCCGGGCGTTCCTCAAACAGTTCTCCCGCGTCTGGAACGCGACCCAGTCCGCGGCCATCGGCGTCGAACTCGGGAATGACATCGAACTTTCGCTTCACGCCTCGCTCGATCCGAAGACAGTGCCCGCGGAATTGAAGCCGTTCCTCGGCACGCCCAAAGCCTCGTCGCTCTGGGCGCAAATCCCGGCCGACGCGCTCTTCGCGCTCGCCGGCCGACTCGACCTCCCGCGCCTGATCGACCTCGGCCAAACCTTCCTCAGCGAACCCGGTTTGAAGGGATTCCGAGAACTCCTCGAGAAGCAAATCGCCCCGGCCGTGGGGAAAGACGCCTTCCCCGAACTGCTCAAAAGCCTCGGGCCCGATTGGGGTGTCTGGCTCACGGCGCCGGGCAAAGCCGCCAAAACGCCGCTCCCCGACCTCACCATCGCCCTGCGCGTCCGCGCTCCGGACAGCCGCGACAACACCCTCGGCGACGCCTTGAAACTCGGGTTGAACTTCGCCTTCCAAATGTTCCGCGTCGATTACAACCGCGCCCACGACGACCAATACACTCTCCGGGAAATCAAGGACGACGGCGGGCCGATCCAGCACCTGGAGAACGCCAAACTGTTGCCGCCCGGCGTCCGCCCCGCCTTCGCGCAACGGGGCGATTTCTTCCTGCTGGCGACCTCGCCGGAAGCGATCCAGCGCTTCGACCCAAAGAAGCACGTCCTCCCGGCCGACGAGACCCCGTTCCTCCGCATCGGTTGGAAAGGCCTCGAGCAATACTTGCGGACGCACGGCGAAGACGCGGCCAAACTCTTCGCCGGCATCACGGGCAAGGGCATCGCGGATGTCCTCAAGGAATTCCGCGAACTCCAAACGATCATCGAGTTGCTCGACACGCTCGACGTGAAGCAATCGGGCACGGTCGAAAGCACGAAGTGGACACTAAAGTTGAAGCTGGCAGCCCCGCTGATGAAGTAATCCTTCAGAGCCGGAAGCGTAAGCGACGGTCGGCAGGGTGGTGTTCACAGGGCTTCTTCAATGAACGAATCCATCGAACGGGCGGCCGCGGCTCTGCGAAATGCGAAGCGGGTCGCCGTGCTGACGGGGGCGGGGGTCTCGGCCGAGAGTGGCGTACCGACGTTCCGCGCCAGCGATGGCCTGTGGGAAGGGCACCGGATCGAAGACGTCGCGACGCCGACCGGGTTCGCCCGCGATCCGGAGCTGGTCTGGAAGTTCTACAACGCCCGCCGGGCCAACGTCGCCACCGTGACGCCGAACCCCGGCCACCTTGCTCTGGCCAAGCTCGAAGAGCACTTCGGCGAGCACTTCACACTCGTCACCCAGAACGTCGATGGCCTGCACCAACAGGCCGGGAGTCGGAACGTTCTCGAAATCCACGGGAGCCTGCGCGAGACGCGCTGCCTCGGTTGCGCGAAAGTCGAACACCGCAGATTGGAAGCCCTCGAAGATCGGCCCGTCTGCCCGCACTGCGGCGGTTGGCTGCGGCCGAACATCGTTTGGTTCCACGAGATGCTCCCCGAGAAAATCTGGACGGACGCCCAATACGCCGCGGGCTTGTGCGACGTGCTGCTCGTCGTCGGCACCTCCGCCGTGGTCTACCCGGCCGCGAGTTTGATCCCGATTGCCAAGTCCACCCGCTACCGGGGGGCTACAATCATCGAGTGCAACCTGACGCCGACCGCCGCGAGCAGCGAAGCCGACATCGGGCTCTACGGTCCATCCGGGGAGACGCTTCCGGCGTTGCTCGACGCATGGAATCCGAAATCCGCAATCTGAAATCCGCAATCGGTGACGTGTGCCCGCGATCCGCCTCGACGGTAAACTGCTCGCCCAAACCATCCGCGCGGAGATTGCGGCCCGGGTGACCGAGCGCGTGGCCGATGGCAAGCACGCCCCGGGCCTCGCGGCGATTCTCGTCGGGGACAACCCGGCCAGCCATGTTTACGTCCGCAACAAGCGGAAGGCCTGCGAAGAAGCCGGGATCCGCAGTTGGCTCTTCCCCCTCGCGGCCAATGTTTCGCAGCGCGATCTGCTCAACCTCATCGCCGAGTTGAACGCGAACCCCGAAGTCCACGGGATTTTGGTCCAATTGCCGCTGCCGCCGCACCTCGATGAAAAAGCGGTGCTCGACGCCGTCGATCCGACTATCGACGTCGATTGCTTCCACCCGGAGAACGTCGGCTTACTCGCGGCCGGCTACCCGCGCTTCTACCCGTGTACGCCGCACGGCTGTTTGCAAATGCTCCGGCGGACGGCCGTCGAAACCGCGGGGAAAGAAGTCGTCGTCGTCGGGCGCAGCAACATCGTCGGCAAGCCGCTGGCGATGATGCTGGTGTTGAAGCGCACCGACAAAAACCCGATGGGCGGCGATGCCACCGTGACGCTGGCGCATTCGCAAACCAAGAACCTCGCGGAGGTCTGCCGGCGGGCCGAAATCTTGATCGCGGCCGTCGGCGTCCCCGGGTTGATCACCGCGGATATGGTCCGCCCCGGCGCGGTCGTCCTCGACGTCGGGATGAACTCGGTCGACGGCAAACTCGTCGGCGATGTCCACCCCGGCGTGGCGGACGTCGCGTATTCGCTCAGCCCAGTCCCCGGCGGAGTCGGCCCGATGACCATCGCGATGCTGCTCGAAAATACGGTCCGCGCCGCGGAAATGCTCGACGGGTGAGCGTACGAATTCAGCCCGGGAGGCCGCGTCGGTACAGTTCCAAATCTTCGCCGCCGATCTGTTTGGCAGGCACGAGTCGATAATGTTTTTGATCGACCACCGCAATCCCGTCGCCGGTCTCGACCAATTCGAACATGACGATAGTTTCATCGCCCGAGGTATCGCGCATGAACTGCACGGCGACCGCGCGGGGTGTGAGGGAAGGGAATGCTTTTTTGCAAACTGCAAACTCTCGTCGTAGCGCGACGCTGTTTCGCGGTTTCACACCGGAATCAGCGCCTACAAAGACGGCATACTGTTTGCCGGAATTGCTCGTAGCAACGTAAATTTCGTCGATTTCGACCTTACCCACGCTCCGCCATGCCGTTTGGATCGAAGTCGCGACGACATTGAAAAATCTGTCAATCAAACGGTTGTGACTCACTCGGGCCAGCAGAAGTTGTTTCTCGTCGAGGGCATGGATAGCCACAATTATCGGAGTTTCGTCCGGCAGGGTCAGGCGAAAATGCATGTCGGAAGGAATGAGGTCGGCGTTTGGGGGGGCTTTCATCTAAGCGCTTCCGTATCGTAAATGCAAGGCCTCCAGCGCTTTCTTACGATGGTCGGCGGAAGAGTGCACGCAGAAGAAACGCGAATCGTAAACCTCCATAGGCTATCTTACGAGAATATTCGCTCGTCGAAAGCCGGATGCGCTTCGAAACCGAATGGAAAACCGGAGCGCAGGTGAACCGATCATATTATTCTGAAACGATAGAAAGTTTCATCGCTAGAGCTGGTTTCACAACCCTGTCAACTTCTGGAATCCGTGGGCTTTATGGGGTTGTGAAACCGGTTCTAGGGATGCCACGGCGATTCTCGGCATATTGGCCGCAAACCACTTTTTCGCATTGGAGTCGACACAGAGGGAAGCGTGGCAATATGAAATCGAGCTGCTCCAGCGGATATTGCAAAAATTTGTACGTCGGGGGAAAATACATTTCGAATTCTCGGTGCCTCGGTTGGGTAAGCGGATCGATGTTGCACTTCAAATCGATTCCGTTGTCTTCGTTCTCGAATTCAAAGTAGGTGAGTCGAGCTTCGGAAAATCCGCCCATGACCAAGTGTGGGACTATGCCCTGGATCTGAAGAACTTCCACGATACGAGCTACAATCTGACCTTGGTGCCAATACTGATCGCAACGCGGGCGAATGATGAAGTGCCTTTGCGCTTCCGAATCGACGATGACAAGCTCGCTGCTCCCATCCACTGCAACTCGCACAACCTCCAAGAGACGATTGAGCGCGTGCTCGAGCTGGAACAGCCGTATAAAGTATCGCATCAAGAATGGGAGAAGGGGCGGTATTGCCCAACTCCCACGATTGTAGAGGCCGCGATGTCGCTTTATAGAGGGCACGGGGTCGATGAGATCTCACGGAGCGATGCCAGCGCGATAAATCTGTCACATACTACAGATACGATTGCGAAGGTCATCGCCGAGTCGAGGGCACAATCGCAAAAATCGATCTGCTTCGTGACCGGGGTACCCGGTGCGGGTAAGACACTCGTCGGACTCAACATCGCGACAAAGCACATCGACAAGGCGAGTGACCTCTACAGCGTCTTCTTGTCCGGAAACGGGCCCCTAGTATCAGTCCTTTGCGAAGCGCTGACTCGAGATCGGGTTCAAATCGCCAAGGCTCAGGGGAATCGATTGAGGAAAGGGCAGGTGAAAAGTGAAGTGCAAATGTTCATCCAAAACATACACCACTTTCGCGATGATTGCTTGGCGGGCGGCGATTCGCCGCCACTGGAGCACGTCGTCCTGTTCGACGAGGCGCAACGGGCGTGGAATCTCGAGCAGACTGCGACATTTATGAAGCGCAAGAGGGGTCAAGCCAACTTTCAGATGTTCGGAGCCAGAATTTCTCATTTCGTGCATGGATCGCCACAAAGACTGGGCTGTCATCGTGTGTTTGGTCGGTGGAGGACAAGAAATCAATACCGGCGAGGCAGGGATTTCCGAGTGGATCAATTCGCTACAGCGATCGTTTCCAAACTGGGCAGTGTATATATCAAATCGGCTCACCGACAGCGAATATGGCGCCGGCGAAGTGATCCTCAGCGTGCAGGATCGCCCGCATGTGACATACAGTGATTTTCTGCATCTGTCAGTTTCAATGCGGTCGTACCGGGCGGAAAATGTTTCGCTGCTCGTCAAGCAGATTTTGGACTTGGAGACTGCGATTGCTCAGAATACAAACCAGGACGTCGGCAGGAACTTCCCGATTTACTTAACGCGCGATCTGGATCGCGCCAAGAGTTGGGTCAGATCCAAAGCCCGCGGGACCGAGCGATACGGTTTGGTCGCTTCGTCTCAAGCGCAGCGCCTCAAGCCACACGCCATCGATGTGAAATCGCCCATCGACCCGGTTCACTGGTTTTTGGACGGCAAAGACGATGTGCGCTCCTCGTACTACCTCGAAGACGTCGCCACCGAATTTCACGTTCAAGGGTTGGAATTGGATTGGGCGTGCCTCATGTGGGACGCAGACCTGCGCTTCGAGAATTCGAATTGGCAATACCGCTCTTTCTGCGGCAGCCGCTGGAACCGTATCAATAAGTCCAATCGCAAACAGTATTTGCTGAACGCCTATCGAGTATTGCTCACTCGAGCGCGGCAAGGGATGGTCATTTTCGTACCGCCTGGCGACGCCACGGACCACACGCGCTTGCCGGCTTTTTACGATGGCACATACGACTACCTGAGGAGCATAGGATTTTTCGAGGTGCCGACCCTTTGATTGCCCATGTGCTAGAGGATTCGATTTTGCACGGGCGAACGCCTCTGACATCACTTTCCCTCGACACCGGCCACCCCGTTCGCCATACTACCCACCATGAACCTGAACCTCACGACGGCCACCCGCTACGGGTTGAACGTCCTCGCCCTGTTGGGCGGGAGCATCGCCCTGTACCTCGGGCGGTCGATATTCATCCCCGTCATCATCTCGGCGCTGCTAGCGTCCATCCTGTGGCCGTGGGCCAAGTACCTCAACCGCCGCATCGGCATGCCGTGGTTCTTCTCGTGCCTCGCGGCCATCGGTGTGCTCGTGGTATTGCACTTGGCCGTCTTCGCGTTGGTCGCTTTGGCGATCCCGCAGATGATTTCGGACTTGCCGGCGCCCAACGACGAGGCGAAGCAAAAAGAAATGTACATCAAGCTGCGCTCGAGCCTCCAAGACGCCAGTCCGCTGCCGATCAACGATACTTTCCCGAAAGATCCGGATCAATCCGGGCTGTACCAGCAAGTGCGGAAGTACGTGACGGGCGATTACATCACGAACGCGCTCTTGGAAGTCACGAAACTCGGGGCGGCGTTCCTCTGGCAGGGCGTGCTCATCTTGTTCATCTTGCTCTTCCTGCTGCTCGAAGGGGAATTGCTGGCCAAGAAGGTCCGCAACATCTTCGGCCCCGGCCCGCAGGTGCAGCACCAAGTGACCTCGGCTTTCAAAGAAATGGCCGACGCGGTGCGGTCGTATCTCGTCTGGCGGACCATCGTCAACTTCGGCTTGGCCGTGGCCCTCTGGCTCTTCTACTGGTCGATCGGCCTCAAACAGCCGCTCTTGTGGGCCGTGCTCACGTTCATCCTCTGCTACGTCCCCTACCTCGGGACCATCGCCGCGGGCATCCCGCCCATCGTCGATGCCCTCGTGTACGTCAATTCCCCGGCCATCGCGCTGCTCATCGTGGTGGTCTACAGTGGCGTCGTGACCTTCGAGGGGTACATCATCGTCCCGTGGGTCATGGGCAAGAGCATGGATTTGAACGCGACGACGGTCTTGATCGGCTGTTTATTTTGGGACTTGGTGTGGGGGACCTCCGGCCTGTTCCTCGCGATGCCGTTGATGGCGGCGATCAAAGCCGTCTGCATCCACGTCGAGGGTTGGACCGCGTGGGGGCATCTGATGAGTTCCGAACCGATCCCGGAAACGATCCCCGCGAAGGACAAAATCCACATCCAAGATCTGGCCGACGCTTACGAGAATTCCCCCGACCCGGGTGCGACCGTCGTGATGGAGCACGCCCCGGCGAAACCGCCCGCGGCGAAGTGACGGGCCGGCCCATCTGGCGTGGCGACAAGTTGGAAACTTGCCGCCACGCATGAAAAAACGCCGCGGCCCGGCGGCGACCCCCGTGCTTCGAGGGGTCGCGACCGAGCCGCGGCTCACGTGGATTCAGTTACGCTCGTTTAGCGGCAGTTGGGGCAGCGGGGCGCCCCGTAGTTAGACACGCCGTAGGTCCGGTAGGCCGGGGCGTACTGCTGCGGAATCGGTTGACCGACGGCCGGTGCCGCCATGCCCGTGGATCGGTAGTCCGTCGTCGTCACGGCCGCCGCCCCGGCATACTTCGCGAGGTATCCGCTCAATTCCGTCGCGGAAACCGTTCCCGCGTGCCGGAGGGCTTGGACGCCCCCGGTCTTGTCGCTGATAATGAGGCCTTCGGACAGCTCGAACGACTTGGCCAGGGCTTGTCCCCGTTCGGTCGTCGTGTCGATGTGCAGAGCCACGTAGCCATCCTTCAGGATCTGGGCGGCTTCGCCGAGTCCTGCGCCTTGGGTCAACTGAGTCTGGCTACCCTTCGTAATGAAGACCGCGATGGGCTTGCGGAATTCGCTCGCCGCGCTGAGGGCCTGGCGGTAATCGGTGGTCCAAGCCGGTTGGCCGGGAATCGAAGCTGCCATCAAGCCGGACAACGCAAACGCCGCCAAAGAGGTGGTGAAGATCAAGTTGCAAACTCCTCGAAGCACTTCAGGGAGAACCACGCCATCCACAGGACGCAGCAAAACAGTATTGTTCAACCAAAGTGCCGGTCGGTCAATCGGAATAAGGCGCAAAATGTCCAACTTCGGACAAATCGGTATATTTAACAATTTAGGCACTAGACAACACGAAGAAAGTATGTTTCGGCCGTTCGGACAATCTGGGCAGCTTGGGTTATATAGACTGGCATACCGGTTCTCAATTCCGGATGGAATTGAGATCGGCGAGCGCATTGGCGGCAGCGTGTCGCGGGTGCGGCACGCCGGGATGGGTCCGCTTTACTCCCCCTTGTCGGCGCTCTTGCCGCGCTTCTTCGGAGCGGGGGCCGAAGTTTCCGGCAGGGCATCTGCGTCCCCTTCGGCTTTCTCGACCGGCGGGGCGCCGGACATCTTCACCGTGTGGGCCGCGAACAGTTCCGCGGCGATCGAATCGCGCACCGCCGTATTCTCGCGCAGGAACTTGCCGCTGTTCTCGCCGCCCTGCCCCAAGCGCTGTTCCTTGTAGCTGTAGAACGAGCCGCTCTTGGCCACGATTTCGCTTTCGACGGCGAGCTTGAGCATCTCGGCTTCGAAATCGATCCCGCGGTCGTACATCAGGAAAAACTCGGCCGTGCGGAACGGCGGGGCGATCTTGTTCTTCACGACCTTCACCTTCACTTCCTTGCCGATGGTGTCGCCGTTGTCGTTCTTCAGCGCGTTGGTCGTGTTGCGGACTTCGAGCCGCACCGAGGCGTAAAACTTCAGCGCCAAGCCGCCGGTGGTGGTCTCGGGGTTCCCGTAGACGACCCCGATTTTCAAGCGGATTTGGTTGATGAAGATGATGCACGTCCGCGTCTTGCTGAGCGACGGGTTGAGCACCCGCAGGGCTTGGCTCATGAGGCGGGCTTGCATCCCCATGCTCGGCTCGCCGATGTCGTTGTTCAGTTCGTTCTTCGGCACGAGCGCCGCCACGGAGTCGATGACGATCAGATCGACCGAGTTGGACTTCACCAGCATCTCGGCGATGCGCAGGCCCTCTTCGCCGTAGCTCGGTTGGCTGACGAGCAGCGATTCGAGGTCGACGCCGATCTTCTTGGCCCAGCTCGGATCGAGGGCGTGTTCCGCGTCGATATACGCCACGACGCCGCCGGCCTTCTGGACGTTGGCCACGGCGTGCAGCGCGATGGTCGTTTTGCCGGAACTTTCGGCCCCGTAGATCTCGATGATCCGCCCGCGCGGCAGGCCTTTGCCGCCCAGCGCGATGTCCAAGCCGATGGACCCGCTGCTGATCCCTTCGATTTCTTGGGAGGCGACGTCGCCGAGGGACATGATCGCCCCTTCGCCGAATTCCTTGTGGATTTGGCTGAGTGCCGACTTCAATTCGCGGTTGTCTTTGGCGGCGGCCATTGAAAATTCCCGTGCGGTGTGGTGGATCGTTCTCCCCCGTCCGGTGGGGAATCTAATAGTGTACACGGAACCAGTACCGGAGAAATGTCGGTAGCGGGAAATTTTGCGTCGAAAGTCCACGATAACAACTGCGGCGTCGGGGAATATTTCCGCGTACAATTCGAGTGCCGCTCAATCCCCCACCTTTCGGGTTTTCCAAGTGAGGGATTCCACGCTATGCCGCCGCGAAATCTGCCCCCGGAAGCGATCGACCGTCTGCCGCTGGCTATCTTCCGCCTCGACCCCGAGCTGCGGATCGTCTACGTGAGCCGTTCGCTCACGGAAGATATCGGCTTTCCGCCGGAAGCGGTCGAAGGTTGCAAATTGTTCGAGTTCGGTTTCCCCCTCGAAGCGGCCCTCGTCCACGAAGAACATTTTCGGACCGTGCTCCGGACCGGGAAAACCGTCCGGTACGAATGGCAACTCCCGTACGAAGGGAGGCCGAGGTGGTTTCAAGCCGATGTCCTACCGGAGTTCGACGCGGCGGGGGCCGTGAACGGGATCCTCGGCGTCACGAGCGAAATCACAGTTCTCAAAATCGCCCAAGTCGCGGAGGACGAACGCGAAGCGCGGATGAACACCTTCCTCACCCAGTGCCCGTTCGGGGCGTGGTTGAAAAAAGACGACGGCCACTACGTATTTTTGAACACCGCGCTGGAAGCGGCGATGGGGATCCCGGCCGGGGCTTGGCTCGGCAAAACCGACGCGGACGTTTTTCCGGAGGCCGTCGCCAAAACCTTCCGGGAAAACGACCTCGCCGTGCTCGCCGCCAACGCGTCGCACCGCTTCGCCGAGTCCGCCCCGGGCCCCGGCGGCGAACTCCGCTCGTGGCTGACCATCAAGTTCCCTTACCAAGATCGGAGCGGCCAAAAGTACGTCGGCGGCATCGGCATCGACATGACCGAACTCGACAACGAACGCGCCGAGAAGAACAAACTCGCGGCGGCGGTCGAGATCGAACACGAGCGCCGCGCGATGGAAGCACAGATGCTGAAATCGCAGAAACTCGAAAGCCTGGGCGTGTTGGCCGGCGGCATCGCCCACGATTTCAACAACCTGTTGACCAGCGTCTTGGGGTACGCCAGCCTCCTGCGGATGCAACTCCCCCAAGATTCGGTCGGCCAAGATTACCTCAAGCAGATCGACCGGGCCGGCAGCCGGGCGGCCGAACTGTGCCAGCAGATGCTCGCTTACTCCGGCCGCGGGCGCTTCGTGGTCGAGCCGATCGCCCCCAATCGCTTGGTCGAAGAGATGGCGCAGTTGCTGGCCACGGTCATCTCCAAGAAATCGATTTTGAAGTTCAACCTCGGCGTCGACTTGCCGACGGTGATGGGGGATGCCACGCAGATCCGCCAAGTGGTGATGAACCTCATCACGAACGCCTCGGACGCCATCGGCGAGCGGAGCGGCGTCATCACCCTCACGACGAGCACCATCGACGCCGACGCGAAGTACTTGGAAGCGATTCAACTCGTCAAAGAGCTGACGCCGGGCCGATTCATCTACCTCGAAGTCTCCGACACCGGCAGCGGCATGGACGAAGCGACCGCCGCCCGGATCTTCGAGCCGTTTTTCACGACGAAATTCACCGGCCGCGGTTTGGGCCTCGCCGCCGTGCAGGGGATTCTGCGCGGCCACCACGGCGCGATCAAGGTTTATTCCCAACCCGGCAAAGGCTCGACCTTCAAGGTGCTCTTCCCGGCCAACGACGGGTTCGAACCGGACCGCCCCGCCCTGCAAACGATCTCCGAGCCGTTCGGCCGCGATCGCTGGATCCTCGTCGTCGACGATGAAGAAGACATCCGCATCTTCGCCCGCAAGGCGCTCGAAGTCGTCGGATTTCGGGTGCTCTTGGCGACCGACGGGCGCGATGGCGTGGAGCAGTTCGCGAGCCGCGGCGACGACATCGCCGCCGTGATCCTCGACCTCACGATGCCCCGCCTCGGCGGCGAAGCGGCGTTCCGCGAACTCCGGCAGTGCCGGCCCGATGTCAAAGTGATCCTCACGAGCGGCTTCAACCAAGAAGAGGCCACCGCCGGTTTCGCGGGCAAGGGCTTGGCCGGCTTCCTCCGCAAGCCGTTCGTCACGCAGGAACTGTACGGCTTGATCCACTCCGTGCTGGGATAGCGGGCCGTTATCGCTCCGCGTATTCGCGGAGCAGGGCGCGGAAACGGGAATCTTTCCGGAGCGATTCCAAGTCGCGGTCCTGGATCATGTAGCGGAAGTCGCTGTAGCCGAGGGCGACGGCGCGGCGCAGAGTCTCGATGGCCAAATCGGGCTGGAGCATCAGGGCGTAACGGCAGGCCAAGTTGTAATGGGCGTCCGGGTCGTTCGGGCGGAGCTTTACCAGCACTTGGTCGATCAGCAGGCCTTCCTTCAACAACCCCTTGGTCGTCAGGTTGCCGGCTTGGGCGCGGAGCGCGTCGGAATAATCGGGCATGCGGCGGAGCAAATCGCCGAAGAAAGTCAGTTCGAAGTCGAGCTGGGAGCGTTCGGCCAGTTGGGCGAGCAGCGATCCCCGGTTCGTTTCGGTGGTCTGAGGACGTTTGCTCGGGAATGGCACGGTGGGTCCTCGGTAGGAAGCGAATGGGGGATGCGGCCAAGATGAAGGGAATCGACCCCGCAAACCCGTCATGGGGATTATACCCCTTCCGGGCGATAGGGCAAATGACTTGACGCCGGGCCTTTGGAGAAACTCCGGCGGGGTTGTCGAAAAGGCCGACTGCACCGTCCGGGGCGCGAAATCCCGCAATTCATTCGGCGTCCGGATCGGGGATCACGCCGGTCTCGACGGCGATGCGGAATGCATCGGGCACAACATCCCAAGTCGCGCAGTACGTAGGTTCGAGCGGAACCATGACGTGGTCATCATTCGACAAGAATAGCGGCATCTCGGGCAATGCTTCACCCAACCCGACCGGTTCGATGTAGGCGACCCGGACCCCGTCGACTTCGTACGAGACCAATGTGCGATTGCGGCCTTCCGGAAAGGTGAAATCCTCGGCGTGCATCTCATCCCAAATCGCTTTGTGAATTCCGAAGGGATCCCGCGCGGTCGGTGGGAAAAGGTCGATCACGAGGACGTGAATGCCACTGCGGAGGAAGTCGACGGTCTTATCGACGAACTCGCGCAGCGCGCGCTGACTGTCCTTGTTCCCCGGCGACACGATTTCAA
>JAYSYN010000064.1:0-20409 GCA_043727575.1 Fimbriiglobus sp.
AACACCCTGCTAAAGCCTGTTATTGACTTTTCGGGCCGTTTTTTAGGCTTTTCAAGTGCACTCGGAGGGATTCGAACCCCCAACCCTCGGTTCCGAAGACCGATGCTCTATCCAATTGAGCTACGAATGCAAAACACCAAAATGCCTACGATTCCCAGCATTTCATCGCGATTCCGAGCCTCACCGCCCGCCGGTGAGTTCCGAGATTTTAGTCGCTTTCGATCCTTTTTCAACCCGTTCGCGGACATAACGCGGGCAACAAACGCCCCCATCGCTCTACAAGGAGGAGCGGTCCGAACGTATCAAATAGCTCTGCCCATGACCGAACGAGAATTTGCCACCGACGTCGTGCAGCGCCTGCAAGCGGCGGGACACCGTGCCCTGTTCGCGGGCGGCTGCGTGCGCGATGAACTCCTCGGCCGCACGCCCGTCGATTTCGACATCGCCACCTCGGCGACGCCGGATCAATTGAAGCCCCTGTTTCGCAAGTGCAACTTCTTCGGCGCGAGCTTCGGCGTCGTCGAAGTCCTCGGCCCGCGCGGCGACGACGGCGAATGGCAGAAGGTGCAAGTCGCCACGTTCCGCACCGACGGCACCTACAGCGACGGTCGCCGGCCCGATGCGGTCGTCTTCAGTTCGCCGGAGGAGGATGCCGCCCGGCGCGACTTCACCATCAACGGATTGTTCTTCGACCCCGTGGCCGACCTGGTCATCGATTACGTCGGCGGTCGGGCCGATTTGGAAGCGAGAATCCTCCGGGCCATCGGCGACCCGGCCAAGCGATTCGAAGAAGACAAACTCCGACTGATGCGGGCGGCGCGCATGGCGGCGCGGTTCGAGTTGGCCATCGACCCGGCCACGGGCGCTGCGATCCGGGCGATGGCTCCGCAAATCCGGGTCGTGAGCGCCGAGCGCATCGCCGAGGAATTGCGGAAGATGTTCGAGAACGAACACCGCGTCCGCGGCGTGCAGTTGTTGATCGAGTTCGACCTGTTGCAGGAAATCTTGCCCGAAGCGAAGGCCGATGGAATCGGCGCAGCCGTGGCCGCGCTCCCGGGCGATGCGAGATTCCCCCTCGTGTTGATGGCCGTCTGCACCGGCGTACCCGCCGCGAGTTTTCGGACCATCGCCGCGCGGTTGAAATTATCGAACGGGGAACGCGACCGCATCATCTGGCTCGCCAAGCACCGCACCACGCTCGACGATGCGGTCGGACTCCCCCGCAGCCGGCTCTACCCGATCCTCGCCTATCCGGGGAGCCGGGATTTGATCGCGCTGTCGCCCTCGGCCGGGGCCGACTTCTGCGCGGCGATTCTCGAACGGATCGACCCGGTGCAATTGGATCCACCGCCGCTCCTCACCGGCGACGATTTGCTAGCCATGGGCTGGAAGCCGGGGCCGAAGTTCAAGATCGCGTTGGACACGATCCGCGCCGAGCAACTCGACGGTTTGCTTTCGACCGCGGATGACGCGCGGGGACGGGCACGGGAGATTCTGGAGAACAAATGAAGTTGCGAACGGGAAAACACAGTCTCCCTTGCCATCGCACAGACACATCATTTCGCAAAAGCTTTTTCGTCCTTCAAACACCACCCGATGGCGTTGACCAACAGCCTGCGGAAGAATTCCTCCGCGAAATCGTCGCTGTGGCCCAACGACGTGTAGAAAATCCGTTGGGTCTTGCCGTCGATCTTGCGTTCGCGCGTCCACGCCAGCGGTTCGCTCTCTTTGGGGATCGCCCCGTTCAGCAGGATCGTCACGTCTTTGGCGTGGCCCATGTTCTTGTACAGGCTCGACGAGGACTCGAACGCTTTCACCCCCTTCAAAATCGGATGGTCCTTTTGCGCCTCGGCCAGCGTCACGTCGCACTTCGGCCCGCCGGGGTTGTGGTTTTTGTAATTCCCGCCATAGACGTGCGCATCCATCTCCAGCCAATTCTGGAAGCCGTGGCTGGCGGTGCGGATGCCGAGGACCGGCTTGCCGCTGTCGCAGTATTTCTTGATGAGTGACAATTGCTTGTCATCGGGTTTCAACCGGCGCGTGTAGAAGATCGCGAGGTCGCACTCCGCCAGTTTGTCGAGGCCGTCGATGTCGGTGTCGGTCTTGCGGAACATCCGCACGCATTCGACCGGGTACTTTGCTTCGAGCAGTTTTTGCAAGCCGATCAGCGATTCGTCCGACTTGTACTCCAGCGACCCGGAAATGAGCGCGATCTTGAACTTGGATTCTTTCTTGGGCTTCGCGGGTTCGCTTTGCACGAAGGCGAACAAATTGCGGATCTCATCGTGGCTCAGAGTGTCGAGCAGTTTGTCGGGCATCAACGAGACGGCGAGCGCGTCGATGGTGTCGACATCCTTCCGGTTCACCACCCGCACCTCCGGTTTGTCGTTCTCCAAGAACGACAGCGTGAGCGACTCCGCCGATTGGGCCGTCACGATCCCCGTCAGGGTGCGGCCATCGAACATGGTCGCCTTGTGGCTGACGAACTCGGGGCGGATGTGGGCGCTCGGATCGACGATCTGCGTTAGCAGAAAGTAGCGATTTTTGCGCTCGGAACTCGTCAGATCGGGACCGATCTTTCCGCCTTCTCCGTGCAACAAATGGCACGCGGCGCAGTGCTTGGTGAACAGCACCTTGCCGAGCGCCGCGTCCCCCGGCGGATCGCGCCCGAGCATCGCATTGAGCGAATCGATGCGGGCGCGTTTCTCGCCCGGCGTCGCCGCGGCGATCTTGCCGAAGTGCTTTTCGACGAGCGCCGTCAACGCCTTGTCACCGAACGCGAGGGCGAGTTTGGCGTCGTCGGGGGTGAGTTCGGTCTTGGCGATTTTGCCGGCGTCGTAGGCTTCGAACAAAGCCAGCGACCAGGCCGGCCGCGCGAGCAGCGTCCGGACGATTCGTTTTTGCACGGCGGGGGTCGAGTCGGCGTGCAACTTGAGAAGCACCCGCGGGGTTTGCTCGGCGGTGTCGGATTCGACGGCCGCGAGCACGCCGATGCGCCAAGCGTCTGCTTTCGACGTTTCCAACAAAGCCAGTGGATTCCAGCCGGCGCCACCCGCCTTCGCCAGCAATGGGAGCCATTTCAAACGCTCCGCGTCCGGATTATTCATGTCGGCCACGACGGCCCGAAGTTCCTTGAGTGTCTCGGTGTCCCCGCATTTCGCCAGCATGCGAAGAGTGCGTTCGTCTCGCGTCGCTTCTTTCAACATGACGATGAGGCTGCGCGACTTGCCGAATCCGTCGTCCAGGGCTGCTTCTGCGGCGTTAAACGCGGCCGAGTGGAACTCGATGTTCTTGGACAGGAAGCCGAGCGCGATCAACTGGTATCCGACCTTGGCGTGCCGAGCGCCGGCCGCGAGCAGCTTGCGGATGGTCCTCTCGTAGATCGGCAGCGCTCCCCGATTCTCCATAGCCGCTTCGGCGACGAGCGCGCCGATCTCGTCGGTCGCTTTCAACAGATGGTGTTCGACCGCCCACCAAGTCAGCAATCGAAGGGCGGGATCTTCCGCGAGTTCTTGACGGACCACGATTCTTTCGAGCATTTTCACGGCGTCGGCGAGTCGCGCTCGCTTGGCGGAGCTAGCGCACTGCGCGAGAAGTCGATAACTCCCCGGTGCGATTGCGGTCGGCATCCAACCGATGTCATGCAGGTCGGTGTAGTACCGGACCGCCCATTCTAAAATCGTCTCGTCCTCGCTTTCTTCATCGATGGAACCGAGGCCGCTCGCCCACGCGTAGTCCAAGCTGCGACGCACGGCAGGACCGGGATCTTTCGCCAGCAGCGCGGTCAGATTCCTGTTCTTTTCTTCGGACTTCGCCCAAAGCAAGATCCGCGCCTCCCGGCGCCACCATACATTTTCGTGCCCGAGCAACTCCACCAGTTCCTCCGCCGACATCTTCCGCAAGTCGAACGGCGCCGGCGCCTTCCTCCCCTTGTATTCGATGCGGTAAATGCGGCCGTTGGTTTTGTCCCAATCGTCGACGGGGTCGAGGTGCGCGGCGCGCTTGTCGTACCAATCGGCGACGTAGACGCATCCGTCCGGCCCTTGGATCAAATCGACCGGGCGGTGCCAAGTGTCGTGGCTGTCGAGCAGCGTCCCTCCGTGCTCCGCCGTGAAGCTCGACATCTTCGGCGTGAGCTTGTGCCAGTTCACGCAGTTCGATAACAAATTGCCCGCGATGTATTGGTTACGGAACTCCTTCGGGTAAACGTCCGACTGGTAAACGATGCCGCCGCAGGTAACGTGGCCCCCTTGGAAATTCTTGTACGGCACGTGGTCGAAGTATCCGTAGGCGTAGGGGTTGTGCAGCGGCCCGTGCTTGCTGAAGCCCTTGATGTGGTAGGCCCCCTGCCGTTGGTGCAGCATCGCGACGCCGCCGAAGTTGGTCCCCGTGATGGCTTGGCCGTCCTTGTCGAAATCGAGGCCGTAGGTGTTGCCGCCGCCCTCGCTGAAGAGTTCGAAGCGCTTCGACTGCGGATGGTAGCGCCAAATGCCCTGTTGGAATTCGATGGGTTCTTTCGTGTGACCCGATGGATCTTTGATTTTGCAGGTGCTGGTACTCCCGGCCGCGCCGTAGAGCCAGCCGTCCGGGCCGAACTGCAGGTTGTTGGCGAGGCTGTGCGTGTCATTCATGCCGAAGCCGGTGAGCAACACTTTCGGATCGCCGTCGGGCACGTCGTCTTCGTTCAAATCTTCGTATTCGAGCAAGTACGGCGGCTGCACGACGTAGACGCGCTTGTGCCCGAGGCAGAAGCCGCTGGCGAGGTTCAACCCCGCGACGAAGTCTTTCGATTTCCGGAAGACGCCACGGTCGTCCGGATCGTAGCAAACGGTGATTTTGTCCAAGCCCTTCGGCCCCTTCGGCGGCGCCTCGGGCACCTTGTCCCACTCGGTGCGCAAGTACTGATCCCGCTTCACCGCCTTCAGCCCGGCGGGGTTCGGGTACTGCAAATACTGGAGCACCCAGAGGCGGCCGCGGTTATCGAAGCTGATGCTCAGCGGCTGGCGGATCATCGGCTCCGTGGCCACGGCCCGCACCGAGAACCCCTCGGGCAGCGTCATGCGTTTGACGGCCTGCTCGGGGGTGAACCCTTGCGCCATCAGGGGCGAAGCGAAGAGGGCGATGGCGAATAGGGAGACGAGGCGGGGCATACCGTGCTCGGGGCTTGTGGCGGCGAGTTTCCCAACTTGCCGCCGGACAAACGGAATGAACCTGTGTCGAATCGGAGGTGCTCACGCGATTCTCGTCGGCAAGTTGGGAAACTTGCCGACGCAGGGATCGTTGAAGAATGAAGCAATTCCTTTGGCAATGCAAGCGCCGACCGGGGTAAACTCTCCGCACCTCCCCAATTCGTGGAACGCCCCAATGCTCTTCTCCCGCGTCGTCCTCTGTGCTTCGCTGTTGTGCCTCACCACCGCCCGGGCCGCGGAGCCACTGCCGAACACCAAACTGCTCACCGAAGACGGCGACCTCGCCGCGAAGATGGTCGCGGGCATCCACAAGTATTTGGATCGCGAACTCGCCTACGCCCCGAAGAAGCGCGACGAACTTTGGAAGGCCAACGCCAAGGAACCGATTGCCGCGAAGCGCGAGCGGCTGCGTGCGATCCTCGGCGTCGTCGACGAGCGGGTGAAGCCGAACCTCGAATACGTGAGCGGTCCGGGGAAGCCATCGCTGCTCGCGGAGATCGACGGCTGTAAAATCCACGCGGTTCGCTGGGCGGTGTTGCTGGGGGTCGATGCGGAGGGGTTGTTGATCGAGCCGAAGGGCAAGCCGGTGGCGAACGTCGTGGCGGTGCCGCACGCGGATCAAATGCCCGAGTCGATCGCCGGCATCCTGCGTCCGAAAAAGGTCGACGGCGAAACCGATCATTCAACATTCGCACTGACATTGGCCAACGCCGGTTGCCGGGTGCTGATCCCAACGTTGATCGACCGGGATTCCTCGCATTCCGGCAATGCCAAATTGAAGCGACAAACGACTCAGCCCCATCGGGAGTTCCTCCATCGCATGGCGTTCGAAATGGGTCGCACGTTGGCGGGGTACGAAGTTCAGAAAGTGCTCGCCGCCGTCGATTGGTTCACCGCAAACGAACCGAAAATCCCGGTGAAGCTGGTCGGTTACGGCGACGGTGGAGCCATCGCCCTTTTCGCCGCGGCTCTCGATGAGCGAATCGGTGGGACGGTCGTCGCCGGCTATTTCGAACCGCGCGAGTCGATGGACCGAGAGCCGCTCGACCGAAACATCTGGGGCCGGTTGGAGGAATTCGGCGACGCGGAAATGGGATTGTTGATCGCCCCGCGAATGCTTTACGTCGCCCCGATTTCACTCCGTTCGTGCCTCCCCGACATCCTGCCGGACAACGACGATCTGAAAACTTGGTTCAATGAAAAATCCGATCCTTGGCCGAGCTACGACAGCAAGGTCGGTACACCCGGTGCAATTCGCCGGCCGTCGACGGACAGCATCACGGCGGAACGCAAACGGATGCTCGCCTTGACGAAGTGGGGCCATTTGCCCAAAGCGATTTCGAGTGAAGAAGGCCGACGCCACCACTCCCGAAGCGTGGGAGAAGAGCTGCGATTGGTACCGCGACCACTTGCACACCGAAGTCATCGGCAAACTGCCGGAGCCGAAGCTCCCGCTGAACCCGCGCTCCCGGCAGGTCTACGACGAGAAGGATTTCACCGGCTACGAAGTCATGCTCGACGTCTACGACGACGTCTTCGCCCAAGGGATTCTGCTACTTCCAAAAAACATGAAGCCGACCGACAAGCGGCCGGTGGTCGTCTGCCAACACGGGTTGGAAGGCACACCTCGCCACTGCATCGAACCGGAGAAGTCGCCGACGTATTTCGAGTTCGCCCGCAAGCTCGTCACCAAGGGGTACATCGTTTACTGCCCGCAGAACCCGTACTACGGCGGCAACACCTTCCGCCAGATTCAGCGCAAGGCCAATCCGCTCAAGCTCAGCCTCTTCAGTTTCATCATTCGCCAGCATCAACGGACCATCGACTGGCTCGAAACCCTGCCGAACGTGGACAAGTCAAAGATTGGCTTCTACGGCCTCAGCTACGGTGGCAAGACGGCCATGCGCGTCCCGGCCATCGAGAAGCGCTACTGCCTGAGCATCTGCGCCGGCGATTTCAACGAGTGGATCGGCAAGAACGTCAGCGTCGATTTGGACCGCAGCTACATGTGGTCCGGCGAGTACGAAATGTACGAGTTCAACCTCGGCCACACCTTCAACTACGCCGAGATGGCCTACCTCATCGCCCCGCGGCCATTCATGGTCGAGCGCGGCCACGACGACGGCGTCGGCACCGACGAAATGGTGGCGAGCGAGTACGCCAAGGTCCGCTACTTGTACGCCAACCGATTGAAGTTGCCGGAACGCACAACCATCGAATTCCAAGTCGGCGGGCACCGCATCTTCCTGAAGGGGACGATGGAGTTTTTAGAGCGGCACCTCGGGAAGCCGTGACCGTTGCGATTTTCGACTCGATTCCCGCTTGACCACTTCCTCGCCGTAGCTTAGTGTATTAGGTAACTGGTACACCACAGCGGTGGGACCCTGAACATGGCCATTCGCGTGCGGTCCGATTCGCCCGACCCCATTTACGAGCAGATCGCCGGGCAGGTCGTGTTCGCCGTGGCCGGCGGCGACCTCGCCCCCGGCGACCTGATCCCGAGCGTCCGCGACCTCGCCGTGCAACTCACGGTCAACCCGAATACCGTCACGCGGGCCTTCCAAGAACTCGAACGGCTGGGCGTCATCGAACCGCGCCGCGGCCTCGGCATGGCGGTGACTCCCGATGCGCCCAAGCTGTGCCGCAATCGCCGCAAAGAATTGATCCGCGATCGCGTGCGCGAGACCGTCCGCGCGGCGGCGTCGGCCGGTTTGCAACCGGCCGACGTCCATAAATTGATCGACGACGAATGGCCCTAGTAACCATTGCGGATTTCGGATTTGGGATTGCGGATTTTCAGACGCCCAATCTGATTCGCACACTGACAACAGCGTTTGAATTTGAGTTCAGAAAATCCGCAATCCGCAATCGGCAATCCGAAATGAAAGGTGTGCCATGTCCGAACCGGCCGAATCGTACGCGATCCGCATCGACAAGCTGACGGTGAAGTACCGGGGCAAGGCGGCCGTCGCGGGGTTGGATTTGCGCGTGCCGCGCGGGGCCGTGTACGCGCTACTCGGCGATAACGGCGCCGGCAAATCGACCACGATGAAAGTACTGACGGGGCAAGTGCCGCCGGACGCGGGACGCGCCGAAATCCTCGGCTTCGACACGTGGGCCAAGGCCGCCGACCTGCGCCATCGCGTCGGGTATGTGCCGGATCGGCCGAAGCTGTACGACTGGATGACCGTCGCCGAAATGGGCTGGTTCGCCGCGGCGTTCCACCTCGCGGGGTTCAAGGAACGCTACCTCGACTGGGCCGCGAAGCTCGGGCTCGACCCGAACAAGCGGTTGAAAGACCTGAGCAAAGGCGGTTACGCACGCGTCGGTCTGGCGCTGGCGCTCTCGCCCGATCCGGAGGTGCTGCTGCTCGACGAACCGACTTCGGGCCTCGATCTGCGGACGCGCCGCGAGTTCCTCGGCAGCTTGGTCGAACTCGCGGCCGAGGGGCGGACGATCCTGATTTCGAGCCATTCGATCTCGGAACTCGAGCGATTCGCCAGCCACGCGGCGTTCGTGAAAGACGGCCATATCCCGCTCGCGGCGACACTCGACGAACTCAGCGGGCGTTTCCGCCGGGTCGGCTTCCGCGCCGTCGGCCCGACGCCGGACTTGTCGATTTTGGGCCGCGTGCTCGAATCGACGCGCACCGGCCGCTCGGTGCAGTACTTGATCCAAGACCCGGACCCGATGGCGCTGGCCGCGTTGCGGAAGTCGCCATCGGTCACCGACTTCGACGACGGCCCCGTGCCGTTGGAAGATATTTACGGAGCCTACATGGCCCCGCTGCCGCCGGAAGGGACCGCGTTCCGCCCGGCTTCCGCCCGGTCCCTGATGGAGGTGACGACGTGAACCGCGCCCTCATTTGGAAAGAGTTCCGCGAGCAAGGATTGATCGTCGCGGCTCTCATCTTGCTCGGCGGCGGCGTCCTGGTCGCCGCGGGGCTGCTCTTCCCGGCCCCGTCCGACATCACCGGTGACATGCGGCTGACACTGGAGCCGCGCAAGCTGGCCATCGTGCTGCTCGTGCTGGCATCCGGGGTCGTCGTGGGGGGCACGCTCTTCGCCGGGGAGCGCGAGCAAGGGACGTTCCCCTACTTGGAAATCCTGCCCGTGCCGCGCTACCGCGTCTGGCTCGGGAAAAGCCTCGCGGGGCTGGCCTTGGTGCTCATCGCCGCGGGGTCGCTGTTCGCGGTGGCGGCGGTCGTCGGCGTCGTCGGCCCTCCGGCGCGGTTGCCCTTTTGGGCTCTCATCATCGGCTCGTTGGCCACCGCGGCATTCAGTTGGGGGAGCCTCGGTTCGGCCTTCGCGAAGACCTCCCTCGCGGCGTGCGGGCTCGGGTTGTTGTCGGCCGTCGCGATGCTGTTTGTGATCTACCCGCTCTGCGCCCTCGGCGTGCAGTTTTACGACGCGATCGCATCGAGCGTTTGGAACGCGAACCCCACGGTGAACCACGTCGAGATCGCCCTCCTCGGCACGCTCTTCGGATTGATGGTCGTGCCGTCGGCGCTCTCCGCGTGGATCTACACCGCGCCGGATCGCAACCGCTTCGACCGGGACGTACGGATCGCCAAAGGGACCCCGGTCGATCCCCCGCGGCGTCGGCGTCGCCGCCGGTTATTACCCACCGGCGGGCTGCGCGCATCGCTCTGGGTGGTCGCCCGGCAGAACCGCCTGCTCGCGATGGTGCTCGGCGGCATGGCGGTGATCTCGGGCCTCGGGTACTTGGAACCGTCGCTGCCGGTGCTGTTCGTGTGGCCCGTCGCCACGCTGATGATCGGGACCGTCGTCGGCGTGACCGGGTGGAGCGACGAACAGAACTCCGGCGCCTTCCGATTCTGGGCCGAGCGGCGGATGCCCATCGGCCGACTCTGGTTCGCCAAGGTCGTCTACGGGTTCGCGTTGATCGCGGCGCTGCTGATAGCGATGGCCCTACCGTCGCTGATCGCGGCGCGGGCCCAAGGGAGTGGCCAAATTTTGGCGACCGCGTTTCGCGCGCGGATCTTTCTCGAGCGCGGCTTCCCCATCGCCGAGTACCTGTTGCTCTGGCCCGTCTACGGTTTCGCTTTCGGGCACTTGGCCGGGTTGCTGTTCCGCAAAGCCGCCGTCGGTACCGCGGTCGGTTTGATGACCGGCGGAGCGATCGTCGCGCTCTGGTTGCCGTCGCTGCTGTCCGGGGGCATCCACTGGTACCAACTTTGGATCCCACCGCTGCTGGCGCTGGCCACGGCGCGGTCGCTCGTGTGGAGCTGGGCGCTCGATCAACTCGGCCGGCGGCGGGCCCTCCAACGCTTGGCCTTCGGCGGGTCGACCATCGCCGCGACCATGCTCGCCGGCATTTTGTACCGGATCGTCGAAATCCCCGAAGATGCGAACACCGAAGCGGACATCGCCTTTCGCGCCACGATCCCGCCGTTCGACACGAACGAAGCGGGTCGCGAAATCCGCCGCGGCGCCGTGTTGTATGCTGAGATGAAACTGGCCCAGCGCGCGACGCCGGCGGCCGAGAGTCCCCTTTGGCCGGACGGTCCTTCGCAACAGGCTTACGCCCCGAGCGATCTCGCCTCCGCGAGGCGGCAAGCGCAGTTCGAGTACCAAGTGGACGATGTCCCGGCGCTGGGCTGGCCCGCGGACCGCCCCGACGCGGACGCGTGGCTCGACGCCTGCATGGCTAACGAATGGGCCGAGTATTTTGTGCGCGGGGCGAAGTTGCCCATCGGCACGGTCGAAGACCCCATCGAAATGATCGATGGCAGCATGTTCAAACACGTGAACGCGCTGCAGGGTTGCGAATCGATGCTGCTGGCGCGGGGTCTGCAATTGCAGGCGAAAGGCCAACCCGAAGCCTTTATCGAATCGGCGCGGGCGTGTCTGGGCCTCGCCCGGAATCTGCGGAACAAGAGTTTTTACCTCTGCGGTCTGATCGGTCAGCGCGTCGAACTGCGCACGCACCTCGCGCTGCAGCGCTGGCTCGAAAAGTTGGGCGACCGACCCGAACTTTTGCGCGAGCTGCTGGGGTTGTTGCTCGCGCACGATGCGACCTGCCCGAAACTGCTCGCCGATGGCAATCTGCCCGAACAGGTGTTGATGCGGAACTCGATGAACGCGCCGACGCAATTCGTCAAGCAGTATTTGACGGGCCAATCGTACCGCAGCCGCGACACGTCCGAAGACCGCGAGGCTTTGGAAAACGAGACGGAACTGGTCGCCTTCGCTTGGGCGGTGCCGTGGGAAAAGGAGCGGCTCCGCCGATTGGTCGGGTTGGGGAATCGTCGGGCGATCACTCGGGCCGAACGCCCGTTGTTCCAGGGCCTCCCCGGCTTCGGGGACTACGTGCGAGCCTCGGCGCTGGCCGGGGACGCGACCCAACGCGCCCCGGACTTGGAGCGCGAAGAACTCGCCGCCCGGCGGGCGTCGCTGCTGTTGCTCGCCCTGAGATTGCACCGCGCCGAGAAAGGGGCCCTCCCCGCGACGCTCGACGAATTGGTGCCCGGTAAACTCCCGGCGGTGCCGCTCGACCCCTACGACGACCGCCCCTTTCGTTATCGCATTTCGAAAGGGGAATCGATTGCGATGGAAGCGCTGCCACCGCCGCGACCGGCGGGCGCTTTGGTCATCGCGGGCCTGATCGGGGCGCCGGGTTACGAGATCGAAATCAATTCCGGGTTCTACAAGCCGGACGGTCACGCGGCGGGCGGGATCGATGCCAAAGTTTGGTTGCCGCTGCTCCTGGAACCGCTCGGGCTGTTGACCGGTATCGCGGGCCACGAAGCCGCGATGGTCAAACTCCGCGACGCCGGCGTACTCCCGCGCACGGAGGCCAGGACTTTTCGGATGCTCGACCTCCCCGCCGGGCGCGGTATCGTATGGAGTGTCGGCCCGGATCGGATCGACGACGGCGGCACGCGTTTGGTCGATCCGAAAACCGGCGCATCGAACTTCGTTCGCACGGGCGATCTGATCTACCCCGTCCCGGAACCTGCGGAGGCCAAGCGATGAATCGACGATTGTGGGCAGTGTGGTTTCTCGCGGTGATGGGGGCCGTCGCCGCGGCGCCGGTGCCGAAGGAGAAGGAACACGAGCCGCCGCCGGCGACCGACAAGCAGCGTGAGCAGGCGCAAAACAACCTGAAGCAGATCGTCCTCGGCATGCACAACTTCGATAGCGCCTTCGGCTATCTCCCCGGCGACCTCGCCGATGCGAAGACCAGGAAGGGCTTGCTGAGCTGGCGCGTGAAGATGCTGGCGTATCTGAACGACGAAGAGTGCCAAGCGCTGGCCAAAAAGTTCGCGATGGACGAGCCGTGGGATAGCAAAACGAACAAGCCGCTGATCGCGAAGATGCCCAAAGTCTTCGCGCCGGTGCGGGTGAAAGCCGAGGTGGGCCACACGTTCTACCGCGGCTTCAGCGGCAACGGCGCCTTTTTCGAGTCCGGCGCGAAGCGGACGATCGCGGGTATCACCGATGGCACGTCGAACTCCATTGCCGTGATTGAAGCCGGGGAGTCTGTCATCTGGACGAAGCCGGATTCGGACATCCCTTTCGACCCGAAAAAACCGCTGCCGGTGCTCGGCAAAGACATCGACGGCGTCTTCCACGCCGCCTGGCTCGACGGCTCGTTCGTCCGCATCAAACGCGACTTCGACGCGGAAACGATGAAGGCCGCCATCACCATCGGCGGCGGCGAAGTCTTCGACAGCGAGTTGCTGTTCCCCGAGAAGAAATAGCGAGGCCCCCCGATGATTCTGCGCATCGCATTGGCTCTGGCCCTCGGCTTCGCCACCCTCGCGGCGCTCGCGGCCCCGGTGCCGAAAGAATTGGAGAAGCTCGGACCGCCGACCGAGAAAGAACGGAAAGAGTCGCGTCAGAAACTAAGGAAGATTGCCATCGCGATCCACAATTGGAGCGATGTCAACAACAATGTGATGCCGAACAACGTGTGCGACAAAGATGGCAAGCCCGTGCTCAGTTGGCGGGTGTTGATACTGCCTTATCTGGACGAAGAAAAGCTGTTCGCTGAATTCCGGCTCGACGAGTCGTGGGATAGCAAAAACAACAAAGCGTTGATCGATAAGATTCCCATAATCTACAAGCCGATTCGCGTGAAGAGTGAGCTCGGCAACACCTTTTACCGCGGGTTCAACGGGCCGGACACGATCTTTGAAACCGGGAAGAAGTGGCAGTTGGCTACGATCCCGGATGGCACTTCTAATACCATCATGGTCGTCGAAGCGGACGAACCGTGCATTTGGACGAAGCCGGACGATTTGCCCTACGATTCGGATAAGACTCTCCCCAAACTCGGCGGGATGTTCGAAGGCGATTTCCATGTTGCCATGGCCGATGGCTCGGTCTTACCCGGCAACTCGGAGAAAATGAATGCCGCCCAGTTCCACTTGCTGATCACGTGCAGCGATGGCAACGTCGTGAACCACGGTCTAGCCTTGGGCCACGAGAAGAAGAAGAAGTAGCCCGGTCAATTCCGCTTCGGGGCCGGGGTTCGCATGGCGCCTTGTTCGAGCAGGAGGCGCAGGTACGAACGCCGTTCGTGATCCGTGAGGCCGAACTCCAACACGGTTTTCAACAGGACTTCGCGGGCCGCTTCGTACCGGGATTCGTCCGCGAGGATTTCGAGTTCGACATACCGCCCGACCGCACCGACGTCGTCGAGACAGGCCGAGAGTGGGAAGCCGCCCCGTTCGAAGGTGAAGACCTGCCGCATTTTGGAAACGACCGCGACCGGCCGATACCCGAGCGAACTGAGGAACCGGACCGAATCCGCGGCCACCTGCGCCCCGTCGGCGAGGCGCAGTTCGATCTCCGGCCGGCTCTTGGTCAGAGTGTCGATCTTCGGGCCTTTGTACGTCAGGTAGTTCTGAATCCCGATGCGCCGGAGCCGCACGGCTTCGTCGGTCTGGGCGAAGTCGCGGTCCGGGGCGTTGAAGTAGTGGTCGGTGTCTTCGCGCATCGGTTCGGGCGTCGCCCCCGCCGCAGCGAGCTTGGCCGCGATCTCGGTCCAATCGGCCACGCGGAACTTCATTTCGACTTCGAGCATCCCACACCCCGTATACGTGAACCGTACAGCCCGTAGAATATCGGCCGGATACCGAATGGGGAACCGCAAGACGGCGCGGGTCCCTCTTCCCTCCGCTTCCCAAAGGACCGAAACATGCGCGTGTTGATGGCCCCGGTCGGCAGCCATGGCGACGTGCATCCGTTCATCGGCTTGGGCATCGGCCTGAAGGCCCGCGGGCACGCCGTCACGCTGATCGCCACCGAGATCTTCGCGGAAGTCGCGGCGCGGCACGGCTTCGAATTCGCGCCGACGATGACCCGCGACGACTACGAGCGCACCATCGCGAACCCGGACCTCTGGCACCCGAAACGCTCGGCCGGGGTGATCTTCGACGCGCCCCTGTTGCGTAAGTATTTGCCCATCGGGTACGAGCACATCCGCAGCCGGTACGTGCGCGGGGAGACGGTGCTGCTCGCGGGCGGGCTCTCGCTGCCGGCCCGGGTGGCCCACGACAAACTCGGCATCCCGCTCGCCACGATTCACCTCGCGCCCGTCGGCCTGTTCAGCGCCGTCGAGACGCCGATCTACCCGACCCTGCGCATGCGGCCGTGGTGGCCGGCGCCGCTGAAACGATTCGTCTTTTGGTTGGGCGAGCGGGTCGCGCTCGACCCGAAGGTCCGCCCGGAACTGAACGCGTTCCGGGCGACGCTCGGATTGCCACCGGTGCGGCGCGTGCTCGGGAAATGGATCCACTCGCCGCAGCGGATTTTGGGATTGTTCCCGGAGTGGTTCGGCCAAGCCCCGGACTGGCCGGAGCATGTCCGAACACCGGGGTTCATCCGGTACGATCAGGCCGATGACAAGCCGTTGTCAGCGGAACTCGAAAATTTCTTGAACGCCGGGGCGGCGCCGCTGGTGTTTAGTTTCGGCTCGGCGATGCGGACGGGCCGACCCTATTTCGACGCGGCCGTCGGGGCGTGCGCGGCGCTCGGGAAGCGCGGCTTGCTCTTGGCCAAAAAGACGGAGCAGATCCCGCCGAATCTCCCGGCGTCGATTTTGCAAGCCGACTACGCCCCGTTCAGCGCGGTGTTTCCCCGCGCCGCGGCGGTCGTTCACCACGGCGGCATCGGCACGACGGCCCAAGCCCTCGCCGCCGGGGTCCCGCAGATCATTATGCCGATGTCGTTCGATCAACCCGACAACGCCGCGCGGCTGCGCAAACTCGGCGTGGCCTGCGTCGTCCCCGCGGGGCGATTCACGGCCGCGTCGTTGACGGCGGCCCTGCGGGCGCTATTCGCAGACCCCTCCGTCCCGGTGGCCTGCGCGGGAGCGAAGCGGAAATTGGAATCGAGCGACCCGCTGATCGAAGCCTGCGATTGGATCGAACAATTGCGCGGCCTCGACGCGGCAAGTCAGTGAAGCGTTGCAAAAAATTTGCGATGATCACCAATCGCTGAGCACTTCCCCGCGGTCGCGGGTGGTGGCGCCCCAGAAGACGCGTTCATCGATGGAAGGACTCAGTGTCCGCACGCTGCCGTCGAATAGCACCACGGGCAATCCGGAAGAAAACGGCGTTTGCGGGATACCCGACCACGCGTCGGCGAGCGCGGGCTTCAGTTGAAACGTTTTTCCCGGAATCGACGCACGGCTCGTGGGTTGTCCATTAGCAAAGGTCGTCACCGCATAAACATCTTCGCCAATACCGCGGTCGGCGAAAGTGGCGCGGCGTTCTTCGAGGAATGCGTACGAACGGGTTTGCAAGTCGTAACCGGGGTACAGCGCTGTGTACGACATGAAAACGCGGAGCGGTTCGGGCGGCGTGGTGATCTGCCAAGTCCGGAAATATTTCTCAGACACGGCGATCGTGTTGGAAGTGCCGTCGGAAAACCCGGATTCCAAGTTCGGCATCGCTTCGATCGCCGTCATATTGAAGGCGTAGCTGATCGGCATTTCAGTGGGCAATGCTTCGGTGGCGGTGGGATCTCCGGGGCTGATCAACACTTTATGGATGGGGTATTTGAGCAAAGCGTCCGCCGGAGAACGGATTGGGCCGGCGATGAGTTCTCCGCGGACACATTCCAGATACGGGAACAGCGATTCCACAAAGACGAAATCGCCGAGCGTTTCGACCATCGCGTTGCGAACGCCGGGGAATTTCCCTTGTGCATCGTGGTAGTTGTGCATGGCCAAGCCGAGTTGCTTGAGGTTGTTGCAACTTTCCATGCGACGGGCGTTTTCGCGGACTTTCTGAACGGCGGGTAGAATCAACGCGATCAACACCAACAGGATGGTGAGCACGACGATCAGTTCGAGCAAGGTGTAAGCCGAGCGGCGTTTGAGCATGACAAATCCTTGCCACCATAATAATGATTCGAATCGGGGTCAAAAACCCGATCCCGGCGAAGTACACCGACCCGAAGCAGTCCGGATTGGCGTTCGAGTTGAAAGATCCGATCCAAGAATGGTCGGTCGATTTGAATTGACCGTGGCCGCTACTCGACGATCAGCTCCGGGAGCCGCTCGCCGAGGGCGTCGGAGAGTTGTTTCATCGTCACGGGGCGAACGAAGACTTTCCCTCCCGCTAAGTTCAGCACGCTGGCGCCCCACGGTTTTTGATCCGCGTTGAGGATCAGGACGCCGGCCATGTCGAGGTTCATCATCTCGGCTTCTTTGAGCACCCGGCGGTAAGCGTCGACGCCATCGTTGCCGGCCGTACCGACATCAATGATGAGCGCGTGGTACGGCTGCGTCTGGTAGCGCTTGATCGCTTGATTGGCGTCGGTCGACATCAGCACGCGGAAGCCCAACTTTTTGAACTTATCGCGGAACGCGTCCTGCAATTTGACATTCGATTCGACGACGTAGACCGTCAGCGACCCGCTGGCCCGGCGGGCTTGTTTGGCCAATTCCACGCCGCCGACCAGTTCCGCGCGGCCGCTGCGGATCGCTTCGACGAACGCGGCCGGGGTCTGGTGGCGCTGGTTCGGGTCGAGCGCGACCGCCTTGGCGATGACCTTCACCGCCGCCTGCGGGATGTTGTAATCTTGGGCCATTTGGCCGAGCGTCCGCTCGACGTCTTCGAACCGCCGGCGCGACATCCGCGCGTGTTTGTCTTTCGTCAGCGGCATGAGCGGGATGCCGGTCATCAGTTCGAACAGGACGTGCCCGAGGAAGTAGATGTCGCTGCGGATGTCCCCGGACTTCACGCCGGTCGTGCGTTCGAGCCCCGCGTAGTCGACGGTGCGGTCGGCCTGTTCTTCGTCGGTGTTTTTCACGCCCGTCATGATGAGGGCCGCACCGGTGTTGATCTCGGCCAAGCCGAAGTCGACGAGCTTGGCGACTTTGTCGGTACCCATGAGGATGTTGGAAGCTTTGATGTCGCGGTGGGTGAGGCCGCGGGCCCAAGCGTAGGCGAGGCCGTCGGCGCATTCCTCCATGATTTGCAGGCTTTCGTCGACTTCGAGCTTCTTCCGCGCATTCAAAATGTTCTTGAGGTTGTCCCCTTCGACGAACTCCATCACGATGAAGTGCTGCCCCGTCGCGGCGTCTTTATTGACCGCCAGCAGGCGGACGATATTGGGGTGTTCGAGCGTCATGCCGATGCGGCCTTCGCGCTCGAACGACTCGACCCGTTTCGGGTCTTCGGTCCAACGCCGGCGGAGCACCTTCACCGCGACGATTTGCCCCGTGCGCGGGTCGTCGCCGCGGTAAACCCGCCCGAAGCTACCCGAGGCGATCTTGTAGAGCAACCGGTAGCCGCCGAGGAAGTAGCCGTCGATGTCGCCCTTCAAGATCTTCGTCGATTGCAACGGCGTGAGGAGGCTCTTGCGCTCCATCAGACGGACGAAATCGTGCGCCGGGGCTTGGCGATCCTCGAGTTCGAAGAGGAGTTCGCGCGCGGTGTGCTCGTCGACCAGTTTCAACCGGATGGTCAGGTCGGCGACCTCGCTGGCAATAGTCGGCTGGGCCATGTCGAACCAATTCCAATTCCGGGCGAACGGAGAACGGTCGGCGATAGAAAAGTGACATTAGCCTATCACAATCGACCGGCGCTGCAACGGACTGCGGAGGCAGGCTCGTTCAGAGGAGAGCCACCCACCGAATCACCACGACGGGTTCCAGTTCGTGGACACCGTACTCGAAGTACAACGGACGTTCCACGAGGTGGTGGATGACCATTCGCATTTTGCGCATGTGATAGATCGGATCGCCGACCCCACGGGGATCGGCCTTGAGTTTGGCGATGGCACGTTCGACCGCTTGAATCAACTCTCCCTCGTTGCTTCCGTAGATCCCGTGTCTGAGCAGAACGCGGAGCTGCGCGCGAGCTTGACCCGTGATATCCACGCTGAACGTGCGACCGCCGGTGGAATCGGTCATCGTTGCGCCCCATTTCCGGTATCTTTCGATACCCGGATCATCTCGTGCAATTCGGCCAAGACTTGATCCGCAGGGAAGCGCTCATCGTCGTCTTCGATATATTCGATGAGTTTCTCCGGGGTGAACAGGGCCCGGTGCTTCGCGTAGATAGCCGCTTTTTCAGCGGGGGTAAAGTCCGACGGGGTCACTTGATTCGGCGCGTTCATGTTTCTCTCCTTCGGGAGCGTCGGAGTAATTGTATCATTCGCCGTCCGGGATATCACCGCCGTCTTTGGTGATCCACGCCCGCAGTTTGTCCTCGGGCATGTCGCTGCGGAACGAGTGCCCGGCGGTGTTCACCATCAGAACTCGGGTCGACTTCGGAAACAGGCCCCCGAGTTTTGGCAACGGACCGTCGGGATCGAATACCAAACCCTCCGGCATCGTCCACGGGACCGCTTCCGTCGCTTCGGCGATCATAATCGTGTACGAGGTGCCATCGGCGATCTCGTTCAATTTGGGACCGCGCAACCCGTCGGTGAACAGAGCGGAAGGTTTCGCGCCGGGGCGACTGACGAACACCCGGTAGTGCGTGTGCCCGACGGGATCGCCGAGGACATCAGCCTTGGGATGACGATAGGCCTTCGGCATCCGAATCGTTAATTGTTCGTTGTGGGGGCCGTCCCACGGCTCGTCGAATCGGTATTCATCGAATAACTTCTGTTCCTCGATGTAAGGTAAAATTCGGACACGCCAGCTCACGGGATATTGTGGGCCGTCGCCGGGCGATTCTCGACCCGGTGCATTCGCACCGGGCAAACGACCGTGAACCTCGTTGTAGGAATGCATGGCGAAGCCGAGTTGGCAGAGTTTACCCGACGAGGTCGACTCCGCCGCGGTGTCGCGGAGTCGATGGACCGTGCGGCACGCCCAGGCGACCACCACGACCGCGATCAATGCGATGATGGCGTACGTGCTTGGAGGGGTGCGCCGGGTGGGCATCGGGTCATTCATCATTGAACGGCTCCCCACCGTCTTTGGTGATCCACGCACGCAGTTTGTCGTCGGACATCTCGCGGCGGATAGATCGCACCGAACCATCGGCCAGCGCGACTTGAAACTGACCTTTGAACAACCCCCCGAGCTTGGGAAGTGGCTGATTGCGGTCGTACAGCAGTACCTCCGGCATGGTCCACGGGACCGCTTCCGCCGCTTCGACGATCAAAATCGTGTTGGCCATACCGTCGGGAATATCTCGCAATTTGGGACCCGTCAGTCCATCGGTGAAGATGGCGGAAGGCTTGGCATCCGGCCGGCTCACGAAGACCCGGTAGTGCGTGTGTCCCGCGGGGACTTTTTCGAAATCTGCGTGGGGATGGCGGAAAACCTTGGGCATTTGCTGAAGGAGTTGGATGTTATTGGGCCCGTCCCACGGCTCGTCGAAATGGTATTGCTGGAAGAGCTTTTCATTCTCGATGTAGGGCAGGAGTAGCACACGCCAGCTCTCGGGGAAATTCTTCGATCCCTCTTTCGGATCGAGATGCGGCGCATTGGCACCGGGCAGGTGTGAGTTGAAATCGTCGTAGTTGTGCATCCCGATGGCGAGTTCCTTGAGATTATTCAGACCCGACATCCGCGCCGCAGGTTCCCGTACTTTGGCGAAGGGGGGCATGATCAAATACACCACATACAAGGCGAACCCGAATACCGCGAGTTTGCCGAATCGATTCATCCATTTGCGCCTCCGGACACAAACCGGGCAAGGTGCTGGCGTATCCATCATTCATTTCTCCTGTGCAGCGACTACGGAGCGGGGATCCATTCTCACTCCCATCCTGCCGGTTCC
>JAYSYN010000065.1:0-6726 GCA_043727575.1 Fimbriiglobus sp.
TGGCCTCGTTATCCTTGATCGCCAAGCTCCCGAGCGGCACGCACGAGAAACTCGGAAAGCTCATCGACGTCCTGTTCGACGATGCTCTCGCCGGAGCCAACGAAGAAGCGAAGCCCCATGCCACGAAGCTGGTCGAAGCGGTGTCGCCGACCGTCAAAAGCGATGACCTGCAACTCGGTCTGTTCATCGGCAAGAATGCGAAGGGGGACGGTCTCCGCCTCCATGCGGCGGTCAAAGCGGACAACGGCGACGCTTTTGAGAAGACCATCAAAGAATTCGCCCCATTCTTGATGGGGGGCGAAGCGATCGTCAAGTTCGACGAAGATAAGGTTGCGGGTCGCAATTTGCACAAAGGGGAATTCACGAACTTGAAGTTGAAAGACCCCTTCGGCACCAAAACGATTTGGATCGCGACCTCGGACGACCTCGTCGCGATCGGGATCGAAGACGAACCGAAGCTCTTGAAGGCCTACCTCGAAGCGAAGCCGAAGAAGTTACCGATGCTGGCGGTGGAAATCTCGGCGACGCAATTCGGCCAAGCGACCCAAGCGGATCTCGCGGCAGACAAGTACGCGGCCGCCGTCGAAAGCGTCTTCGGCAAAACCGGCCCGGCCGGGCGCGACACGCTCAAACTCACCGTCACCGGCGGCGACGAATTGAACGTGAAGATCGTCCTCAAAGGCTCGGCCGTGAAGTTCTTCGCTTCGGTCGATCAGTTGAAGAAGAAGTAGTCCGCGGGTTCTCCGTCATTCCCGCCGCAACGATGCGATGACCGGCAACCGGGCGATCCGCGCGGTCGCCCGGTAGGCCACCGCGATGCCGACCAAAACGATCATACCGAGCATGGCGGCCAGCCGCCCGGTCGCCACTTGGCTGCCGAGCGCGGCATTCGGGATCACCGCGATCACCGCGGCCAGCAACCCGATGCCGACGCCGATACACAACACGAGCCCGCTCTCGATCAGGACCAGTTTTTGCAAAGTGGCCGTGCGGTAACCCGCGGCGCGCAGGATGGCGTATTCGCCGGTCCGTTCGCTCGCATTCCGCAGAATCACGACGCCGAATCCGAACATTCCAAGCAACAGCGCCAGCCCGCCGAGGAGTTGGAACGTGCTGAGGTAGGCCCCGATGACCGCCTGTTGCGCGGCGACGAGATCTTCGCTGCGCGTCGTTTGCATCCCGTTCGATTGCAGACCCGTTTCGAGTAGTGCCGCGACATTGTCCGCTTTTTCAGGGGACGCTTCGACGAGAAAATACCGGTAGCCCTCTTCGCGCGGGTAGAGCTTGCGGAAGTTCGCATCGCCCATCAAAATTTCGCGCGGAAAAAGGCTGTCTTGCAGCGTGCCGACGATGCGGAGCTTCACCGAGTTCCCGTTTTCATCGGGGACGGTCGTCGTGCCGCCGACGAAGGTCTTGAGTTGCCAGAGGACCGTGTTTTGCTCGGCGATCACGGGGATCGCGCCGTCGGGTTGTTCTTCGGTCAACAGCAGCCAGGGGTTTGCTTTCGCGGCGTCGCTTTTGACCGTGGTCATGGCGAAGGCGAACCGGCCTTGAGCTACGAATTCCTCGGAGGCCCCGAGGATGCGCGGCTTGCCGGTTTGGTAAAGGTTGAGGCAGCTCGCGTCGTCGCCGCCGCGGAGGCGGAAGGGTTGGATTTTCAGCGACTCGAGTTCGGCTTTTGCGGCGGCCAACCTCGGGTCGTTGGAACTGCCGCCGTAGCTTTTTTGCAACTGCTCGAGTAGATCGCCCCGGCCCGGTTCGCGGTCGAACCGCTGGAAGATCGGCACGTCGGTCTCGGCGATCAACCGGTAACCGCCGCTGCCGCCTTTGGGCAATTGGAACTCGGCATCCGGCTTTTTGCGGAAGCTCTCGACCGCCACGAGCAAGAAGGTGGCGAGCGCGAGCAGCGCCGCCGTCAGCAAGCTTCGGCCGGCCGCGCGGGTGGCATTCCGCAACCCGAAACCGAACAGCGTGAGCGCACCGTGCGGCGCGGGAGTCCGGTGCAACCAGAACCGGAAGCCGAGAAGCCCGGCGATCATCAGGAAGAGCCCGCCGCCGAAGAATGATCCGGCGCGCTCGTCGGCGTTCGCCGCCCCGGCCCCGCCGAAGACGAGCCCGACGCCAGCGAAGATGGCCAACCCGAAGACGACACTCGATCGGCGCTTAGATATCGCCGACATTCCGGCATCCGGCGGGTTGGAATCCCCGCGCAAGAGCGCAGTGACCGGTTGCCGGATGAGCCCGCGCAAGCTGAACCGGATGGTGATCCCGGTGATCAGCATCGCCACGGCGAATCCGATGACCGCGCTCAGCGGATCGGCGTGGACTTTCAGATACGACCCCACCCCGGCGTCGGGCCAAAGCCCCGCGAGCACCGCCAGCATCCCGCGTGCGTAGGCCCAAGCGAGCGCCGTACCGAGGAGCGTGCCGACGAACGCCACGGCCATCCCTTCCCATAGCAAGAGGCGCAACACGTTCCGCGGGGTGTAGCCGGTGGCGAGGAGCAAACCGATTTCTTTCGCCCGCCCGCCGACGGCCAACCGCGCGAGCAAGCCGACGAGCAATAGGGCGGCCAAAATCAACAAGCCGCTGAAAGCCAGCAGCATCGCCCCGAAGTCGGTGCCGCCCCGGCTCGCTTGCAGCATGCGCTCGCGCGTCGGTTCGAAGTGGAACCCGGCCGCCGCGGGATCGAGCTGCTTCACGAGTTCGGCACGCAAGAGCGCCGCGGTTTCTTGCGGTGTCTGGCCCGGCACCGGGGCCACGCGGATCGAGGTCGTCGAACCGAATCGACTTCCGAAGAGTTTGCGGCCCATCTCCGGGGAGATGTACGCCTTCGGCGTGGCGCGGTGGTGCTCCCAAAAGTCGTCGTCGCGGACCCCGATGCGCTGGTAGTTGATCTCGAACGGGGCCTCCCACTGCTCCCCTTTTTTACCGCGGATTTTGGGTTTGTCAGTGATGCCGGGGAAGGGGGGCGTGAGGTTCGGATCGTCCGCGGCCCCGTTCAAATGAACGTAGCCTTTGAATCGGAAGGTGTGCCAAGTCTCCACCGCCTCGGCTTCCATCTCGGGCTGAAAGTAGGCGACCGAAATCGTCTCGCCGATCTTCAGATTCTTCATCGGGGCATCGGGCCAGTCGACGAGGAGAATCCCGTCCTCGAGGTTCCCGATGCCGCCGGGGAAGGGGCCGAACGGTGCCGGGGCACTCGTGTCGAGCGCCGCGATCACCGAGTAAGCCATCATGTTTTTCGGGTCGCCCAAGTCTTTGTTGGGGATCCGTTTGTCGCCGGGGTAGATGCCGTTGGCCATGTAGGTCAACGTCCGCTCCGAACGGGCGCCGATGGCGATCGCCGCTTTTTCGACCGCGAGCGCGGTGGGTTCATCGAGAATCAATTGTTCCGATTCGACGACGACGTAGGCGTTGCGATGCGGGGCAACTTCGACGCGCAGCCCCCAGTCTGCGATGTCGAGTGCGGCGCGGAATTCCGCATCGAGCGCGACGGTATCGCCGCGCGGGGTCATCATCGCGTTGATCCGGTCGGGGAGTTCCAACGGCTTTTGCAGGTCCTTTAATGGGATATACACGTTGAGCGGCGGCAGCGGATTGGGCGTCAGGTTGAAGTCGTTCATCGGGTGATGGGCCGGCAGCACCGCGTCGATTTTGAACTTCGTAGCGCGGGTCAAACTCGCGACATCGCGCTGCCCGAGCAGCGACGAGCGCGGTACTTTCGACATCCGCTGCAACCCGAGTTCGATCGTATCGCCCGGCTTCACGCCGAGTCGCTCGGCGACGGTCGCCGAAACGACGACTCCTCCCGGCAGGTCGAACTTCGCCCGGTCCCCGTCGCGAAGGCCGAGAATTGTGACGCGGCCCAGGCGTTGGTCGTCGCCGGCCGCGGCGGAGCCCGTGAGTAGGAACGCCGGTGTCGAATCCGGGATTCGCTCCGCGGTTTGCTGCCGGATCATCCGCGAGCCGAGGAAGGCCGAGCCGACGCCGTTCAACTGTCGGTCGCTCCGGGCGCGCAGGCTGCCGCGCAATGAGTCGCCGACGAACAGCGCCCCCGTGAGGACGGTCGCGCCGAGCATCACCCCGAGGAGAACGGGGATGTTCGAAGCCCAGTAGTAACGCAGATTGCGGAAGACCATCGGAGTTCCAAGTTGAATGCACACGGGTGCGTTTGCGGTCCAAACATGAAACTCAAATCAACCGCCCGTCGCCCATTTCGAGTCGCTTCGGAAACAGCCCCGCCAGATCTTGGCTGTGCGTGACCACCACCAGAATGGAATTCTCGTGCCGGTTCAATTCGACCAGCAACTTTCCGACGACGGCAGCGCTCGCGCGGTCGAGGTTGCCCGTCGGTTCGTCGGCGAGAATCAACGCCGGTTTTTGGATCAACGCCCGGGCCACGGCGACGCGCTGCCGTTCGCCGCCGGACAGTTCGGCCGGACGGTGCTCGATGCGGTCCGACAACCCGACTCGGTCGAGGAGTTCCTTGGCCGTCTTCAGCAGTTCGGGGGTATTCGCGTCCGGATTGACGAGCGTCGGGATCAACACGTTCTCCAGCACACTGCACTGCGGCAGCAGGTGATGATCTTGAAAGACGAAACCGATGCGCCGGTTGCGGAACGCCGCGAGGTCGCGCTCGTTCAAAGCGAAGGGGGAGAGGCCGTCGAGTTGCACGCTGCCGGCGGTCGGGAAATCGAGCGTGCCCAAGATGTGCAGCAGCGTACTCTTGCCGGAGCCCGACGGCCCCATGATGGCCACGGCGTCGCCGCGATCGAGCGAGAGGCTGACGCCGTCGAGCACCTTCAACGACCCCGATCGGGTCGGATATTCTTTGCGGACATCCCGAATTTGTAAGCTCATGGGGATTCCAATTTCGCGCGGATGTCGTCGGGGATCGGGATCGATTCGAACGGGCCGCCACGGATGGACCGGCAAAGCACTGCGGCGGTGCGGCCGTTAGCAATGTCGATGCCATCGCGGCGGAACTCGTAGCGGTACTGCACTGATTTCGTCCCGAGTTTTTCGAGGATCACGGTGATGTCGACCGAGTCTTCGAATCTCAACGGCCGGGTGAAATCGCACGTCGCAGATACGCGCGGAAAACCGTAGTGGACACCTTCTGAATCCCAACTCACGGTGAGGCCGCGCTTCCGCAGGAATGCCGTCTCGGCCGCTTCCATGTAGCGGAAGTAGTTCGAGAAGTGGACGATCCCGGCCATGTCGGTGTCGCCGAACTCGATCCGGCGCGAATGCACGAACGGTGTCATGGTCGCGGCCCCGCAACGTATCGGTTCAACACGGCAAGGGTCGCCTCCGCCATGTGGTGCGCTTGGTACGCGACTTTCAGTCCATCGTACCCGGCCCGGCCCAAAGCGTCCCGCCGAGCCGGGTCGGCGAGTAAGTCCGCGAGGGCTGTGGCCAATGCGGGCGTGTCGTTCGGCGGAACCAAAACACCCCCGCCGGTGCGGGCAATGAGTTCCGGGAACGATCCGTGGGCCGGTTGGACAACCGGTACGCCGCTTGCCCACGCTTCGAGCACGTACAACCCCTTCGATTCCCGGTACACCGTGGGCACACTCAGCACGTCGATGCCCCGGAAGAACTCGGCTTTGCTGGCGAGATCGGGGCATTGAACCCATTCGACATCGGCGCTCAGGCCCGCCGCCGCGATCTTGGCGAGTTGCTCTTCGACGTACGGTTTGTTCTTCGCCCCGAGCCAACCGGCGAACTTGAGCCTGGCGTGCCGAACTCGGTCGGAAGTCGGGTGAGTTTTCAACTCGATGAACGCATCGATCAAATTGTGAAAGCCTTTCTCCGGCGCCAGTCGGGCGAAGTATCCGATGGTCGGCGGGCGCTCCGAGGGCCGCGCCGCCGATCCCCCGTACGGTTTCGTTTGAATGCCCGGATAGATCACGTGCATCTTGGCTCGGTCCAATCCGAGATAGTTCGCCATGTGATCGGCGTAGGCCGCGCTCGTGCAGATGTAGCCCGCGGTAAATCGGTCGTTGGCCCGGATCAATTCGATACACCGGCGGCGATCCGCGGCGGGGAGTTCGTCCAAGAAAATGTCGTCGCCTTGCAGGGTCGTCAAGATCGGCACGTTCAACCGCCGGTGCAACTCGGGAACGATGCCGCTGAGCAACGCATTCGACATCAGTACGATGTCCGGGCGAATTTCCCCGTTCAACCAATCGGCGAGCTTGCCGACTTCTTTTCGCTGGTTGCCGTCCAGCCCCCGCAGCATCGACGCCGTAATGCCGCCGAGCTTGGAATAATCTGTGCTCGCGGCGAAGCGACCGACCCACCTCAAAAGGCGGCGGTTGTTGAAGAGCGCATCGACGAATCGCGGGGTTCGGCGGAAGGCCCACGAAGTAAACTTCCATTGCTCCAAGAAGACGTTCACCCCGCCGAAGAAGACCCGCCCGCCGGCGCTGGCATCGGGCTCGTCGGTCGTGATCGGCGTGTAGGTCGGCACGAGCAAAGCATCGTGTCCCAGAGCGATGAGGGCCGTGGCGAGGGTGTTGTCGCGCATGCAACTGCCGCAGAACATCCCGGCCGCCCCGGCGGTAATACTCACGATGCGCATGGCCGCGAAGGTTCCGGTGAATGGTCCCGTTAAGATACCGGGTGCAGCCGGAGTTCTTCCAACGGCGGGCGAGAATGCGATCTTCACGGAGTCCACACGAGGGTGTAGCAACAACTCTTGGAGTTTTGGGGACCCGG
>JAYSYN010000066.1:0-20256 GCA_043727575.1 Fimbriiglobus sp.
GGAGTCGCCCGATGAAAGAGCCAGCCGGCCTCGTCGAATACGGTGCGGCCATCGACCCGAATGCGATGGTGTCCCCGACCGATGTCAGCGAGTTCGTACTCGAACCGGAACATCCCGGCCTCGGCGACGACGCCTACATCGCCCGCCGAAAGTTTCTCTTCGATGTCACCCGGCAATGCCGGTTGGCGAAACAACCGCCGGCGCGAATCGACTACACCGACGAAGAAACGCGCATCTGGCGCTCGGTGTCGCCGAAGCTCGACGAACTGCACGTGAAACACGCCAGCGAGATTTACCTGAAGGCGAAACGCGAACTGGCGATCACCGAAGACGCCATCCCGCAACTGCGGACACTCAGCGAACACGTGCGGCGCGAAACGGACATGCACCTCGTGCCCGCAGAAGGGGCCCTGCCCTACCGGACCTTCTACGAGGCCATCGCCGGGCGCGGCTTCCCCGTCACGCAGTTCCTCCGGCACGGTTCGCACCCGGAGTTCACCCCGGAACCGGACATGATCCACGATTGCCTCGGGCACGTGCCGCCGCTGATGAATCGCGATTACGCCGAGCTGTTGACGATGATCGGCAAGGCCGCCGCGACCACGCCCAACGGCGAGCACGTGCTACTGCTCAAGCGGTTCAGTTGGTTCAGCATCGAGTTCGGCCTAATCGAAGAGTACGGCGACGTAAAGGTCTTCGGCGCCGGGATTCTGTCGAGCTTTGGAGAAATTCCGCACGCGCTGTTCAGCCCGGACGCCCGCCGCCGGCCGTTCGTGACCGACGACGTGATCCGCCAAGATTACGACCCCTCGCACATGCAGGTCGAGTTCTTCATCGCCCCCAGCTTCGGCTTCCTACGGAGCGAACTGGAAGGTTTGGTGAATCGATTGGGGATCCGAGTAGAATAACCGTACCACCGGGAGTGCGTTCGATGGAAACGATTACCCTGACTTTGCCAAACGAGATGATCGGCCGCTTGCGCGAACAAGTGGCGCAGGGCGTGTACCCGAGTGAAAACGACGCGGTGTCCGAAGCGATTCGCCAGATGGAACAGCGGGAATACCAGTATAAAATGCAGTTCCTGCGGGAAGAGTTGGCTGTAGGTTTGGCACAACTCGAACGGGGAGAAGGGATCGACTTCACTCCCGATTTGTTCCGCGAGATCAACGACGAGTTGGACTGCGACCGATGAGCACGCGCAAGTCTATCCTGTCGCCGAACGCTCGCTCGAGGTTGAAAGAGATCGGGCGGTACACGCAACAGCAGTTCGGCCGGGCGCAAGGCGTGAAATACATTGAGAGTTTGTACCAGGCGATCGACGAACTGCGGCAACGCCCGACACTCGGGCGAAACGTTCCCGAATTTGAGTCGGCTTTCCGCCGGTATCGAGTCGGTAGCCATTTCATCTATTTCCAGTTCGACGAATCCGTGTTGTTTGTGCTGTCGGTGCTGCACATCAGCATGGTTCCGCCCTTGCACCTCGAGCCGGAATCATGACCGACTTCCCCCTGCGCAAGATCGACCACATCCGCTTCTTCGTCGGCAACGCCCGGCAGAGCGCTTTCTTCTACCGCAACGCCTTCGGCTTCGAAGTCGTCGCTTACGCCGGCCTCGAGACGCGCGTCAAACACGAAGCCGGGTACGTCCTGCGGCAGGGCGAAATCACCTTCGTGCTGACTTCGCCGTTGAGCGATGCCCACCCCGAGAGCCGGCGGTTGGTCACCCACGGCGACGGCGTCATGGATATCGCGCTCGATGTTCCCGATGTGGCCGTCGCTTACGCCGAAGCGGTGAAACGCGGGGCGAAGGGCATCGCCGCACCCCAGAAATTGCAGGACGAGCACGGCACCTACGAGACCGCTAGCATCCTCGCCTACGGCGACACGGCGTACAGTTTCGTCAACCGCGATGCCTACAATGGCATCTTCGCACCGGGGTACAAGTCGCTGGAAGCGGAGCGGTACAGCCCCGGCACCGCCCGGCCCGTCGGCCTCGCCGCCATCGATCACGTCGTCGCCAATGTCGAAGAAGGGAAGATGGACGACTGGGTCGAGTACCATCGCCGCGTCCTCGGCTTCACGCAGTTGCAGCATTTCGACGACAAAGACATCAGCACCGAATACTCCGCGCTCATGTCGAAGGTCGTGCAGAACGGCACGGGGCGAATCAAGTTCCCGATCAACGAACCGGCGCAGGGGAAGCGGAAGAGCCAAATCGAGGAGTACCTGCAGTATTACGGCGGGCCGGGGGTGCAGCACATCGCCCTGATCACGGGCGACATCGTCAAAACCGTTTCGGCCATGCGCGACAAAGATGTGTCATTCTTGCGGGTCCCGCAGAGCTACTACGACGCCCTCCCGGCGCGCGTGGGCCCGATCCGCGAGGATCTCGCGAAGCTCGCCGAACTCGGCATCTTGGTGGACAAAGACGACGAAGGTTACATGCTTCAAATCTTCACGAAACCCGTGGCCGACCGGCCGACGCTCTTCTTCGAGGTCATCCAACGCCGCGGTTCGAAGAGCTTCGGCAAAGGGAACTTCAAGGCCCTCTTCGAAGCCATTGAACGCGAGCAAGACAAACGTGGGACACTTTAGTTTTCGGCGGGATTCGAACGCAGCGCCGCCGGTGTTGAGCTCGTAAGGCACGTCAGTATCTGGGGTATAGATGAATACCGAGGGCCGGACTTGAACCGGCGACCTATCGCTTATGAAGCGACCGCTCTAACCGCTGAGCTACCCCGGCAACGCTGTCAATTTACTCGAAAACCCCATGCTGACAAGCCTGGGATTCTCCGGCGTCGGGACGAAAAATTCGTCGTCTCGGCGAAAACTGACTTTCCTTCGCCGGCGAATTTGAGCTATCCTATTCCCAGCCTTCCCAGACGCTTCACATTCCGAACGTGTTCGGTGTGGAATTCCCCTTCCGCATCGCTCACACCCGAGGGCCTCTCCCTTATGCGTTATGCACTCTTGCTCCTCTCCTGTTTCGTTTCGTTGAACTTCTGCGCCTCCGCGGCTTCGCCCCCGGCGCCGGCCGAATTCGGCCCGCAGCAATCGGCCCTGAAGCCGGCCCCGTTCCCGGTGAAGATGGTCGATCAAGGCAGTTTCGATCCCAAGCTCAAAGGCCTCTTCGCACCCGAGGGGTTCAAGACGGAACTCGTTGCCGATGCGCCGACGATTATCAACCCCGTCGGCATGACCTTCGCCCCGGACGGCACGCTGTTCGTGCTCGAGTGGCGCCCCGATCCGGGCCGCGAGTGGGCCGAGTTCCGCGAAACTTTCCGCTACCGCGACGGCACGAGTCGGCAGGTCACGACGATGAAGAAATTCACGCCGGATGTGGTGAAGGTGTTGAAGTACAACGAGAAAACGAAGACTTACGACAAATCCGAGATCGTGATCACCGAGGAACTCCCGTCGAGCATCCTCTGGCACGACGGCTGGCTCTACATCAGCGGTCGCGGCACGGTGCGGCGTTACAAACAATCCCGGGTCGGCGGCCGGTGGGACGTCCGCGAGACGATCGCCCAGGGCTTCTGCGGCTTCCACCATCATCAAGTATCCGGGTTGTCCATCGGCCACGACGGCTGGTTGTACATCACCAGCGGCGACGATGACAACGTCGTCGAAGGTTCGGATGGCAGCCGGGCGACGGTGCTGCGGACCGGCGCGATCTTCCGCTGCCTGCCCGACGGCTCGAAAATGGAAACCGTGTCGATCGGCTACCGCAACCCGTACCGCGACGTGGCGTTCGACGACAAGTTCAACATCTTCCACACCGACAACGACCAAGAAGACGGCAGCAAATTCACCGGTTGCCGGATCGTCCACGTCGCCGAGGAATCGGATTTCGGCTGGCGGCTCCGCGAAGGGGCGCGCTGTTGCCGGGCCGACCTCGACCGCTACGCCGTCGCGGGGGAACTGCCGGGTAAGCTGGCGCCGATGACCAAAACCGGCCGCGGGTCCCCGGCCGGTTTGTTGATCTACAACGAAACGCGATTGCCGCAGCACTACCGGGGCTTGCTCTACTACCCGGACGTCTTCCGCAAGACCGTCCGGGCCTATAAGGTCGCGCCGAGCGGTTCGACCTTCGCCATCACGCACGAGTTCGAATTCCTGAAAGCCGAAGATCCGCTTTTCCGCCCCTGCCAGATGGTGACGGGGCCGGACGGGGCGATTTACGTTTGCGACTGGCGCACCGATTCCGGCGGCGCCGGCAAACTCTGGGGCGACGGCGTCAACGGGCGTATTTACCGGATGACGTGGACCGGCACCGCGGCACACCCGGCCATCCCGGCGCGCGGCCTCGACACATGGGCGAAGTCGGCGGGGCCGTCCGCGACGCAAGAGGCGGTTGCGCTCGCGTTGAATTCGCCCGATGCGACGACTCGCCAACAAGCCCAGTTCGAGATGCTGCGCCGGGCGAAGAAGAACCCCGACCTGATCCGCGGCATTTTCCGAAGCGCCCTCGATGTCGAATCGAATTCCTCCGTTCCGGCGCGGTTGCTTTGCCTCGGCGGCTTGCAACAACTTTGGAACCCGGACGTGCAAGCTTGGTTCGTCGATTTGCTGAAGGACCAAGACGACGACGTCCGCCGGTTGGCCGTGGAGGCGCTCGGGCGCAACGCGAAGGCGAAAGACATCGCGGTCCACGAAGCGCTATCCAAACTGTTGACGGACGATGCGGCCGCGGTCCGGCGCGTCGCGGCGTTGGCCATCGGGCGGGTCGGCGCCGAGGGCGCCGGCGACACTCTGCTGAACGCGTGGAAAGAAGACGACGGCCGGGACGCGTATCTCACGGACGCCATCGTCCGCGGTTTTGAACGCCTCGGCAAACCCGGGATGCACTCGCTGCTAGCTTTCGCGACTTCGGGCAAACAGGCCGACCTCGAACGCGTCGCCCACACCTTCACCGCGATGCGGACGCCGGCCGCGGCGGAGGTGCTGCCCGAATTGATCCGCGATCCCCATCTGTCCAACGCACTCAGGACCGCGCTGATTCTATCGTACCGCAACTACCAGTTCGATCCGCCGGTGTCGCTCGACGCGCTCGCGGCCTACCTGCTCTCGCACCCCAAGTCCCCGGTCGACGTGAAAACGGCCGGGCTCGAAGTCTTGGCCGGCGCCGCCAATCTGGGCGGGGCGAAGGGGACGGCGTTCATCTTGTCTCTGCTCGACGCCGAAGAAGACGATGTCCGCATCGCCGCGATCCGGGCCATCGAACTCGGCAAACTCACGCAGGCTTCGTCGAAATTGCGGAAGGCCGCGATCGACGACAAACGCACGGTCCCCGAGCGCCAAGCGGTGCTCAAAGCGGTCCGGGCCATCGGCGACAAGGATTCGATTTTGACGGTCTCGCAAGTGCTGGAGACCGCCGCCGAACCGGCGATTTTGAAAGCCGAAGCGCTGCGGACGCTGGCGATGCTCGACACGATCGCGGCCCGCAAATACGCCGAAGCTTTCCTCGATCAACCCGATCCGGCGTTGATCGCCGAAGCGGTGATGGCCCTCGGCACGTCCGAAGCCGGGGCCAAGCTCGTCGGCGAACGCTATCTCGCCAAGAAGTTGCCGAAGGATTTGTTCCCCCGCATCTCGGAGATGCTGCGGAAATATCCTGCCAACGCGGCCCTCGCCAAACTCCACGGCGACGTGATGAAAGGCGGGTTGACGCTGTCGAATCAACCCGGGCAGATGGACGCGATCCGCAAGCAGGTGCAAACGCAAGGGGACGCCAAACGCGGCCGGGCGATCTACCTGAACATGTCGATGATCGCCTGCGCTTCGTGCCACAGCTTGGAGGGCATCGGCGGGAAAGTCGGCCCCGACCTCACCCGCCTTTGGGAAACGATGACGCTCGAAAAACTGATCGAGTCGATGATCGATCCGAGCAAGGAAATCAAGGAGGGCTACACCTCGTACAAGGCGACGACGCTCGCGGGGCAGTCGTACACGGGGTTGAGGATCGCGGACACGGCGAAGGAACTCGTCATCCGCGAAGCGACCGGCCGCGACATCCGCATCGACAAGAAAGACCTCGACGAAGTCACGGCGTCGAAGATTTCGCTGATGCCCGACAACGCCATCTCGCAACTCAGTTACGACCAGTTCATCGACCTGCTCGCGTTCTTGAAGAGCAAGAAAGAACAGGAGTCGCTGCGCGGGACGCTGCTCGATTTCCACGTTCTCGTCGGTGTGCCGGGGGATTTGAAGTCCCCGGCCGACATCGAAAAAGCCCCGGATGCGAAAGCGAAACTCCCCGCGGGGCTCAAGTGGCTCCCCGCCCAAGCTGACGCGGGCGGATTGCTCGCGCTCAAACCGTTCTTGCCGACGGAGCCGATCGCCGTGTACACGCTGTCGTACGTCTACTCGCCGAAGAAGCAGACCTCGACCGTGACACTGCTGACCGACGGCCCGACCCGCGTCTGGCTGGGTGGAGCGCTGGCGTTCGAGCGGGCCGTGCCGAAACTCGCGCCGTTCGCCCAAGAAGAAAAGTTCGCGGTCGAACTCGCGGCCGGGTGGAACCCGGTGCTCTTGAAGACCGTGACCAGCGGCGCGACCCACCGCGTCGGATTGCAATTTTCCGGCGAACTCTTGCGCATGGCGGCCGCGCCGGAGTAGCCGAGGATTGTTTCTCTCTGCGGCGCGACTCGACGCGTTAATGGCATGACTAACGTGTGCTGATGTAGCCGCGGACGGGGCCGCCGCCGTCGGTGATGTCGGCGCGGAGATCGGCGAATTCCAGTCGCTCGATGTCGGTGTGGCGCGTCACGAGGTAGACGGCGTCCGTCGCGGCGGCGGTCGCTTGGGCGCCGGGCAAGTCGCCCCATACTCCGGCGTCGACGATCACCCAATCGAACCACTGCCGCAACTGGCCGATGAGCTTCGGCAGGTCGGTCGTCAACAAATCTTCGGTCGCGTCGGTCGCGATTCCCGTCGAGAGCAAATGCAAATTCGTCAACGGCGTCGGCTGCAACGCCCACGCCAGCGGGATCGCTTGGCCGAGCACTTCGGCGAGGCCCGGCGATTCGGACGCGCCCAAGCGCCGTGAAATACCGGGGCGGTTGAAGTTCGCATCGACCAGCAACACCCGGCTGCCGTGCTCTTGCGTCAGCGACACGGCGAAGTTCATCATCACCGTCGTCGTCCCGGCCGAGCCGGTGGCCGAAGTGAAGAGCGTGACGCGCGGGCCGGGCTCTTCGAACTGGTTCACGATCTCGTCGCGGACGATGCGGTATTCCCCGCTGACGGCGTGGTCGGGATCGTGGTAAGCGATGATGTCCGGCGAGATACCGGACGGTAGCAACCTCAACCCGAGCTTGGGGAGGCGGTGGAAGGTCACGCTGAGGACGTGCGCGTCCGACGCCGCGGCGACCACCGGCTCTCCGACCGGCAGCGGCGCGGCTCTCGGCGACGCGGGGCGTTCCAACACCTTGACCGGCATCGGTGCGGCAGCGCGCGGGGCGGGGCGCGCGGCGGATGTCACGGCGCCGTCCGGCCCGCCGACTTCGATGAACGGCATCGCTTCAATCGCTGGGGTTTCGTGCGGGATGTGGATCTTCTCCGGCGCCCGCAACTGCGGCGCGGGCGACGACCCACCGGCACCCGTGACGACGCGAAACATCCGGCTCATGGCGGAATCCTAACGGCTGGGACGGATCAGGAAACGTTGCGCTTGCCATGGGGCTTTCGCGGCTTCTTGGGGGACGGACCGGAACTCGATCGCGGGGCCGGCCCCGGCAAGATGTCCGCTTCTTCGGGTTCGTACTCTTCGGACAATTTCGGCCGCGACGGCTTCGGTCCCAGCGGCGGCTGTTCGTCCGGTTGCGCCGGCATCAGTTCGAGTTGAATCAGGGCGTCGATCACCGGCTCCGCGTCGACTTCCTTCATCCCCGCGGCGCTCGCCAACGCGAACGCCAGCAGCGAGGCGCGGTTCAACACGCGCGGCACGCCGCCGGTGTGCGTCGCCAGCAGCGTCAAAGCTTCGTCGTTGATCAACCACTCCGGCCGGCCGCCGCATTCGCGCAGTTGATGGCGCACGTAGCGGACCGATTCTTCCCGCGCCAACGGGCTCAACCGCGCCCGCGCCGCGACGCGCTGGGCGAACGACGCCGACTCCGGTTTGTTCAGCAACTCCCGCAATCCGGACTGGCCGACGAGGATCACGAGCAGGGCCTTCGAGTCTTTCGATTCCAAATTCCCGAGCACGCGGATCTCTTCGAGCACGTCGGCGGTGAGGTTCTGCGCTTCGTCGATGAACAGCACGACCGCTTGTTCCCGGGCGAGGGCGTTGAGCATCTCGCTGTAGACGGCCAGGCGCAATTCCTGTTCGCTCATCCCTTGATAGGGTTGCCCGAGGTCGAAGAGGATCGCTTGGAAAAAATCGGCGGGGCGGGACAACTTCGTCGCTTGCAGCAAAATTCGGCAGGTCGCGGCGGGGAGCGATTCGAGGAAACGCAGGACGACGAGCGTCTTCCCGGTGCCCGGTTCGCCGTCCAGCACGGCGACCCCGCCGCCGTCGGCGTAGGCGCGGGCCAAGACGGAGCCGGCGGCCTCGTGCAGGGCCGTGGGGCAATACGAGTCGGTGTCGGGCGTCGGTCGGAATGGCCGGCGGGCCAGTCCGAAGTGTGCGAAGTCCATGGTTGGCATCCTGCCCCGACCGACGAAAAACCGGAGCGAGCGAAACTCCCCCGCAGTCCATCGACCGTTGCGAAACGCCGACTTGAGCCCGTACCGACAACGCGGTGTCATCGGTGCGGAAATAAAATCCGCGAGACGCTCCGGAATAATCTCGGGTTTGGCATCGGAATTAGGCTTGCGATACAACCGTTACATTCGCTATATCTTTCGGAACCCAATTGCGGCCCACGGATCGGGCCAACGCGGAGACGGTCATGAGCAGGACGCTCACCTACTTCGAGTCGGGCTTCGCCTCGGCGACGGCGCTGGCGGAGTGCGGCCGATATTCGGAAGCGCGGCGGGCGCTGCGGGGCTTGCGAGCCTCGGTCGATTTGGAACCGGCGGCGGCCCGCCGTTTGCATTCCACCGCCGCCGAATGGGCGATGCGCGCCGGGCGATTCCCGGAAGCGCGCAAGCACTGGAGGCGGGCCTTGCGGCTCGCGCCGAATGACGCCGCTGGGCATTTCGCCCTCGGCCGGGCCCACGAAGCCGACCCGTTCGGATGCGATCGAACGGCCGTTCGGAGATACCGGAAGGCGATCCAGTTGAACGCGAATTTACCGATTTACCGCGCGACCTTGGGACGGGCCCTGGTGCGAGTCGACAACGTGCGAGCCGGGGTGAAGATCCTCTGCCGCGCGGCCGAGGCGGCCCCGAGCGACCCCGAGGTCCTCGAGATCGTTTCGGAGGGGCTCCGGGAAGCCGGGCAACCAGAAGTCGCGTTCCGGGTCATGAGCCACGCGAGATTCTTGGCCCCGGACGACCGGGCGATCAAGAAACTCTGGGATCGCTCCCGGTTCAGCCTCACCGCCGCGACCCAGCAGGCCCACCGCGACAACGACGAGCGGACCGCGACCCGCCCGGCGGAGACGCCGGCCGTGCTCCCGTTTTTGCGCATCTCGGGGTCGGGCAATCGCATCCGACAGGATCAAGGGTCGGTCCGCACGGCGCCGATGCTGCGTTTGCGGACGGACTGAAGATCGCCGCGCGAGGGCTTACTCGAAAGCTCCCGACAGCAATTTGGAATCGAACGACGGGCCGTCGACGCAGACGCGTTTGTAATCCCAACTGCCGTCGGCGGTGGCGACCTTGGTCACGCAACTGAAACAAGCCCCGATGCCGCAGGCCATCGGGGTCTCCAAGCTGACTTGGCATAGAACATCCCATTTCGCGGCGAGTTTCATCAGCGCGTGCAGCATCGGTTCCGGGCCGCAGCCGATCAGCGGCGAAGTCGGCCCGTCCCTTTCTAAAACCTGCGTGACATAACCTTTCGCACCGAGGCTGCCGTCGTCGCTGGCGAGGTGAACCTCGACGCCGGCATTCCGGAAGTCGTCCACTCCAGCCGCCAATGACAACGTCCGGACTCCGTAATAAAGGGCGACCGAGCCGACGCGCTTCCGGGCCGGGAGTCCACCGTAGCCTCGGGTTCCGAGCAATTCTTTTGCGTAGGCCAAGAAGGGCGTCTGCCCGATGCCCCCGGCGACGCAGGTCGCGCGTTCCGGTTCGCCGATGTCGAGAAATGGCTTGCCGAGCGGACCCCAGACTTCTATCTTGTTTCCCGCGCGCTCCTCGGCGAGCAGGCCGGTCATCTTGCCGACGACGAGGTAGACCACATCGAATGCGGTGCAATCTTCGGTGGTGTCGTAAAAGGCGAAGGGGCGGGCCAAGAGCGGATCGGTGCGGCCCGGTAGCCGCAGCATGACGAATTGGCCGGGTCGGATCGCCGCGGCGATGTCGGGGCAGGCGAGGCGGATGCGGAAGGTGCGCTCCGCCATCGGGACCTGTTCGACGATCTCCGCCGTGCGCTGGAACATCGGCTCTCAACCTTCGTAATCGGGATCGTCCGGGTCTTCGACCACCGGCGCGGCGATCGCCGTGACGATCGCTTTGTTCTTCGTCGAGTTCGATTTGCTCATCGACTCGGCGAGCACTTCGCGCAATTTGTCGAGTTCGTGGACCGTCAACTTGCGCGATTTTCCCTTGGGCAATTTGTCGAGCAACACCGGCCCGATGGCGATGCGGCGCAGCCGCATGACTTTGTGCCCGAGCTTCGCGAGCATCCGGCGGATTTCGCGGTTCTTCCCTTCGCACAGCACGATCCGCAGCCAGGTGCTATCGCCCTGCGGTTTCATCCGCCGAACCGACTTCGCCGCGACTTTGCCGTCGCTGAGCCAGACGCCCGCCAGCAGTTTGTCGATGTCCGCGATGCTCGGCTTGCCCGCCACGAGCACCACGTAGGTTTTCTCGATCTGGTAGCGCGGGTGCATCAGTTTGTGCGCGAGATCGCCGTCGTTGGTCATCAGCAGCAGGCCTTCGCTGCCTTCGTCCAACCGGCCGACGGTGTAGACGCGCTGTTCGACGTGCGGAATCAAATCGAGTGCGAGGTTGCGGCCGGAAGGATCGTGGTTCGTGCAGAGGTAGCCCGGCGGCTTGTGCACGGCCCAATAGACGGCGCGCTCGGCTTTCACCGGCGAATCGTCGACGCTGACCTTGTGAATCTCGCCGTCGACTTGCATGCCGAGGTTCGTGACGATTTTGCCGTTGATCTTCACCCGGCCCGCGCCGATGAGCGAATCGCAATGCCGGCGCGAGCCGACGCCCGCGTGGGCCAGAAATTTATTGAGGCGTTCCATGGGGGTATCATAAGACGCGGGCACGCCGCCGGCCGTTTCGATGCCGATTACTTCTCTTTGTCGCCGAATAAAGCGTAACCCGGCAGAGTGAATTCGAGGACGAACCCGTAAGGATTATTGCTGCGCGGGGCGGGGAGTTGCACGCCGGCGGAGAGTTGCCAGCCGCTGCGGAAGGTGTACACGCCGCCGATGACCGCGACGGAAATATCGCGGTTGCCCCCGATGTAATCGCACTGGAAACTGAGCCGTTTGGGGATGATCGGGATTTCGACGCCGAGCATGATCCCGGCGCGTTCGCCCGGTCCGGCGTAGGCCGTGTTGGCGTGGTAGACGCCGAGGTAATACTTGCCGAAGCGCGGTTGATCCGGGACTTCCAACGAAGTCACGGCCCACGTGAATTGTTGGAAGCGCCGCTCGCGGCTTTGCCGGGCGGGGTTGAAACCGACTTGTGTGCCGATTGCAATGTCCCAAAATTCGGTGAGTTCGAATCCCTTCTGGGCGTTCAACAGCAAGTCCGGATTCCGTTGTCGCGGACCGGCCAAAGCGTCGGTGGCGGGGGTCCGATCGTAGAGCGCGACATCCAAGACGTTGAAGCCGACTTCCCAACCCCGGCCGAGGCCGAAGTCGATGGTGGTGTTGCTGGTCCCGGTCAGTCGGGCGAAGTTCAACTGCTCTTGGAAGAAGAGGTCGCCGGACTTCGTGATCTGTCCGCTCGGCACGTTGAACAGGTTTTGCTGACCGAACGCGGCTCCCCCGGTGCCCATAACCAAAAGGCACACCGCAGCGAAGCGAATCGAAAGTTTCCACGCGGAATCGCGCATGTCGAAATTGCTCCGTGGCGGTTAGCGGCCGACGATCTGAGCTTCGAAGGTCACTTCGTAGGGCTTCAATTCCGGCAAGTTGGCGACCAGTGCCGCCGCCTCGCGGGCCGAGTTTTCCCCGGTGACCACGAACGTCACCACGAGCTTCGTGGCCGAGAGCGCTCGGATGTCGGTTTTCACCACGCGGCCGACGCACGCGTTGCGGATGAACTGCTCGAGCGATTGCGGTTCGCGGGCATCGAGTTGTCCGCGGATGACCGAGATGGTCGGCTTCGGGGCGGGCGCGATCACCGGCGCCCACGCCGGATCGGGCGTCGTCGTTTTCGGCGGCGACGGGTTCAGTTCGGGTTCCTTCGGCAGGGGCACACCGCGTCCACTCGAGGTCTGCCAGTTCAAATCGACCGTCGGCAACGCCACGGGCTCCGATGGCAAAATGCGCCCTTCGCTCGAGGCCGCGATCGGCATCGGTGTCCCGCTCGGTACCACGGGCATGTTGTAATCGGACGCCGGTCCGGCCGGGGTGCGCGCCACGATACGCGGCTCGGAATTCGGCCGCTCGCTGAGGAAGCGCGGCACCGGCTTCGCTTCGATCGGCTTGGACGGAACCCCGACTTGGAATGGCGGATCATTCGAGACCCGCCCGGCGTACACCGGCGGCTCGATGGTCCGCGTCTCGGGTGTCGGTCCCGTCAATGACACCGGAAAGGCCCCCGGCGTCGCGCCCGTTTGGCTGTACCAGTTGGCCGAGCCTTGCGGATAAACTCCGGATGGCGAATGCGGGTTGGCGCCCGGCGTCGTGCCGCCGTAGCCGTACCAGCGATAAGCCGGAGCGCTGGCGTAGACGTTCTGCGGCGGTGCGGCGATCGGCTGCATCGGCACGCCGGTCCCGAAGAGCGGCTTGGTCGGCGCGAGGGTCAAGCGCGGATCGGGCTGCGGGGCTTTCGCATCCGGTGCCGTCGGCTTGCCGGCGACGGTCTCTTTGAACCCGGCCCATTTGTTGCCGACCCACGATCCTTTCGGATCGGCCTTCGCGCCGCCGTAATTCGGCGCGGGGACGGTCGGCACATAGCCGCCGGTGAAGCTCGGCAGAATCGAATCGGGCGTGGAGCCGCGCACGACGATCGCCGCGGGGGCCGGGCGCGCGGGGAGCAGCGTCGCCGCCGGTTCCTTCGTTTGCCCGAATGCCGGTGTCACCGCGAGCGCGCCGCAGGAGCCCAGCACGAAATGGGGTACCCAACGCAGGAGTTTGATGTCTCGGTTCACGGGTCCGATTCCTTCGGAGGTCGTTGGGGTCTACATCTTTTTCGGTTTGACCGTGCCGGTGGTCGGCGGCGCAAAGAAGCCCGCCCGCGAGGTATTCGCACCCGGGACGCCCGTCCGGCTGATGCCGGAAAAGTTCCCGTAGCTGATCCCGTGCCCCGAGGGCGACAGGATGACATCCCGCCCCGGATCGGGCAGTGGGATCGGTTCCGTCGTCGCGAAACCCGCTTGCGGCAAATAGCCCGTCCGCATCTGCGAGTTGTTCAAGCCGCCTTGGCCGAGCCCACCTCTGGATTGCCCGCCGAATGGTTGCCCGCCGCTATTCAACCCCGGCCGGACGCCGTAGTAATAATCGATCCCCGGGTTCCCTTGCCCGCGGAGCAGGTTCAAATACGGGCTCAGCGGTTGATTCTGGCGATTGTAGATATTCGGTTGATACTGGTTTGGATCCTGCGTAAAGCCCGGTTGGCCGACGCCGCCCGGGTATTGCCCCGGGAATTGCGCCGCGGCGGGCGCGGCCAGCGCCGCGCTCACGATCAGTGCGTAGAGCTTGGAATTCACGGTGCGGCCCCCTCGGAGAATCACGGTTTAACGTCCGCCGCCGAAGCCGTTGCCGCGACCGGCAATCTGATTCGCGGTGCTCGCCCCCAGCAGCGTCACGCCGAAGATCCGTTCCACCGGCGAGATAATCCGGGCCAAAGTGCGGTCGATTGTCACGAGGCGTTGGGCCTTCAAATACACGCGGTCGCCGGGGAAGATCTGGTAGTTCGTGGTCGTGATGCCGTGCTGCGTAATGCCGACCCAATCGACCGGCAGAATCTGCTGCGGTTGATTCGGGAACGGCGTCCGCCGCGCGACCCAGATGTTCCGTTTGGACGATTCCTCGGCCAAGCCGCCGATGTTGGCGATAGCATCCGTCACTAATTCTTTCCCCGTGATCGGCCAGCGTGTGACCCGTTCCCCGGCCCCGCCGCCATCCACGATCACGAGGTAACTCTTGCTATTGTACTGCGTGACATCGACGACCACGAGGAGTCGATCTTCTTTGATCCCGCCACCCTCTTCGCCCGCGTAAACTTGTGCGGCCAAACTGGCGCGAATCGCCGCGGCGGCCTGCTTCAACGTCAACCCCGCGACCGGCACAGTACCGTAAACCCCGAGGAACACGCCGCCATCGGGCCGGACGGGGTACTCGCTGTAGACGGGCTGGATCGGCAAACTGCGGACGGTATCTGAGAACTTCCCCGGCGGTTTCGCCGCGGGCTTCGCATCTTTTTTCGGATCGTCGATCGGATCAATCTTAAGGGGTGCCCCATCTTCTTCGCCTTCGCGGACACGAATGACAGCGTTGATCAGCAAAACGTCCGGCGGCTCGATGACGTACTCGGGCAGATTCACCATCGACAGTTCGGTCGGCACACTGCCGGGCGCCGGCAACCCGACGGCCTGCGACGGATCGGCGGGCTGGTTGAAACGATTGGGCCCGTGCGTGCAGCCGACTTGGAAGATGGCCAAGCCGGTGAACGCCCACAGCCCGACTTTCCGGATGGCGTGTCGCGTTCGCGTCATGATCCTACCCCTCCCAGTCCGAGACTTCGCCGGCGGGCGAACCCCCGCGTCCGGTAGTTATCGACCGGAGTCGGAACCCCGCTACAGTTTTCTTAACCGTTCCGACCCATTCGTTCGGATTCTTTCCAACCGGACGGGGGAAAACTGGCGAAATCGACGGATTTGGGGGAAAGTTCGAGCGTGGACACTGCGGGAGTTTAATTCTTCGGAAATCGCGGCGGGTAAAAAGTTCGTCCGCAGCGTCCGCAGCGTCCGCACAGGGGTAGGGGTACTCTCCGCGGATTCATATATCGCATCGGACGCAGAGGGTTTCGACCAATCATTGCGTGGGCCGTCTGGCCTATGCACCTGCAGCAATCAAGGCCTTCTCGAACAGGACGAGGTTCGCGGCGCGGTCGGCGTCCCAGCGGAGGCCGACGACGTCGTAGCCGAGATCGATGGCCAAGTGCATCATCGGGCGGTGGAGGTTGTGGCATTCGAGGCGGATCGCCTCGTAGCCTTGGTGCGCGGCCCACGTTTGGGCGGCTTCCATGAGAAGGGAACCGACGCTCATCCGCCGGCATTCGGGCAACACGCCGTAGAACCACGCGAAGAAGGTATCGGGCTTCAACTCGAAGCCGAGGAAAAACCCGACCGGTTGGCCGTCGACACGGGCCACGAGTCGGAGGGCGTTGTTGCGGCCGAGGAAGCGGCGTTGGAACGATTCGAGCGCCCGCGCCGGTCGGAAGATCCGGTTGTACAGATCGACGACCAACGGGAGTTCCTCGACCCCCACGACATCGATTGAAGCATCCGCCATAGTCGCGAGCACCGGTTCTGGGTACGGGCGGAACCGAATCACCGGCCGGTCGGGCGGTGCAATCCCGCGACGATATCCGTCCACGACGGCACGTCCCAGTTGGCGATCAACTCGCGCGACGCCTCGGGGCTGGGGCCACCGTCGTCGGCGTAGACTTCCGCGAGCGGCTCCTCGGCTTCGGCGGTTTCCGGCCCCTCGCTCGCGGCGCCCGCTTCGCCCGGCAGTCCGGGTCCTTTTTTCTTGCTGCGCCGCCGGCGCCGACGGCGCTTTTTCTTCGTGCCGTCTTCGTTCAATTCTTCTTCGCCGCCGGGGCCGTCCGCTTCGGCCGACTCCTCGCCGCCTTCGTCGTCGTCCCCATCGGACTCGCCCGCCTCGGCCTCGGCCGCGGGTTCGGGTTCGTCCTCGAGCGCGACCGGTGCGGCCGCGGGGGTCTCCGGTTCCAAACCGATCTCCCGGTAGAATTCGGCCCAGCTATCGTCGGTGTCGGATGCCATGGTGATCGATTCGCCCCGTGTCGTTCGTGCTTCGCGAGGGACAACTTAGCGATTCACCGCCTTTTCGGACACGCGCTCCCGCACGGTGCAGCGCCGCAGGGTCGCCGCGCGGTGCGAAACGGTCGCGCCGATCTCTACGACTTTGTCCCCGGTCTCGGCCCCGAAGGCTTCGATCAATTCCCGGACCGGGTCGTCGAATCCGCCGAGGTCCTCGCGGTGGATAAAGTAAACGTCTTCCTTGCGATTCGCTTCGAGTTCGAGGGCGCCCAAAAACGCTTCGAGAACCGCCGGGGAAGTCGGCACGCTCGGCAGCACGCGGGCGACGAATTCGACGATGGCCTGTTCCAGACATTCGCGCGGGGGGATCACGAAAAAAGTCGCCATGGTAGTCGCCCAACCGGTGGTCTTGAATCTCGATGGGGTGTCTATCGGCGGCGCGGTGGCCCCGCGCATGGCGGGTGATGAGAGAACGCCCGCCCCGCATTGGGAAACGGGTCGCAGAATCGGAAGAAGCGGAAATCGACCGGCCGATCAGGACTTCAATGACTTGACGAGCACTTGCGAACGCCGGTTGCTCCGGTCGTAGGTCTCGCGGCGCGCGGGCGGGAGGTCGTCCGGCGCGCCCAACGAAAACCCGCCCCTTTGGATGAAGTAATTGATCGCCTGCGTACTGAGGCAGAAGAGTCGGTCGACGCCTTTCGACCGCGCGAGCGCTTCGCCGTAGTGAATCAGCTTGCCGCCGATCCCTTGGTTTTCGTAGCGGCCGTCGACGTAGACGCAGGCGAGCTCGGCCGCGCGCTCGCCGGGATAGAGGTGCAAGGCCCCGCAGCCGACGGGGTTTTTGTCGACTTCGAAGACGTAGAAATCGCCGATCATCTTTTCGAGATCGGCCCGCGTCCGCTTCACGAGTTCCTCGGCTTGGACCCCTTGTTGGATGAGGCTGTAGACGGCGCGGACGTCTTTCTTGAGCGCGGCCCGGATCGCTTGGTATTCGTTCGTGTAGATCAGCGTGCCGATGCCTTCGTTCGAGAAGACTTCGCTGAGCAACCCCTCTTGTTCGCGGCCGTCGATGATGTGGATGCGCTCGACGCCGTCTTTGCCGGCGCGGACGGCATGGGCCAACTTCGTGAGCGCGCCGGGGTGCAATTCCCCGCGGGTTTTCTTCAAGAACGCGTCGGCTTCTTCCACCGTCATTTGGCGCAAGATCCCCTTGGCCCCCTGCACGCCCCCCTCGGTACAAAGGTAGACGAGCTTGACCGCCCGCAGCGTTTTCGCGATTTCTACGGCCACCGCATCGGAGTTCAGCCGGTAGGACCGGCCGACGCCGTCGCAGCCGATGGGCGGGATAACGGGGATGATGTCGTGCTCGAGCAGCGAGTTCAACAGCACGGTATCAACCCGTTCGACGCGGCCGGTGAATTGTTTGTCGATGCCGCCGATGATCCCGGCCGGGTGGGCGACCAGCGCGTTGGGGCAAGCGCCGCGCAGGTCGTTGGCGCTCAGCCCTTCGAGGATTTCGTGCGAGACGCGGTTGGCCGCGGTGATCGCCACCTGCAGCGTCGCGGCATCGGTGATGCCGGTGCCGTCGAGGTCGGACGGTACGACGGACGAAATTTTGGCGAAGCGCTCGACTTGGTGGGCCGCGCCGTGGACGAGGGCGACGCGGATGCTCAGACTCCGAAGCAGGGCGATGTCGAGTAGCAAATTCGGGAAGTTGTCGTCTTCGACGATGGCCCCGTCGATGGCGATCACGAAGACGCGGTCGCGGAAGCGCGGCACGTAACGCAGGATTTCGCGCAGGTCGGTCAGACGGAGCATTTTCGGGGTTCCAAATTCGAATAAAGCCCGGCACTCACTCTGCCGCACGACGGACTGGCTTCGCCCCGAAGATTTTTTGTTTCGAGCTCATGCAAATGCGAACTTTTCCGAGCCAGTATTCGGGGTCCGTGCGAATGGAATCGAGAAATCGGCGGGCCATCGGGGTCGGATTTTTCGCTCCGCGCTCCCAAGCCCGCACCGCCGACGTTGAAGCGCCGAGGAACTCCGCGAACAGCGTTTGACTCAGGCCGAGCGATTCGCGGATGGCCCGCACATCATCGGCGGATAGATCCGGGATAGTCATGTCGATGGTCACTTCCCGGACGGTGATCCCCTTGCCCGATTGCATGTCGTCGAGCAGCGATTGCATGCCCGCAATCAACTCTTCGGCGACTGCGGAACCGTATTTTCGCACAACCGTCTTCGATTGGCCCGCGGGGGACTTCGACTTCGCAAGTCGCATTCTGGTCGAGTTCATGATTTCGCCCCTCGAAAGAAACCGCTCAGAATGAATTCGTAAACACCGGCCAAACGGATCAAGTCGTGCTTGTCGGCGGCGTTGATATTGGACGCATCGCTTTTGGAAAACACGACACCCAAAACAACGGTGCGCTGTCTGGGCATCGGAAGATAAATCACTCGGAACGCTCCGGATTTTCCACGACCCGACCGCAAAGGCGCGAATCTCATCTTTCGGAACCCGCCTGCTCCCGAGATCACCGCGCCGGCTTTTGGATTTTCCATGATCGACCATTGCAAAATCGAAATGTCGAAATCCGTGAGACCAAAAGCCGCCCAGCGTTTGGAAAAAATCGGCGTTTCCACGAATAACAGCAGTAAAGTAGAATCCATAACCGCTCCATAACACAGGGTATCATAATGTCAGTCTAGAATTTGTCGAACTTGGAAATCCCCGCCCGGTACCCACCCGAAGATCATCCACGGACCGGCGTCGCCGACTTCCAACATCGGCACGGGCATACCGAACAACTGCCGGGGGCGGACGCTGGCGAGGTCGATGGCCTCCTTCAGTGTGAGGCCTAACGTCAGCAAATTGTTCACGCCGGCGTCGGTGAAGTGGCCCGACCCGGCCAGAAACGGCGTCCCGGCCACGATGATCTTGCCATTCGGCAACACTTCGAGGTCGTTGCCCCAATCGCGGTAGTGTCCCGGTGGCATCCCCGCGAGCGGGCCGACGTCGCACGTCAATAGCACGCGGTCGAGCGTCTTCGCCCGGAGGATCGTTTTCAGCACGCTCGCGGGAAGATGGTGTCCATCCGCGATCACGCTGCACCAGAGGCGATCCTCGGCCAGTTGTTCCCAGAGAACGTTCGGATGCCTCGGCAGTACCGCCGGGCAACCGTTGCCGAGGTGGGTGCTCGTGCGGGCGCCGGCGTCCACCGCCGCCGCGATTTGCTCGCCCGTCGCATTCGTGTGGCCGATGGCCACGACGACCCCCTCGGCCGCGAGTTTTGCAATGAAAGCGATGGCTCCATCCCGTTCCGGCGCGAGCGTCACCATGCGGATGCGCCCGTCCGACGCGTCTTGGAACCGGCGAAATTCATCCCAGTCCGGATCGCGGACGCACTCGGCGGGATGGGCTCCGCGAGCGCCGGGCAATGCGGAGAGGTACGGCCCTTCGAGGTGGAAACCGGGCCACAGCGGCGAGCGGGCCCGTGTCAAATTGCGGAAGCAAGCCAACATCGATTCGTGCGGGCCGGTGATCACCGTCGGCAAAAAACTGCCGATGCCGTGGCGCCGGCACTCGGCGTCGATGGCCGCGAAGCCGGCGGGCGTCGTTTCGGGCGAACTGAAACTGTGGCCGAGGCAACCGTTGATCTGCGGATCGAAGAAAGCCGGTGCGAACCAGAGGCTCGGATTCCCGGTCGATCTCGCGAGCCCCGCGATTCGACCGCCGTCGAATCGGATGGAGTAGGCCTGGCCCGTCGCGTAGTCTTTGGCTTCGATTTGCACGGGAACATCCAGAACGGGTTGACACACGGCGACCCGGGGCCTAATTTATCGAAGCGGAAGATTTGCGGGGATGTAGCTCAGTTGGTAGAGCGCTTGAATGGCATTCAAGAGGTCAGGGGTTCGAATCCCCTCTTCTCCACTGGTGACCGAATATGACAAAAGCCCCCGGCTTTCCGGGGGCTTTTGTCATTCGATCGATCCGGCTGGAATCAA
>JAYSYN010000067.1:0-53983 GCA_043727575.1 Fimbriiglobus sp.
CTGACTCGTCAATGATACGTTTGATCCAAGCCCATTGGGTATCGTTGGCAGCAGGAAATAGTTCCATTCCCGCCGGCATGCAGTTGAGTTCAAGCAGGGCCTGCATCACTTCGCTACGTTCTTCAACCAAATCAATATATGTCGAACTAACAAATACTTGATATCGTTTCTCCACTGTAAATCCTATGTATGAATGAGTAGTGCAGATCAAATTCCCGCAATGCGGTTTATCTGCAGGCTGACGATTTTGCCGAATCACACCTATCGCTTTGCAATAACGTGACAGTTATGGTTTTAATGCAAACGTTGCGAGCCGACAACGGAATCGCTTGCAACTGACCGACAATACGCATGTTCACGGTACCGCACAATGGCGAACGGATCGACCCAAACCAGACTGGACCCGAGCGCGGCGTATCCGGCCGGTAACGAACGGTTCAAGACGGTCCGCAAGCAGCTGATCAACTCGTCGTGGAGGTCCGGAAACAACGCCGGGCGCTCCAGCCACGGGTCCATGCCCGGAAACGGACTCGGCATCAGCGCACCCCTTTCAACACGCCCTCGGCCCAGACTTGCTGTTCGGAGGTCAGGGGCGGGTCGCAGGGTTTGGCGAAGTTCATGAATTCGCCGTACTTGCCGGTGTCGTACGTCCGCTCGAAGAGCGGCTGCAACTCGATCCGCACCGGGTCCATATCCGGATCGAGCGGGATCGGGATCATCGGCAGCGGCTCGGTCATGCGGATGGGGACTGCATAATAGCGAATCCGCGAATTGCAGGTCGTAATGCTCACGTGGTAATCGAACGCCCCGGCTTTCGCCCGCAATTTCGCGAGTGGCACGGCCGTCACATGCGCCCCTCCGCGGAGCAGGTCGATCTCGACCAGATGCACGCCCTTCTCTTTGCATTCTTTCTGTTTCTGCAAGTATGCGTCGCGGCCTTTGTCTCCCGGCCGCTTGTTCGAGCGGCTCAAGATCTCGATGACCGTGACGAGCCGCATACCGTCTTTCGAAAAGATTTCGAGGTAGTTTTGTTCCACTTCGACCGTCGCGATTTCTTCTTCGACGGCCAGAGCCCCGGCCAATGTCAACGGGCCGTTGAACGAGTGATTCCCGCGTCGGCCGAAGACGCCGACATCGGGTTCGCGGATTTGGTCGTCGTCCATCCAAACGAGTTGCGTGCCCCGCGCCGCGTACCCCTTCGGCGCGCGCTCGTTGATCGCGGAGCGGATGAGCGTGATCATCGTGTCGTGGAAGTCGCGGAAGTATTCCGGATTCTCGATCCACGGGTCCATGCCCGGAAACGGACTCGGCATCAGCGCACCCCTTTCGATTTCAGAATGCCTTCGGCCCACGCTTGCTGCTCCGGGGTCAGCGGTGGGCGTGCCGGTTTGTCGTAGTCGGCGCGGGTATCGAATGAGGCGACTTCGTAACTCCGGTCGAAACTCGCTTGCAAATCGTTCGTCAGATCGGCGTCGCCCTTTAGCAACGGGATCGCGATGGAGGGCAATCGCTCGGCCATCGGGATCGGATACACCTCCGTGGAGAGAGAGCGATAGTAGCGGCGGACGCTGACGTGGTAGTCGAATGGCCCGGCTCGCCGTCGGACCCGCGCGTGCGGAGCCAGCGTCGTCGCGGCACCGGAACGGAGCAAGTCGATCTCGACGATGTTGACCCGCCCCGCGAGGAGTTCTTTCTGTTTTTTCAAGAACTGTTTCCGCCCCTCGGAGCCGCGGGATTTGTTCGACAGGCTCAGAACTTCCACCGAGGTCACCAAGCGGTCGCCCGAATCGGGGTGGCGGATTTCGATGGTCCACTCGCGAATCGGATCGGACGGAGTTCGAAAAACCAAAGGTTTGGGCTTCGCAACAAGGCCCCCCCCCTCTTGAGCGGATTCCAGTCGGGAGCGTTTTTTGCGGATGAGCACATCGACGTCCGGCTCGATTTGCCGATCGGAGTGTTCGACATAAACCCGCGTCGCGATCGCGGTGTAGTACGGCCGAGGGAATCCCTTCGCGATGATCTCGCGGATGTAACCGATCATGGTGTTGTGCAGGTCCGGGAACAACCCCGGCGCTTCCAACCACGGGTCCATGCCCGGAAACGGACTCGGCATCGGCGCACCTCCCACTCGCGGTCAACCCGATGCCAATCTTACCGCGCCGACGAGGCCGTCGATCTCCTCCTTGGTGCGCTTCTCCGTGACGGCGACCGTCAGTCCGTCGACTTGGGCCGGGTACCAACGGCTCGTCGGCAGGCCGGCCTGGTAACCCTGCGCCCGCAGTTTCTTCAGCATCGCGGGCACATCGCCGGGGACGCTCAGCGTGAACTCCTTGAAGAAGGGCTGGTCGAACTTCAGTTTCACGCCCGGTAACTCCGCCAATTGCTCGGCGGCGTAGTGGGCCTTGCGGACACACAACTCGGCGGTTTCTTTCAACCCCGCCGGGCCGAGGGCGGTCAGATGCACCGCGGCCCGCAGCGCGAACAATCCCTGGTTCGTGCAGATATTGCTCGTCGCTTTCTCCCGGCGGATGTGCTGCTCCCGGGTTTGCAGCGTCAGCACCCAGCAGCGTTTCCCATGGCGGTCCGTCGTTTCGCCGACGAGCCGGCCGGGGATCTTGCGGACGTATTCGTTGCGGCACGTCAAGATGCCCAAGTACGGCCCGCCGAAGCCGAAGGGGATGCCAAGGCCTTGCCCCTCGCCGACGGCGATGTCGGCCCCGTGATCGGCCGGGTTCGCCAACAGCCCGAGCGACACCGGATCGAAGACGTCGATGAAGATCGCCCCGACTTTTTTCGCCGCGGCGCCGATGGCTTTCATCTCTTCGAGGTGCCCGAAGAAGTTCGGCGACTGCGCGATGACCGCGACGGTCGAGTCGGTCACGGCCGCCGCCACGTCGTCCGGGTTCAGAAAACCTTCGGGCGTCGGCAGCATCCGCACGGTGCATTTCAAGTTCCGCACGTACGTCGTCAAGATTTGGCGGTACTCGGGGTGAACGCTCTCCGCGATCAGCACTTCCCGGGTGCGACCGGTGATGCCCAGCGCCATCAGCACCGCCTCGGCCACGGCGGAGCCACCTTCGTAGAGGCTCGCATTGGCGACGTCCATGCCCGTGAGTTGCGCCATCAGCGTCTGGTATTCGTAGATGACCTGCAGCGTCCCTTGGCTCGCCTCGGCTTGGTACGGCGTGTAGGCCGTGTAGAACTCCGAACGCGACGCGATGGTATCCACGACCGATGGGATAAAGTGGTCGTAGGCCCCGCCGCCCAAGAAGCAGACGGCATCGCTCGCCGACTGATTCTTGTTCGCCAGCGCCAGCATGTGGCCGGTCAGTTCGATCTCCGTCAGCGCCGGCGGGATGTCCAACATCCGCTGGAACCGCAAGTGCGCCGGGATGTTGGCGAACAGGCTTTCCACGCTCGGCACGCCGATGCGCGCGACCATCGCGGCGACGTCTTCGGGGGTATTCAGGACGTATTCGGACATGGTGGAATTTCGGATTTCGGATTGCGGATTTCGGATCGGCGACGATTGATTCTAGATTGCCGGGTCGGGCGACTTCACGTTCGGCATTTCTGCAAATCCGAAATCCGAAATCCCCAATCCGCAATCGGCCTCAATGGCCTGCGATTTGGGCGTCGTATTGCGCCGCGTCGAGCAGGTGGTCGAGCGACACATCCGGGTTGACCTTCATCTTGAGCAACCAGCCGGCGCCGAAGGGGTCGTCGTTCACGAGGGCCAAGTTGTCGAGCGCCGATTGATTCACTTCGATCACGTCGCCGGGGATCGGGGAATAGATCGACGACGTGCTTTTCACGCTCTCGATCACGCCGATTTCGTCCGCGGCCTTCACCGATTTGCCGAGCTTCGCGAGTTCGAGGAACGTCGGTTCCGTCAATTGTTCGACGGCGAATTTCGTCACGCCGATGGTCGCGGTATCGCCGGCGAGCTTCACCCACTCGTGGGACTGGGCGTACTTCAAGTCGGTCGGGTTCGTCATGGCGATCACTCCGAGAGTCAGTGTTTCGAGCGGGTGTAAAACGGGAGCGCCACGACCGTCGCGGGCACTTTCGTCCCGCGCAGATCGACGAGCAATTCGGTGCCGACGGGGCTGAAGTTTTTCGGTAGGTAGCCCATGGCGATGGATTGTTGCAGGTGCGGGACGTAGCTGCCGCTGGTGACGATCCCCACCGCCGAGCCTTCGGCGAAAAGCATCGAGCCTTCGCGCGCGGCCCGTTTGCCGTCGAGCAATAAGCCGATGCGGTCGGGCAACGCCGGCAGGCGGTTCAGCAAGGCCGCGCGGCCGCAGAAGTCGCCTTTGTCCATTTTCACGGCCCACTCGAGCTTCGCTTGAATCGGGTCGATCTGCTCGCTGAGTTCGTGGCCGTACAGCGGCATCGCCGCTTCGAGCCGGAGGGTATCCCGCGAACCGAGGCCGCACGGCACGGCCCCGTTGGCGATCAACGCCTCCCAGAAGGGCACCCCGAGGGCATTCGGGATGACGATTTCAAAACCGTCTTCGCCGGTGTACCCCGTCCGGCTGACGGTGACGGCGTGCCCGCCCCATGTGGTGTGCATCGCGTAGTAGTACTTCAGCTTCGAGACATCGTCGGCGAACAAACCATCGACCAACGCCACCGATTGCGGGCCTTGGATCGCGATCATCGCCGTTTCAAAGGTGTGATCGACGATCTTGCAATCGAGTTCGCCGAGGTGTTCCTGCAACCATGCCAGAATCTTCTCGCGGTTGCCGGCATTCACCACGGCTTCGAAATGGTCGCGGAATCGGTAGACCAGGATGTCGTCGAGGATGCCGCCGCGGTCGTTGAGGATCAACCCGTAGCGGACCTGACCGACTTTCATCGAGGCGATGGAGTTCGTGAAGACCGATTCCAAAAAGCCGGGGGCATCCGGCCCCGTGAAGCTGAGCCGGGCCATGTGGCCGATGTCGAACAGGCCGACGCCGCCGCGCACGGCGCGGTGCTCTTCGATGATCCCGACGTACTGCACCGGCATTTCCCAACCGCCGAATGCCACCATGCGGGCCTGGTGGGCGACGTGCCACGCGTGCAGGGGTGTGTGGAGATCGGCCATGCGATGCTCGGGTCGGGAAAAGAAAACGGGGCGGTCCCCGATGGGAACCACCCCGTACCGACAGTGTAGGCGCCATTTCCGGCGACGGGTAGGGATCGGGACGCGTCCGCGGTTACTTGATCCGCCAGATCGATCGTTCGTCCACGCCCAGCCGGACCATCGCGGGGCCGATGTCGGCGAAGAAGCGCTTCGCGTCGACCGGGTAGCCGGCCGTGGCCACGAGGCCGGGGACCGCATTCGCCCAATAGGCGTTGAACAGCAGCATGCAGACTTCGCGGAGGTATTTGCAGACCATCGACGCCAAGGCCACGGCGACACTGTCGGAATCGGCGCGGGGGCGGAAGCTGACCGTCACCGCGCGCGGCAACCCGAGGATGCGGTAGCGGCTCTCGTCGGGGCCTTCGACCTCGGCGCTCACGAAGCCTTCCGGGAAAGCCTCTTGCAGTTGCGCCGCGTAAAACGCCCGGCCGCCCTGTTTGTCGCAGAGGAAGCGCAACGGTACGTCGCCCGGCGTCGCATCGGCGCTGTGCTGCGCGAGTTCGATCAGGCCGTCGGAAAGGATGCTCGATTTATTCCCGGTGCGGGCGACGCAATCGTTGAAGCGCGGCGCCGGCACAACCCGGGCGAAGATCGACCCGAAGCGGGCGCCGGCAAAACCGGCGAGGGCGGCCCGCTGCTTCGCAATGTGATCCGCGGGGGCTTCGATGGGGAGTCGGGCGTCCGGGTCGAACCAAGTCTCGGCCCGGATGTCCGCGAGCACGGCCGGCGTACAGAGGTGGTTCAGCAGTTCGCCGAACGTTGCGACGGGTTTCGAGACGCACGCCAAGACGCCGAGTTCGAGTTTGCCGAGAGCGTTCTGGCCGTGGTAGACCCGTTTGGAATCGTCGATGACCAGACGGGCATCGCGGCCCCAACGCCCCGCGGCGGAACGGACGAGCGGCTTCAGCGTGTCCCACCCGGCCGGATCGGATTCCGGCAGGTGGAGGGCGACCGCCGCTTGGACCAAAGGCCCGAGGTTCGGTCCGTACCCGGCTTCGTCGATGCCCACTGCGATGCAGTGCGGAATTCGGAGTGCGGAGTGCGGAATGGAAGAAATGAGTGCGCCCTCGTCGATTCCGCACTCCGAATTCCGAACTCCGCACTTCCCCCGGTCACTTATCTTTCTTCTCTTCCTTGGTGTACTCGCCTTCGACGGCGCCCTTGGCTTCGTCGGCGCTTTCGCTGGCGTCGAAGTCGCTGATCTTGGCCTTCTTGCCGTCGACCTTCAATTTGAACTCGAACGTATAACTGTCCTTCGGCTTCACGGGGAACTCCCCTTTCACTTCGATCTTGTCCGACTTCACTTTGATGAGGCCCTCTTTGTCGACGGTGTACTTGCCCGTGATCGTCAGCGAGTTCTCGCCGGCCGCGGCGATCAACGTCACCGCGTCGGGTTTGCCGAAGTCGAACACCAACTTCAAGCCGTCGGCTTCTTTGGCCCAGACGCCGGCCGGTTTGCCTTTTTCGTCTTTCGGCTCTTTCTTGTCTTCGGCGCGGATCGAGCCGAAGCCGGCGACGACGGCCACGGCCAGCACTGCGGTCAGCAAACGGGTCATCGGTCACTCCTGGGGTGAATGGCGCGGGGCATCGGGCTCCGCCGGGGACAGTATAGGAATCGGGTCGGGGGATTCAGACGGCTTCGACTTCGGCGGCTTCCAAAACGCGGAGCCGGGTTCGATTCCGCCCTTCGGATTTGGCTTCGTTGAGCGCTTCCGCCGCGATCTCGCGCAGGGAATCGTAGGTCGCCGGCAGACCGCCGTCGACGACGACGAAGCCGAGACTGATCGTCAGCGGGATCGTTTCGCCGTTGAACACGATCGCGGCGTCGGCGACGGCTTGCCGGAGGCGCTCCGAGAGAATCTCGGCCCCGGCGCGGTCGGTCTCGGGGGCGATCACGAGGAATTCTTCCCCGCCGACGCGACCGACGGCGTCGGTGCTCCGGAGGGTGTGCTGGAGGATTTTGGCCAAGCAGACGAGCGCGTGGTCCCCGCCCGAAAGAAAATACCGGGAGTTGATCAGTTTGAAGCGATCGGCGTCGATCAGGCCGAGGGCCAAGGGCGTGCCGTTGCGGGAGCGGCGGAGCAATTCCTTGCGGGCGATCAGATCGATGGCCCGGCGGTTCGGCAGCGCCGTGAGCGGATCGGTGAGCGCCATTTTTTCGAGGATCTGGTTCGAGGCCCGGAGTTCCTGCGTCCGCTCGGCCACGCGTTTCTCGAGTTGCTGGTTCAGCGTGCGCAGTTCTTCCAGGAGCCGGTCGTGGCTCCGGGCCAACAGTAACCCCTTCGCGACCTCTTTGAGGTGCGCGAGGAGGTCTTCGCCGCGCCACGGCTTCAAGATGAGCCGGTCGATGTGGCAGCAGTTGATGGCCTCGGCGGCGTCTTGGAGTTTGGCCGTGCCGGACAGCAGGACGCGGGACGTTTGCGGCGAAACGCGCCGGACCCATTCGAGGAGCGCCAAGCCGCTGGCATCGGGGAGTTGCAAGTCGGTGAGGACGATGTCGACCGGCCGGTACGTGACGATGCTCTCGGCCTGCTCGGCCGTGTTGGCCGCGAACATCTCGAAGTCGTGGCCGAGTTGGCGCATCAAGAGCGCGAGGATCGACGGTTCGTCGTCCACCACCAACACCGAACACTTGTAACGGGCTGCGCCCATCTGAACTGCCATTCCGGGCGAAATAGCGGGTGGGTGGGATTCCGAGCGGTTCAATTCGACCAAGACCCTGCCTCCGTGCGGGGAACCCCATTTTCGGGGTCGGATTGTCCACGCAAAGGTGAACACTCGAAGCGTAGAGTACTTTTTTGCGAACGCCGATCGGTTTTTCCACAAAAAATCGGAATAGATTGCCCAATTTCACGACAGTGCCAATTTTGAGGCCGGTATCGGACCGGCCGGCAACCGCGAAGTCGACTCGTCCTCCGAGCCCATTTGGCAAGGGGGACGGGCTGGGTGGAAAAAAACGAGCAATTTCCAAATGAGTCGCTTGATCGAAGGCGAGCGGGCGGTTACAATCCGTCAATTGAAAGTGAAGGGGACTTGAACGCCTCAACACTGGCGAAATTGGCCACCGGCCTCCGTCCTTCGACCCCACTGGCAGCCGCGTCGGGACACCGTTTCCCCCCTGCCTCTTGCCTTCGGCATCATCGGGTCGAGCTTGACGGACGCGCATGGAAATCCTGGCCGCAGATTGTGCGGGTGGATCGGGTCTCCGTCAGAAATGTATGGATTTCGTTGAGGGCGAACAGCCGCTTCGCCGATGTTCCGGATTCGGGCGACCGCTTACGATCGGTCGCCGAACTCGGGCATCCTATCCCCGGACGTTACGCGTGCATCGGACGCACTCCGACCGAATGGATTCGGTCACCCAGATAGCCGGCCCGTGGCCGTGCTCGGGTACGCGTTTCGTCCGGCCATCGCCATTGCCTTTTGGGGGAAACACCATGCCCGCCGCCGCACGACGGACCCGCCATGTTCCGTCGGCCAAAGTGACGGACGAAACCGTTGTCACCACGTTCTCGTCCGATCTCCTCACACCCGAAGAAGAGCGGGAGCTGCTCACCAGCTTCTGGGATTGCAAGAACGAACTCGTGCGCGTGCTGCTGAGGCACTTCCCCGACCTGCGGGCCGTGCGCCCGCCCCTCGAACCCTGGCCGATGGCCCAGTTCATCCGCGATAACTGCACCGACCGCACCCGCGAAGTGCTCGCCGTCCGCCGCCTGCACACGCGCTACGTTCACTACAAACACCGGCTCGCCAGCGCCAACATCCGCCTCGCGGCCCACGTCGCCAAACGGTTCCGCCACCACAGCCTCGCCTACACCGACCTGCTCCAAGAAGCCGTCTGCGGCCTCATGCAGGCGATCGACCGCTTCGACGTGTCGCACGGCACCCGCTTGGCCACTTACGCCACGTGGTGGATCCGCCAGACGCTGCAAATCGCCGTCGCCCGCCAAAGCCACTTGGTCAGTCTCAGCCCACACCACTTGCAAGAACTGGGCCTATTGCAGCAAGAATCCGAAGCGCTCGCCCACGGCGGCAAACATCTGCCGACGCCGCAGGAATTGGCCACCCGCACCGGCAGCAGCCTCGAGCACTTGAACCACCTCCAAACCGCCACCCGCACGCCGGTCAGCCTGAACGCCGTCCTCGACGACGACAGCGATTTCAAACTGACCGAAGCGATGCCCGACACGCAGACGCTGACGCTCCACGAGAACAACGAGCGTCAAGAAGCCCTGAAGTTCCTGATGGAAAACCTCCGCCCCCGCGAGCGGAAAGTCCTCGACCTCCGCTTCGGCCTCACCGGCAGCGGCACCCACAGCCTGCGCCAAATCGGCCATCTGCTCCGGATCAGCAAAGAACGCGTCCGCCAGATCCAAAACCGGGCGCTCGAAAAACTCAAAGCCAACGCCGAACGCGTCGGCTGGGAGCCGACCTTGCTGCTGGAGTAGGTGTTTGGGTTCGATGAAGAAGGATTTTGCATACACCCCCGTGGCTTGCCATGGGGGTGTTTTTGTGTGGATGATGATTTGGAAGTGGTTACCCGCAGTCACCGCAACCCGCAACCCCGCGCCCTGCGGGGAGTTTCGTAAAACTTTCGGGAACTGAAACGAGTTTGTAACGTCCGATGGGATAGCCGAGGTAGTTGCGATGGCTCCGACGACACAAATCCGGCCGACGTTCCGAGTTCAAGTCTCGCGGTGGCCAGCGGTTGCGCTGGCGTTCGCATCGGTCTCTTCATTCGCGTTCGCCCAGACGGTGCCGACCCAACCCGAGCCGAGGGCGGGCCCGGCGGTGAAAGTCATTTCCCGGAAGGTGTTTCAGTTCGACAAAAATAAGCGATATCTCCAAGCGATGCGTGGCAAAGATCCATCGCCGCTGCGGACGGATGTCGACGACCACGACGAATACGACGCGTACAACGAACTCGTGCTGCACGCCAATCAGTTCACGATGGCCCAATTGCAAGAAATGGCCCGTCGGGATGTTTCTTACGGCGATCTGTTCGCCAAGACGCGCGAAGATTACCGCTTCGAGTTGGTCACGTTCCAAGGCCGGTTGAAGCGCCTGCGGAAGATCGAATCGAACGATTTCCTCCGCGATCGCGGGATCAATGTCCTGTACGAAGCGTGGATCGTCCCGAACAACGACAGCAACCCGCTCTGCTTTTTGATCACCGAGAAACCCGACGGCGTCGAGCCGACCTTGGAGTTCAACCCGTCGCACCCGGTCACGGCCAGCGGCTATTTCTTCAAGCTGTTGGAGTACGAATCCAAAGAGCCGAGCGAAAAGAACAAAGGCAAATTCTTGACGCGGCGGGCGCCGCTGATGATGGGCAAATCGCTGGCGGTGGGGCCGGTCGAAGAAATCGACGGCGGCGGCCCTTGGCGCGAGGTGTTCCTGCCGGCGCTGTTGACATCGTTGGGCCTGTTCGCGATCTTCGCACTGGGCGTCACCCGGTATTTCCGGCGCGGGGATCGGCGTTCGATCCGCATTCTGGAATCGAAGAAACCCAACCCGTTCCAAGAGGGCGGGGCGGAGCCGGCGACCGGGCCGTGATCGACCGAACCGAAATCGGGGATTTTCCCCGCGCTTCACTTTTTCCCGTGTGGTAGTCTTCAATCGAGCCGCCATTCGCGCGGCGGGAGGCATTGATCATGGCCCGAGCGACCCCGGCCGAACGGCCCGACAAAACCGAAAAGCAGTCGGTCATTCACTTGGTGAACGGCACCGAAGAGACCGCGAACGAGCGGCTCGTCAAGAAACACCTCCCCGCGTGGGTCATCAGCGGCGGGTTGCACGTCGTGCTCTCGCTCAGCATCCTCGGCTACTCGCTGGGCTTCCCGACCGCGGCCGCCAAGCCGAACCGCGACGACACCCCCGTGACGGTCGACGAGCGCAAAGACGAACCGGATCCGATAGACCTGACCAACCCGAACGCGGGGTTGGACGCCAAAGTCGAAACCGCCATCGACGCCGTGCGCGAAGCGGAAGTCAACGTCGATACCACCGTGACAATGAACGAACCGATCGGCAAGCCGGAAGACACAGCGACCATCCCCACCGATGTCACCAGGACCCTCGGCAGTCCGTCCGACAACGCCCTCGACCCCGGCACGCTCGCCAATATGCCCGGGGCGGGCGGACCGCTCGGCGACGGCGGCACCAGCGGCCTCAACCCGAACAATGCCCAACTCGCCGGGCGCGATCGCGCCACCCGCGACAAACTCGTCGCCCAATTCGGCGGCTCCAAAGATTCCGAACTCGCCGTCGCCCGCGGCCTACTCTGGCTTTCGAAGCAACAAAAGACCGACGGTTCTTGGGTCTACGACGGCGGCCAAAAAGAAGAAGTGATCGCCGCGACCGGCATGAGCCTTCTGCCGTTCCTCGCCGCCGGGCAAACCCACAAGGCCCCCAAAGATCCGAAGGATAACAAGTACCAGAAGACCGTGATCGCGGGCTTGGCCTACTTGACCAAGTCGCAGAAGCCCGACGGCAGCTTCAAGGGCGCCAACAACATGTACTCGCACGCCATCGGCACCATCGCACTCTGCGAAGCTTTCGGCATGACCAGCGACAAGAGCTACCTCCAAAAGCACGCCCAAGCCGCCATCAACTTCATCATGAATGCCCAAGGCGTCAACGGTAGCTGGGGTTACCAAGCCAAGAGCAACGGCGACACGTCCATCGTCGGCTGGCAACTGCAGGCCCTGCAAAGCGCCAAGCTCTGCAAGGACCTCGTGGTGAAAAAGGAAGTCATCGAGAAGGCCAGCAAGTTCCTCGACAGCGTCGCCACCGGCTCGTCCAAAGCGACCTACGGCTACAGCAGTCCCGGCGCGACGCCGACCCTCACGGCCGTGGCCCTGCTCTGCCGGTATTACGTCGACGGTTGGAGCTCGCAGCACCCCGGCATGAACGCCGGCGTCGAGTTCCTCAACAAAGAGTGGACGCCCACACAGAGCAAGAGCTACGACATGTACTACTTCTACTACGCCACGCAGGTCATGCACTTCTTCGAAGGCGACACGTGGAAGAAGTGGAACGACGGGATGCGCGACATGCTCATCAAGTTGCAGGTCAACGACGAGAAAAAACCCGCTCTGCACGGCTCGTGGGACCCGGATAAATCGCCGTGGATGGGCGCCGGCTGCGGTCGCCTCGGCACCACCTGCATGGCCCTGCTGACACTCGAAGTGTATTACCGCCACATCCCGCTCTACCGCCGCGACAACGCCGGCCTCAAGGAACTCGAACGCGGCAAGTGAGTCGCGGACGATGGACAAAGTCGGACCGGGAAGAGTTTCCCGGTCCGTTTCGTTTGGGCTCTGCCGAACTTGTGGCGCCCTGCCACTCCGGTGTACGATACAGGGAGCCCGAGGACGCCTCGCCATGCTCCGAAACGTGTTGACGATGATCCTCGCGGGCGGCAAAGGCACGCGGCTCGAACCGCTGACGCGGGACCGCGCGAAGCCGGCCGTCCCGTTCGGCGGGTTGTATCGCATCGTCGATTTCACGCTGTCCAACTGCATCAACAGCGGCCTGCGCCGGGCGCTCGTGCTCACGCAGTTCAAATCGCGCAGCCTCGATCGGCACATCCGCCAAGGTTGGAGTTTCCTCACGCACGACCTCGGCGAAGGCGTCGAAGTCTTGCCGCCGCAGCAGCGCATCGACGAGCACTGGTACAAGGGGACCGCCGACGCGATTTACCAGAACATCTACAGCATCGAGAAAGAAGCCCCCGATCACCTGTTGATCCTCGCGGGGGATCACATCTACAAGATGGACTACTCGGAGATGATCGCCGCGCACTCGGCGGCCGGGGCCGACCTCACCATCGGGTGCATCCCGGTGCCTTTGGCCGAGTGCCACCATTTCGGCATCGTCGAGACGCATGCGGACGGCCGCGTTCTCGGCTTCCGCGAGAAGCCGCGCGACGCCGCCCCGATGCCGGGGGACGCCGACCGCGCCCTCGGCTCGATGGGGATTTACGTCTTCGACACGGCCATGCTCTTGGACCGGCTCTGCGAAGACGCCGCCGATGCCGCCAGCAGCCACGACTTCGGCGCCGATATCATCCCCGCGATGGTCCGGAACGGCTACGACGTGCGCTCGTTCCGCTTCCGCGACCGCAACGGCAAACCGAACCCGTACTGGCGCGACGTCGGCACCCTCGACGCGTACTACCGGGCGAACCTCGACCTCGTCGCCGCCGAACCGGTGTTGAACCTCTACGACGACACGTGGCCGATCCGTACGCTGCACCCGCAGAACCCGCCGCCGAAGTTCGTCCACATGGGCGAGGGACCGCCGGGCTATATCCAGCGCGGCGAAGCGCACGACAGCATCGTGTCGTCCGGAGCGATCATCTCGGGCGGCCAAGTGCGCCGGAGCATCTTGTCGCCGCGCGTCCGGGTGAACAGCTACGCCGTCGTCGAGGATTCGATCTTGTTCGAAGGGGTCGACGTCGGGCGCTACTGCCGCATCCGCCGGGCGATCATCGACAAAGACGTGAAACTGCCGCCGTACACCGTCCTCGGCTACGACTCGGATTTCGACCGCCGCCGCGGGTTCACCGTCACCGAATCGGGGATCGTCGTCGTGGCGAAAGCCGAATTGCCGGAGGTCTTCCTCGCCCCCAACCCAATGCCCTACTGACGTCCGGAGTTCCCGATGAAATTCGTCCTGTTCGCATTCACCGCCGCACTGATCTCGACGTTCGCCACGACCGCCGAAGACAAACCGGCCAACCCGAAGCCCGAAACGATCCGCACCGGCCATTTCGAGAAAAACAACTCCGGCTTGAAAGGGGAGCGATCGTTCCTGATCATCCGCGATTACGACGCCTTCGAGAAACTCTTCGGCACCGTGCCGCCCTTGGGGAAGCAGAAAAACAACCCGGTGACAAAAGCCGATTTCGAGAAGAGCGTCGTCGTCGCGGTCATCACGCGCGGGCCGGCCGTCACGAGCTACGGCGATGTATCGGGCACATCCGCAGACGGACAGTTCACGCTGAAATACAAGTCGGTCACCGGTCCGGCTGGCACTGCGACCTTCGCCAGCCCACTCCTCGTCGTGGTTCCCAAAGAGGGGTTGAAAGGGGCGATCTTCGCCGACGACGGTGCGGAAGTAGGGCAGGCCAAGTAAAGTATCGGTAAGACGATTGCCGCACCCGAGATTTGCGACCATGACCGACGACGAACCGATCCGCCCCGAAGAAGTCCGGAACATCTTGCGCCGCGTCTCCGCTTACCGCGAGGTCTGCGAGCGCGTTCGCCGCGGGAGCACGGGCGCCCTGATCTTCGGCGCCATCATGTTGGCGTTTTGGTGGTACTTGGTCGACCCGAAACAAGAATTCAAATGGTTGAGCGTGGTCTACCTCGCCCTCGCCTGCATGGAGTTCGGCAGCGGTCTCCTCAACCGGCTCTTCCCCTCGGCAGAAGGCGTGCTGTTGGCCGCGCTCGTTCTGATGAGCTTCGGCGGGTGGAACGTCGCCCGCGAATTGATGAAGTGGCAACAGATGCTGCCGGGCCAGGGCAAGGTCGACGTGATCTTTCTGGTCTTCGGCGCGATGTGGCTCTTCCAAGGCTTCCGCCAAGCGCAGGGCTACTTGCAACTGCGCCGCGAATTCGCCGACCGGCCGACGCGGGCCCAAATCCGCTGGTTCGACGACCTGCTGCGCGAAATCAAATACTCCGACCCGAAGACCGACGCGCAGGCCGTCTTTTTCGACACCGAGCCGGCGCTCACGGGCAAACTCCTCGGCGACACGGCTTTCTTCATCGAAAAGGGGGACGCGACGACCATCGTCTCGCGGCGGGAAGTGCACCTAGATCGGGAAGAAATCGGCGGCGATCGCCCCGCCCGCGGCTATTTGACCATCTCGGGCGTGCAGTTCCCGCCGTTTCCGCTCGGTACGAAAACGTGGGAGAATTACGCCGCTTGGAAGCGCGAAGCGGGCCAAGCCCCCGGCCCGTCCGTCGTCCGCTCCGCCCGCCGGGCACCGGACGACGACGACCGGGATTGAAAATTACGAGGCCGACGGCCGGCAGCTGCGGAAGGATTGCAGCACTTGGTGGAGGTCTTCGCTGATGGCGACTTCGTCGTCGAGGAAATCCTTCAGCCAGATGAAGTTCAACTTCTGGGCCATGGCGACCAGCGGGAGCAGGTCGCCCAAGCGGACGCGGACCGACGGGTCGAGCGGTTCGGGTTCGAACAAACCGCCCGCGTTTTCGTCGTAGCTGCGGAACACTTTGAGTTGGTGCAGACGCATCGGAGAACCCTCCTGGTCGGTCGCCGGACGAAACCGAATCCCACGACTATTTCATCGGCATCGCGGTTTTGCGAACTCCACCGAGACCCGCGGAAGCGCGATCTTTTTTCGCCCGCGGCGGTAAGATATTCCGCCCGTGACGATTGCCTTCCGCTCAAGTGAAAGGGACGCCGTGCCGACGCTCGCCATTCTCGGTTCCGGCGGCTGGGGCACGGCCCTCGCCGTCGTTCTCGGCCAGCGGCCGGAGCACCGGGTGCGCCTTTGGAGCTACCGGGGCGATGTCGCCGATCGGTTGAATCGCCTGCGCGAAAATACCCAGCAGCTCGCCGGCGTCCGCATTCCCGACGCGGTCGATATTACCGCGTCGGTCGAGGACGCGACGCGCGGCGCCGACGTTTGGATCACAGCGGTTCCCACAGCCTTCTTGCGTTCCACACTCAAGCTGTTCCACAAAGTCGCCGAACCGGGCACGCCCGTCGTCAGTTTGACCAAAGGCATCGAGATCGAAACGTTCCGCCGGCCGAGCGAGATCATCCGCCGCGAACTCGGGATGCCTCGTGTCGTCGTGCTCAGCGGGCCGAGCCACGCCGAAGAAGTCGCCCGCGGCGGGCCGACCTCCCTCGTCGCAGCGAGCGAAGATGCGGCCCTCGCCGCCTGGGTGCAGCTCCACTTCGGTAGCGACCGCTTGCGGGTCTACACGAACTCCGACCTCGTCGGCGTCGAACTCGCCGGGGCCCTCAAAAACGTCCTCGCCATCGCCGCGGGCATCTGCGACGGTCTGAAGTTCGGCGACAACGCCAAGGCCGCGCTCCTGACGCGCGGCTTGGTCGAGATGCAGCGCTTCGGCGTGACCCACGGGGCCGACCCTGCCACGTTCCACGGCCTCGCCGGCATCGGCGATTTGATGACGACCTGCTTCAGCCCGCACGGCCGCAACCGCCGCGTCGGCGAGCGCCTCGCCCGAGGGGAGAAGCTCGAAGCGCTGCTGGCCGGCCCGCAAGTCGCCGAGGGTATCTTCACGGCCAAGAGCGTGTACGAGCGCCTGACGCGGGCGGACCTCGATGCCCCGATTTTGCAAGGGGTCTACCGGGTTCTGTACGAAGGCCAATCGCCGCGCGAAGCGGTGGACGATTTGCTCGGCCGACCGCAACGGGGGGAATCGACGGGCTGAACATCGCCTGAAGTAGGACAGGCCTCCAGGCCTGTCCGAAGATCATTCTGGATTTCGAATTGGGACAGGCCTGGAGGCCTGTCCTACTTCCGACGAACATTGACGAAATGAGCAACGCTCGATGTAGGACAGGCCTCCAGGCCTGTCCGAGGATCATTCCGGATTCCGAATTGGGACAGGCCTGGAGGCCTGTCCTACTCCCGACGAGAACCGACGTGTTGAACATCGCCTTCAAAGAATGGGCTGCGGTTTGCGAAGCGCTGGCCACCGGCCGGCAGTCGTTGATATTGCGCAAAGGGGGCATCCACGAAGACGGCGGCACCTTCCGGCCCGAGCACGCGCGCTTCTGGCTCTACCCGACTCACTTCCACGAGCAGCAGCAAGCGGGGATTAAGTCGGAAGAACGCGCATTGCTCCAAACGGCGGAAGAGCATCGGCCATCGTTCGGGTTCGTGCGGATTTCGCATTTCGTCGACGTGACCGACGTGCAGTTTTGCGAGGAGTTGGACGACGTGTTGAAGCTCGACGCCGAACACATTTGGAGCGAAGCGACCGTACGGCAGCGGTTCGCGTACCGCACACCGGGATTGTACGTCTTCCGGGTGAACGTCTTTCGTACGGAGCCGGTCGAGATCATCGACCGGCCCGAGTACGCCGGTTGCAAGACTTGGGTCCCGCTGGCGATCGACCTGCCGACGGGCGGTGCGCAACCCGTCGCCCGGCGTTGATCACTTCTTCTTCGGCCCTAGCGCCATTGTCACCGCCGCTTCCGCGAACAACTTGCGGATGTCCAAACCGCCTTCGGTGAACGCTTTCGTCAAGTCGGCGTGGGCCGTCGGGCCATAGGCTCGGATCGGTTGTTGGGCCACGTGGTGGAACACCTGCACCGCGAAGGCCGCATGGACCTCCGGGCTGTTCGCCAAGAACTTCCCGAGTTCGACGGGGCCCTTCAACGTGACCGGCTTGCCATCGCGGCCAATATAGACGCCGACATCGTCCACCGGCTTCTTGTTGTCTTCGTTGCGATACCGACCGATGGCGTCGAACTTCTCCAATGTGAAACCCAGTGGGTTGATGATGCCATGGCAGTTCATGCAATTCTGAGCCTTGGTTTGCAAACTCACCCGTTCGCGGGTGCTCAGGCCCGGGTGCAAGTCGGGGGCCACCGGCGTCACCGCTTCGGGCGGTGGCCGCAGCGACAAACCGAGCACGCCGCGCGTCAGAAAGACGCCCCGGTGGATCGGCGAACTCTCGGCCGTGTACGCGAAGTTCGCCAAGAGGTACGGGTGCGTCAGCACGCCGGAGCGCTGGCCCGCGTCGAGCTTCACCTTGGTGAACCCGGCGTCAACCGGAAGGTCGGCCCCGTAGAGTTTGGCGAGCCGGCCGTTCAACAGAATCTCGTCGCTGGTCAGCAATCGTTTGAAGTCGGCGCTCTTGCCCCAAACGATCTCCTCGACGAACAGATCGAGCGCGACCCGCAGGTCGGCGACTACTTGCGGGTCGAACCCGGCGAAGCGCTTCGAATCTTTGCTCAGCTCCTTGGCCTGTTCGACGTTCAACCAGTGATGGAAAAACTGCCGGACTTTCGGCTTGGCCCGCGGAGAATCCAACATCCGCGTGGCGTGTGCCAACACTTGCTCGCGCGTCTTCAACTGGCCCTGGGTCGCGGCAGCATAAAGATCGGTATCGGGGATCGAATCCCACAATCCGAACGACAACCGCGACGCGACATCGAAGGCGTCCCCCGATCCGCCGACTTCGCGGTAAAGAAACTGCGGAGACTTTAGAACGAGCAGCACAACGCGCTTGACCGCGATGTCGATTTCCTTCTGGGATTCGAACTGCTTCTCGACGAGTTTCTTTTGGTCCTCCGTCAACGGCCGACGATAAGCGCGCTCGGCGAAGGCCTTGGCGAAGGCTTTGATTTTGTCGGCGCGATCCCCGGCTGTGTCGTTGGTTTTGGCGAGGTCGTTGATCTTCGCCGATACGTACGTTGCCGTTTCGAGCGCGGCCTCGGTCGTGGCGGCGTCCCATTCTTTGGACACGGCGGTGCCGCGCTCCCAGCCGAGGCTGCGGTCGTCGGGCGGGAAGGACGTGCCGAGGGCGAATTGCTCCGGGAAGACCACCGGCGACAATACCCGGCTCGGGATCGGTTCCACGACGCCATCCGGCGGCTTCCAATTCAGGCTGATGCTCGCGGGCAACACCGGCCGGTTCGGGTTCTTTTTCGAGTCGTCCACGCCCTGTTTCGCTTTGCTGAAGTTCAACCGGATCGGATAGGCCCGCCCCGCGACGAGGTACATCCCGGCGACGTATTCGCTCTGGTTGCCCGACTTCACCGTGGCGTCGATCAACGCCTTTTGCGTGTCGTTGAGCCAAAACTGCATGGCGTGTTCAGTGCGGATCACGAATTCGTAGAAGCCCGTTTCGGGGGGCGAGATACTGCCGTTCCAAGCGATGGCGAACTGGTGCGGGTCGGGGAATTTGTCTTTCTCGGGCGTCGAGATGCCGAAGTCGAACTTCACTTCGGCGTCGAGCCGCTCGATGACGCGCTCGCCTTTGTTATGGTTGCGCCCCTTGTAGTACTCCCCCGTCAGGCCGCGTTTGTCGCCCCAGTTGGCGTTCCAGCGGAAATGGTTGACCAGGTCGGCGATGCTATTGCGGTACTGCGGAACCGTCAGCCGGGCGAGTTCGATGCGGGCCGGGCGATTGCGATCCCGCGCCACCGGCGAATAGAAGGCGTCGTGCAGATACGCCGAGACCTTCGCGGCGTCGGTCTGGCTCAAAGTCCCCGGCGCGTCTTCGGGCATCGTCTCCTGAACATACTTGGTCAGTTGCAGAACCGAGCGATTCCCTTCGAGGCTGCGCTTGTATTTCTTGGATCCTTCACCTCGGGCCCCGTGGCACGAGGCACATTTGGCCGCATACAGCTCCGACCCGGTTGGCTCCGCAGCCAACAGGGGGAACGCCAGAACTATGGAAGCGAGCAACGAAAAGCGCATCGTGGGGAACCGGGGACCAGGCGGATGGGGGTTGGGTGCTACTTCTTGGTACCGTTGATGCTCTTGATCGAAGTCGTGATGACTTTGGCGAGCTTGCTCTTTTTATCGGCGTCTTTGGCGGCGGTGCGGAGGTCGTTCACGGCGTCCTTGGCTTTGGTACCCAACAACCCGAGTCCCTCCGCCGCGGCGATTTTGACCGACTCTTCTTTGTCGCTCTTGAGCAGCTTCACCAAACTCGACACGGTGTCGGGATCTTCGGAGCCGGCTTGACCCACAGCTTTGGCAGCCGCGGCGCGGACACCGGCATCTTTATCTTCGAGCGCTTTCAGCATCTCGGGAATTGCCGGTTCCGCGTAGCTGTATTGGATTTGCCCGAGTTCCCCGAGTTTCTCGAGCGCCGCGATTCTCACTTTGACGTCTTTGGTTTTCTTCAAATCTTCGACGGCCTTCTTCGCGTCGGACTCTTTGCTCGCCGCGACGAGCAACGGTGTCCCGAGACCGACGAAGCCGGCGATCAGCAAGAACAAGGCGACGGCTTTGGCGTAGCGCTGGAACAGCATGGCGAACTCCGGGAGAGCCGACGGGCCGGCGAGGATATTCTAGTTTAGCACCCAACCCGCGTCGGCGGGCGCAGTTCCGTTCGGACGACCCCGGTCGGATTTTTGTTCCGCAAAGTGTAGGCCTGTGCCCGGTTGAGCCGGTCACGGCCGGCGTCGGCCTCCGGAATCAGTGGTAGCCAACTCCTATTCACTGCGGGTTTTGCGCGGATGTACTAACGACGGGCACTCACTTGGCTCATCCGAAGGCAGGTGATCGCCGCAAAATATGCCGTAGCGACAATCGGGAACAGGGCGAAGCAACAAAGACCGGAAAGTCTTTCGGCGGGGCGTTGCCGCATGTTGGTCGTTTGCTGAAACTGGGTTTCGAAGCCCATCGGCTTCCGAGATAGTACGAACATGGAAGTTCTCCCCAGCTTCGCCGAGCGGCATCCAGCCGCGGGTGAAATTGGGAGTCCGGGATCTATCCGTAGATCCCTTGAAAAATGTGCGCCGGTGACTTTACACGAGAAATGGTAGTTCGAAAACACATACGCACGACGGTGTGCGCGGAAGGAGGCGCCTTGCAGAAGAGCGCCTCGCAATCGTTTTAAGCGGGTGCATTCGCGGGGGCAACTCCGGCTGCGGTCGCCCAACGACGGCGCATCAAACCGAACAGCGGCAGCGCGGTGAGTGCCAAGACAATTCCGGCCGGGGCCGGGGCCGCCTGGAATTGAGACGCGGTCGAAGTCAGAGTCCCGTTGAACTGGGGGCTCCCTGTATCCCCGGCAATTAGCGTGAGTCCGGTGATCCTCAACTCGTTGGAAATCGAGAACGGATTGCTCGTTACGACTCCCCTCGTCGTCGTGTCGGAACTGGCCGGAATTGTCCCTCCCAATACGGTCGCAACGGGTGTAGTCCCGCTTCCGATACCGGGGGGGGTCACCGTGGTCGTGGCCGTCGCGACGCCGCGGTCGAAGTTGGACTCCGCCAGCGCGTTGAAGACTTGCAGCGTGACGGGGGAGGCGCTGCCGGTGGTGAAACCGTCGGTGGCGGTGACGATCACCAGCGGAGACGTCGTCACGCTATTGGCGGTCACGAGGGCGTTTTGCTGGACGACGCGCTGGCCCCCGAAGCCACCGTTGGGCGGGTTGGTGTTGGCCGTGATCTGATAGTTGTACCCGTCGATGGATCCTTGCGCCCCGATGAAGTTGGCGAGGGGGTTGGTATCGCCCGCTCCGCCGTCGACAATTGTTTGCGAAGCGAATCCTTGTACCGAAAGCGTGACGGAGAACGCAGCGCGGGCGCTGCCGTGCACGCCGACCGCGGCGATCAACGCCAGCATGCCGGTCAGAACGGACTTCATAATAAACACCTTTCCGTGTTCAGGCGAAGATTGAAGGCCCCGAACAGTCGGGGGCGCCCGAGCCCGATCTGGGTGGTGGGTCTGTCCACTCATGCGCCGGTTTTCATGCCCAATGATAAAAAACCGTATCAATCCGAAGCTCGGATCGCACTTCGCATGCCGGATGTGTCGATTGATCTGCAGACCCGGACATTATCCAATTCAAATTGCACAAGTGATTGTGATCAAGACACCCGCAGGGATGGTGCGCCGACAATTTCGACAGGAAACGGGAGTTGCAATCGAGAGTTATTGGGGGAAGCGGGGAATGTTCGAAAGAAAATTCAACCCCCGCGTAGTCGCGTTCCCCACGCGGGTTGCGAATGCTCCGACAAAGAGCCGGCCGTTCAAATCCAAAGCTTCATTTTCGCCCGTAGCGCTGGGGGCAGCTTCGCTTCCAGCGTCCGCAGGACCTCCGAGGGATGGTAACGGGTGCTGAAGTGGCCGACGATCAGCAGTTCATTTTTGAACTTGTCTTGGCGCTCCAAAAAGTCGTCCAAGTGCATGTGGCCGAACTTGTGGATCTTCTCCCGCTTGTGGCTGGCCCGGATGAAGCTGAGTTCCGTGATCAGGATCTTGGCGTCGAACGCGGCCGGGCAATTGTCTAGCCCGGCCGGACTGGTGTCACCGGTGTAGGCGACCAGCGGCGTCCGCACTTCGCGCGTGATCTCCACGCCCGAGAACTTCAACTCTTTGATCTTGTCGCCGGGCAGGCCCACGAACTCGTCTTTCAATTTCAAGCGGCGATCCCAGACCACGAACCCGAGCGACGGGATCGTGTGCGTCGTCGCCCACGCCGTCACGACGTGCTCGCGGGAGATTTCGAATTCCTGCCCCGCTTCGACGGGGATCAGGTTGCAATTCTGCCGGCCGCGGTCCAATCGTTGGAAGATGACCATCAACTTCTTGACGTCTTCGAAGCTCTCGGCGGGGACGTAAATCGTCGGCGGTTCCATCTTCATCATACGCCGGCGGGCGACGTACACCGGCAGCGCCGCGACGTGGTCGAGGTGGGTGTGGGACACGAACACCGTGGGCGAACCCATGAAGTCCCAGGGGCTGGCCCCGAGGTCGAAGCCGAGCTTGAGTTCGGGGATGCGCCAACAGCTTTGCACGGCCGCGCGGGACCATCCTTCGATGGTCAGCGGGCCGTGCTTGTGCGTCAGGTACGGGGCGTTGTCGACGGGGCGGTCATCGGGGAGCATTCTTAAACTCAGAACAGAGAATGCAAAATGCAGAATGTAAGACAAAGAGCCGGGACTCTATTCCCGACTTTGCACTCTGTATTCTGGACTCGACTCACTTCTTGAAATCGCCGGCTTGGATGATGACCAACTCGCCGGGCTTCACGTGCTTCTCGAAGGCCTTCTTCACGTCGCCGGGTTGGAGTCTTTCGATCTTCTTCTCCAGGTCGGCGAGGTACTGGAATGTCCGGCCGACGTGCAGTCCTTCCGCCAGTTGACCGGCGATGGCCCCGTCGCTGCTCAGCAAGACCTTCTGCGATTGGATGAAGGCTTTCTTGCCCTCTTCGAGTTCAGACGCGCTGACGCCTTCCTTGACGAAGCGGGTCACCTCCTCGGCGATGGCTTTGTCGACCTTTTCCATATTCGCCGGATTCGTGATCGCGCTGATGCTGAATCGGCCGTTATCGTCCAACGCATCGGCGCTGAACTTGGAACCGACACCGTAACTCAGGCCATCCTTACCGCGGACACGGACGCTGAGGCGGGATGCCAGAGGCGCTTGGCCCAACAGGTAGTTGCCGACGCGCAGCGCGGCGTAGTCTTCGTCGTTATCCTTCACCTTCACCGGCACCCCGGCGACGTAGACCGCGTTGGCCTTGTCCGGCGTGTTGATCTTTTCGGTGCCGCCCTTCACGGTGAAAACCTTGCCTTCGATCCGTTTGTACGGCGTTTCCGACTTCCAACCGGCGAGCGCGCCTTCGAGGCCCTTCTTGACTTCGACCGGCTCGAAGTCGCCGACGATGGCGATCTCGCCGCGCTCGCCGCCGAGTTGGGTTTCGTACAGTTTCTTGACGTCGGCCAACGTCACCTTCTTGATCCGCCCGGCCATCTCGTCCATCGACGGCGTGTAGCGCACGTCGTCGGGCGCGTACGGGGCGAGTTTCCGGCTCAGGGCGTTGTTCGCCAGCGTCTGCGGGTCGTTCTTGTTCTGCTCGAAACCGTCGATCTCTTCGCGCTTCAGCGTCTCGAACTCGGCTTCGGGGAAGCTCGGCTCGCGGAGGACTTCCTTCACGAGGGCCAGCACCGCCGGGAGGTTCGCTTTCTTCGTCTGCACGCCGACGGTCATCTCACCCGCATCGGCCTTCACGGTCACGAGGGCGTTGAGTTTGTCGAACGCGTCCTTCAACTGTTCGCGCGTTTTCGACTTCGTCCCGCGCAGCATCATGGAACCTAGGAAGTCGGCGGTTTCGCCTTGGCCCTTCAAGCTGTCGAGGTTGCCGAAGCGCAGGTTGATGACGGCGGTCACGGTTTCGCCGCGGGTTTTCTTCGACAGGAACGCGTATTTGACGGCGCCGATTTCGCCGCGGGTCACGCGCTTCTCGATGTTCTCCGGCGTCGTGTCGAAAGCTTCGCCCGCGGCCACGGCGTCCCGACCGACGTACCCCTTGACCAATTCGTCGATCCCCGGTGCGGTCGGCACGGCGGCGCGCTCGGCGACTTTCGTCGGGATGTACACGCCGACGGTGCGGTTCGGCCGCACGAGGTACTTCGCCGCGACTTTGTTGACGTCGTCCGCCGTGACTTTTTCGAGCCGGTCGCGATGCAGGAAGAACAAACGCCAATCGCCGCAGGCCGCCCAGTCGGACAAGCTGATGGCGAAGAGCTGGCTGTTGGCCAGCGTGCGCTCGCGCATTTGCGTCAGCATCCGAACCGAGCGTTCGACTTCTTCTTTCGTGATCGGCGTCTTGGCGAGGCTCTCGACGGTATCGATCAGGGCATCGCGGGCCGCTTCGACTTTGTCCGGTTCACTGAAAGCGAACATCGTAATCGTGCTCGGGTCGTGCGTGTTCCGGGCGAGACCGAAGGTCGCGCTCGCCTTCTTCGTTTCGACGAGGGCCTTGTAAAGCCGACCCGTCGGGGCGGTCGTGAGCACGCTGTTCAACACTTCGACGGCGGCGTAGTCGGCGTGGACGGCCGAGGGGATGTGGTAGCAAACCCCGGCGGCGCCGGTATCGCCGACGCGGCGGAGCGTGACGTTGCGTTCGCCGTCTTGGGCCGGTTCTTCGGTGTACGTCGCGGGGATCGGTTCCTTCGGTTGGGCGATCGGCCCGAAGTGCTTGGCGATCAACGCCAGTGCCTTGGACGATTCGAACTGCCCCGCGACGATCAGCATCGCGTTGTCCGGCCGGTAGTACTTCTTGTAGAAGGCCTTGAGGTTGTCGATGGGCACCTTCTCGATATCGGTGCGGTTGCCGATGGTCGACTTGCCGTAGTTGTGCCATTCGAACGCGGCCGCTTGCATCCGCTGGAACAAGATCGCGACGGGAATGTTCTCGCCGCGTTCGAACTCGTTGCGGACGACGGTGAATTCGCTCATCAGGTCTTCGCGCTTCACGAAACTGTTCATCATCCGGTCGGCTTCGAGTTCGATACCGAACTCGAGATTCTCGTCGCCGGCGGTCATCGTCTCGAAGTAGTTGGTGCGGTCCACGGCCGTGGTGCCGTTGAAGTTGGCACCGTGATCGCGCAGCGCCTTGGGCACGTCGGGGAACTTCGGGCAACCCTTGAAGACCATATGTTCGAGCAGGTGGGCCATCCCCGTTTCGCCGTATCCCTCGTGGCGACTGCCGACGAAGATGGTGCAGTTGACGGTGACCTTCGGACTGCTGGCATCTGGCAGCAAGATGATCTTGAGGCCGTTCTTCAGCGTGTATTCGGTGAGGCCTTCGACGGTGCTCCCCTTGGCGATTCCTTCGGGCAACGTCGGCTCCTTCGGGGCGGTCGGCTTCGGCTGCCCGAAACTCGACGGGATGGCGAGCATGCCGGCGATGAGGCACGCGACGAACAGACGGATCATGGCGGGGACTCCTGGACCGCCCTATCGGGGACACGCAGCAGCGCGGGCGGCAAGGACTATCGTCGGGAGGACGGGGTTGGGATTCAAGGGGATGGAGGGGGCGGACGGTGGCAGGCGGATCGCTCGGCGGAGTACACCTCGACGGGAGCGACAGCCGCGACGCACTGAAGTTCCTGAGCCAATCCGTCGCCGCGCGTCGCCAGGGGTCAGCAGGTCCGACGCTGCGCACGGGGGAACGGTGGATATCGAAGGTAAATTTCGAGCGACTGCTATTACGCCGTCGCGATGACGACGGTGTACCCGCGGTTTTCCACCGAGTCGACTTGGCCGAAGAGGTCGACGATGTCGGGGATCGTGCGCACCGGCATCTTGGTGACGAAGTAGAAGCGGCCGCCGGGGCGGAGGACTTCGCGCGAGGCCGCGATGAACATCCGGCCGACTTCGGAGTTCGCGTAATAGGGCGGGTTCGCCAGCACCACGTCGAAGGCGCCGACGGGGATATCGAGCAGGTCGGCGCTCAGCAGGAGTTTGTAGTTCTTCACGCCGTTGGCGATCGCGTTCAACTCGGTGAGTTTCAAAGCGCGGGCGTTGCTATCGACGAACAGCACCGAGCCGGCCGAGCCGGCCGGGACGCTGGCCAAGCAACCGACGCTGCCGTTGCCGCAGCCGAGGTCGAGGACTTTGTCGCCGGGGCGGATGTCGGCGACTTCGAGCATCGCCCGCGACCCGGCGTCCATTTCGCCGTAGCTGAAGGTGCCGGGCCAACTGTCGAATTGCTGGCTCGGCCCGTCGTTGATCTTGGCCCGAAAGCTCATTTCGTGGCGCCGCCGGGGTTGATCGCCTTCGCGCGTGCTCCAGAAACACGACCCGAATTCGCTCCGCGGCGCCTCGCTGCACTTCCCGAAGACTTTTTTGTGGAGCTTCAAGAACACGTCGTCGCGCTCGTATTCCGAGAGCGTGATGAAACGCCCGCCTTGGTCGAGGAGGTGGTAGCCCTGTTCGACGATGTCGAGCTTCAATTCGCGGTCGGCCTGCGCCGCGGCGGGGAAGAGGACGGTTTTGAACGTCCCCTCGACGTCCCAAAGGTCGCCGTGGACGACGACCTCGGCCGCGAGGTTCTCCTGGGCGAGTTTCTCGCGCAGCCGTTGGGCTTGGAAGAAATCCATTTGGAAACAGGTGACGCGCAGATCCGCGAGGGCCGCGACGACTTGCGTGACGGGCCACGGGGCGCCGAGCGCGATCAGCACCGGCGACTCGATTTTGGCACGGACGGTCGGGAGGAGTTCGATCAAGTGCTTCATGGTGTCATGATACCGCCGGAGGGTCGGGGACAAAGGAAAAGCCCCCCGGGATTCCGGGGGGCCGCGGTTCGAACTCGCCGGGGCGAATTCACTTCGGCTTGCTCTCTTCGTAGGTTTTGAGTTCCAACGTCGCTTCGGCGCCTTGGATGCTGTAGCTGAGTTTCACGATCCCCTTGCCGGCGGCGAAGTAATACTTCACGCTGGTTTCGGTCCCGGCGATGTTGAACTTCGGCCCGTCGACGAAGACGCAATCGAGCGGGGTGGGCGACGCGGGCACGGTGACCTTGGCCATGTCGCCGACCATGAATTCCCCGGAGACCGACTGCGCTTGGACTTTGCTCGTCACGGACCACTTCGCGCCCTTGGCTTTCGGGACGAGTTTGCCGTCCTTGGTTTCGAGTTCCAAAATCTTCACCGGCGGTTCGATGGTGGTCGCGTTGATTTTGGTGCGGTAGATGCCGTCCGATTGGACCTTCACCGATTCCGACGCGACGGGTTTGCCGTTGGCTTGGGTCTCGAGTTTGGTTTCGCCGTTGGCGGTGGCGCCGACCACGACGGTCACTTCGGCTTCGCCGACTTTGTAAACCCACTTGCTGCCTTCCTTCAGGGGGAAGAACTCGGTGGTGACCGCGGGTGCCGCCGGCGGCGGGGGCGGGACGACCGGCGGTTGGGCCAAGGCGAAGCCGGCGCCGGCGATCAGTGCGAGACCGAGGAACAACTTGCGCATGCGTCAGCTCCCGAGGAATGTGGCCCGGATCGGGCGACGGTTTTCTACCAGACAGTATACAAAAGCGGGGAACCGTGCCTACGCGCGTTTCCCGTAACCCGTTCTACGCTCGACCCCGCCCCGAGGGTTCACCATGGACGAACTCGTTCGCTACGGCCGCGTCGATTCGGCCGCGATCCTGACGATGAACCGACCGGACAAGCGCAACGCCCTCAGCCGGGCGCTGATCGCCGCGCTGCACGCGGCGTTCGAGCGGGCCGCGGCCGACCCCGCGGCCCGCAGCGTGATTCTGACGGGATCGGGCCCCGCCTTCTGCGCCGGGATGGACCTCGACGAACTCCGCGGCACCGTCGGGGCGGGCGCCGAGCCGGACATCGTCTGGGAAGACGCCCATCGGTTGTCGGCACTATACGAGCTGATTTATACGTTGCCGAAGCCGACGATCGCCGCGGTGAACGGAGCCGCGGTCGCCGGCGGGGCGGGGCTGGTGTCGGTCTGCGATTTGGCCATCGCGGTGCCGGGCGCGAAGTTCGGTTACCCGGAAGTCCGGCGCGGCTTGGTCGCGGCGATGGTCCTGCCGCACTTGCTGCGGCACGTCGGCGAACGCGCCGCCCGCCGGTTGTTGCTCACCGGAGTACTCATCGATGCGGCCGAGGCCGTGCGAATCGGATTCGTGAACGACACGGCGGAATCGGACGTACTACTGGACACGGCCTTGCGGTGGGCCGCCGCCATCGCCGAGGGAGGCCCGAAGGCGCTGGCGACGACGAAAGCCCTGCTGGGGCGTTGTTCGCCCAAGGCCATTCCGCTAGCCGAATTTGCGCACGCCAGTGCCGAGCCGCGATTGACGGACGAATGCCGGGACGGACTCGCGGCGTTTTTCGAAAAGCGCCCCGCTCCGTGGACATTGTCGCCTAAATAATAATGGGGTGCGGATGCTCCACTCCGGGGTAGGATGCTGCGATGAAAACCAATCTCCTATTCGCGGTGCTCGTCGGAACAGTCCTCGCGATGGCGGGATGTTCCCCGGATCCGAAGCCGAACGCCTACCCGAAATACGACGCCGCGGCGGACTTCAAAGACGACGCCCCCGCCAACGCGACCGTGGCCGGCGGGTTCCCCTCGGTCTTCGTCGACAAAGACGGCAAGACCATCGACTTGAAAGAGTTCCGGGGCAAGAAGTCGGTCGTCGTCGTGGTGCTCCGCGGCGTCCCGCAATCGTTCGGCGGCGCCTTCTGCTTCCATTGCCTCGCCCAAATGAGCGGCCTGTTGGCGAAGAAAGACGAGATCGCCCGGCGCGGCGCCGAAGTGGTGATCCTCTTCCCGGGCCCCGCCGAGACCGTCGATCAATTCTTGGAGCAGGCCCGGTCTCAGACCGACGGCAAGCCCGAGCTGCCCTACCCGCTGGTGCTCGACAAAGATTTCGCGATCACCGATCGGCTCGACATCCGCGGCGACTTGGCCAAACCTTCGACGTACATCCTCGATAAAAAAGGGGATCTGGTGTACGCCTACGTCGGCGCCAACCCGACCGACCGGCCCTCGATCCAGGCCGTGTTGAACCAGCTCGAAAAGCTGCAAAATGCCAAGTGACCCGCCCGATCCGCGGCGGTTGAAGCCCCCGGGCGACCCCCGCCCGCCGAATCTCGACGCCACCGGCGTCCACGATTCCGGCGAACTCTCGGACACGTCGCTCCACGGGTCCATCGGCGACATTTACGGATTCAAAAACGTCCCCGGCTACGAGGTCGAAGCGGTCCTCGGTTCCGGCGCCTGCGGCATCGTCTTCCGCGCCAAGCAACTCAAGCTCGACCGCACCGTCGCCCTGAAAACCATCGCGCTCGATTCCGCGGGCGGCGGCAATTTGATGGCCCGCTTCGAAAAAGAAGCCGTGGCCCTCGCCCGGCTCCAGCACCCGCACATCGTCAACGTCTTCGATTCCGGCCGGCACGAGGGCCGCCTCTTTTTCGCGATGGAAATGCTCGTCGGCCGCGACTTGGGCGAGCACATCGACCGCTTCGGCGCGCTCGACGAACGCCAAGCGTGGTCGATCGCCCGGCAGACCGCCACCGCCCTCGCCCACGCGGCCAAGGCCGACATCATCCACCGCGACGTCAAACCCGCGAACCTGTTTTTGGTGGCGCCGCCGACCGGCTACCCGCTGCCGCCCGGCGTGCCGATGGTCAAGGTCACCGACTTCGGCTTGGCCCTGAACACCGGCGCCGCGTCGCAGTCCGGCGACACCCGCCTGACGCACGTCGGCACCGTCGTCGGCACGCCGATCTACATGGCCCCGGAGCAATTCACCAAACAAGACATCGATTCCAGGGCCGACATCTACAGTCTGGGCGCGACCGTTCACCACATGCTCACCGGTGCCGCGCCGTTCGACGGCAAGTCGATTTGGGACGTGCTGTCCAAGAAGAACGACCCGGTGCCCCCACCCCTCGGCGGGCGGATCTCAAGGGCCTCGGCCGAACTCGTCGCGGCGATGATGCAGCCGAAACCGGAGCGGCGCATCGGGTCGTACCTCGAACTCCTCGGCCGGATCGACGAGCTGCTGAACGAATTCGATCCGGCGCGGACCGTCGTGATCCGACGGCCGCCGGTCGTGTCGCGCCGACTCGGGATGCTGCTCGCCGGGATCGCGCTCGCCATCGCCATCGCCGCGGTGCCGATCTGGCTCGTCGCCCGGAAGCAAAACCCGGAGGCGGATCGCGCTTCCGTCGCGGTCGCGCCGGCGGGGCGCTACATCGGCGAAGGCAAAAGCCTGACCCTGTTCAACAACGAGAACATCGCGAATTGGACGATCGGCGGGGGCAAATGGGGCGTTGAAGAAGACGCCGTCGAGGGGGGCGTAAAAATCGCGGGGTCGGGGAACTTGAAGACGGGGTTCGACCGCAAGCCGCCGTTCCGCATCGCCATCGGCCTCGCGCTGCGCGATCCGAATACCACCGCCGAGATCCTCGTTTGCAAGTCGCGCGGGCCGGCCGACCGCGCCGAGTTTTACACCGTCCGCATCCGGCGATCCGGCGTGCAACTCGGTCGGAAGACCGGCCAAAGCGGGGTGTGGGAACCGACCGGAGTCACCGTCGCCTACCCGACCGCGGAGCAACTCGGCGACAGCTCGCCCTACTTGCCCGTCGAAATCGAAGCTCTCGGCGACCGCTGGCACGCCAAGTTCCAAGCGTTCGAACTCGGCTCCATCCCGGACGATGGGACGCTCGGTTTGACCGAGGTGAGCTTCGCCGTCACCGGCGGAGCGCTGCGGATCGAATCGGTGATCTTGGAAGGGTTGAAACGCGTCGAATGAATCACGTCTTCGCGGCCAGCTTGTCCCCGTCTCCTTCGGTCGTCATATGGAAGTGGTGCAGCAGCCGGTGGTAGACCGGCGCCAAGATCACAGCGACCAGCGTGAGGAACGCCACGCCGCTGTAGAGGGCGTACACCGTGGCGAAGAGCTTGCCCGCGGTGGTTTCCATTTTGTCCACGGGGCCCATCCCCGTGAGGATCATCGCGGCGTTCAGCAAGCCGTCGATCCAACCGACGTCGCCGAGGTAATGGTACCCGAGCGTACCGATGACGAGCGAAAATACCAGGATCACCATGGCCGCGAGGAAGTTCCGGCCGAGGTGCAGCAGGAAGACGCCGATGGGCGCCAACGGCTGGCCTTTGCGCTCGAGGAATTTGATGCCGAACATGGGGCCGACCTCGCACGCGGAACGGTCGCTACTTCGCCAGCTTCAATTCGTCTTTGCTGACGACGGTGAAATAGAACCCGTGTGGGTTGTCGCCGTTGTTCACCTTGAGCAGAATCGCGTTCGAACCCTTCTTGAGTTTCACCGTCACGCTGTCGGCCTCCGGCATCGCGGCGACGGCTTTGTCGTGGCCGAAGACTTTCGCACCGTTGACGAACAACCGGCAGCCGTCGTCGGTACCGATGAGGATCGTCGCTTCTTGATCGACGGGGCTTTCGATGGTGCGCGTCATCAGGCTCACCGAATTGCGACCCTTATCCCCGTGGAACGCGGCCAAGTCGACGTAGCCGGTGGGCGAGCCTTTGACCGAGCGCCACTTCGACACGTCGAGACCGCCGAAATCGTCGTCGATCTTCTGTTGGAACGGCCCGGCGATCTGCCAGCTATCGGGCGTCAGCGAGGGCGTTTGCAGCTTGGTCAAATACTCGACCACATCGACGAGTTCATCTTCGGTCAGCGTCGCCACCAAGCCTTCGGGCATGATGCTCGTGAGTTGTTTCTTGCGCTCGGTCCCCTTCACTGGGAATTGGTAATCTTTGCCGTTGGCGTCGCGGATCGTCAGCGTCGTTTCGGTTTCGCCGACGAGCAACCCCGTCACACTTTGGCCGTCTTCGCTATCGACCTTCCAACTCAAATATTGATCCGCGATGGCCTTGCTCGGCGTGAACAGCGATTCGTATAGGCTCTCCTTGGGGCCTTTCTTGCCGATCATCGAAAGGTCTGGACCGATGCTGCCGCCCTGCCCGCGGACCATGTGGCACTTCATGCATTGGACTTCGCTCGTCATCGATTTGGCCATCACGGCCTTGCCGTTGTCGGCGTTGCCGACGCGCTTGGCGAGTTCGGTTATCGACGGCAGCTTCTTAGGGTCGAGCTTGCCCGGCGCGGGGAACAAGAGCATGGCTTTGTTCCGTTCCCCTTGGAAGGGGCTGTTGCGGAGCAACCGTCCGGCATCGGCTTCCAGCGGCTTCGGCATCTTGCCGTCTTCTTTCCATTTCAACAGCCAAACGGTGCCGGCCCGCGTCCCGGCGAGGGCGCGGACGGTGTTCGCTTGCAGCGCCGGCTTCGCGGCTTCGTTCGTCAGGACATCTTGCAGAGTGACGAAAGCTTTGCCGCTCAGTGGGTCGTTGGCTTTGTCGCCGATGAAGCGCGACAGGGATTGAATCGCTTCGCCGGCAAGTTCGTCGTTGCCGCCTTCTTCGGGCTTGAGCTGGGTGAAAATACCCAAGAACACGACGACCTTGATGTCTTTCAATTGGCCGAGCGCCTTGATCGCTTCGCGCCGTTCGTTCATCGGCGCTTTCGGATCCATCGCGGGTATGACCAAATCGTTGCCGCGCAAAACGGAGTTGGTGATCGCGATCAACTGCATTCCGGCGATCTTCGACTTCGGCTCGGCCAAGAGCGCCGTGATCGCGCCATCGAGTTCTTTGCCCTTTTTCAACTCCTGCCATTTCGTCGGGAGGAACATCTTCAGGCTGTCGAGTGCCCGGGCTTTCGCTTCCGGACCGGCTTCGGACGCGAGGAGGGCCAGCATCGTCTTCCCGGCCGATACGTCGTCGCTGCTCGCGATGATATCGACGATGCGGGCCTTCTGCATGGCGGTGATCTTCGGATCGCTCAGCAGCTTTTCCATCTTCGGCAGCATCGACTTCGGCCGGAGTTCCCAGACGAGGTCGGCGACCTTGTCGTTCCACTCGGGGAAGTGCTTCTCGAAGTCGGCGAGGATTTTGTCCCGCCGCTCCGGGTCGGTCCCGCAGGCGATGTTGAGGGCGGCACGGTAGAAGATGTCCTGGCCGTCGTAAAGCTTGGCAAGGGAGTAGAAGATCGGCGTGCTCAGATCGCTCGGAAAACGTGCCAGAGCTAAGAGAACCTCGCGCTGTAAGCGATTGTCCGCAACTTTGATCAGGTACCGGAATTGGTCAATGAAACCATCGGCCTCATCCGCAGCAATGACATCTTTGCGATCGATAGCTTGATTTAAAAGTCGCAGTCCGACCAAATGTATTACGAGAGAAGAATCATTCTTGAGACTATCGCGGATCACATGGCGGCGAGTGTCTCGCTCCTCAGCGTGCGTTGCTGCATGGGCCCAAATACGAGCCGAGATGAGGGGATTCGCCACCTCTTTTTCTAGATATTCATTGAATACATCCAAAGGTCCGAGTTTATCATTCTTATTTAAGGCCGAGTACCCAGCTTGTCGCGTTGCGAGATTGCACGAGCCGAAGGCCTGAAAAATCCCCTCCTTCGTATCCAACTTCACCTCCGGCACCTTGTACCCCTTGTGCCCCTTCGGCGTCAGCCGGTAGATGCGGCCGTCGGTCGGGTCGCCCATGCCGTGGCCGCCGACGCCGCGGTCGTACCAGTCGGCCACGAAGACGCTGCCGTCCGGGGCGGTGCAAACGTCGCTCGGCCGGAAGAAACTATCGCTGCTGGTCAGGATCACTTCCTTGTCGAGTTCGTAACCCGCGCCCTTCGGCTTGCGCGTGAAGGCCCGCACTTCGCGTGGGCCGGCATCGCAATGCAGCAGCGTGCCTGTGTATTTCTTGCCGAGCAAATTGCCTTCGTAGAACTGAATACCCGTAGGCGAACCGAAGCCGGTGCGCAGCGTCTTGTGGACGATGCCGGGTTGTTCCTCGTGCCAGTGGCTCTGGCCGGCGCCGCGCGGCCCGTAGCCGTAGTTGCCGCCGGGCATGACGTGGCAGATGCGCGTCTGTTGGTTGCCGTCGTCGTCGTTGTCGCTCAGCCAGATTTCGCCGAAGCTATCGACGCAGCATTCGTAGTTATTGCGGAAGTTGTGGGCGATCAGTTCGAGCTTCGTGCCGTCGAGGTCGCAGCGCCAGACGGTTCCCTTCTGGATGTCCGTGGCGTTGCTGGTGTACTTCTTCCCCTTGCCATCGCTGCTTTGCAAACCATTCACTCCGGCGTCCCCGACGGTGAAGTAGAGTTTGCCGTCAGGCCCGAGGTGCAGCCCGTGGACGCCGTGATCGTGGTCGAACCCGCCGAAGCCCGTGAGGAACTTCTTCGGCGGCCCATCGGCCACGGGGTTGGTCGCGTCTTTGCAGGTGAACTCTAAAATGTCCGGCGACTGCGCCACGAGGACGCGGTAGCCCTTGCCGGTGGGGATGACGCAGACGCTCAACGGCCCGTAGATTTCCTTGCCTTGGTAGAAGGTCACGGCCTTGGTCGCCTTCCCTTCGCCCTTCTCGTCGATGAGCAGCTGAATGCGGTCCCCGGCTTCGCGCAGGATCGGCCGGTTGAAATTCTTCCGCCGGTAATTCACCGCTTCGGACACCCACACCCGCCCTTTGTCATCGACATCGATCGAGGTCGGGTTGATGACCATCGGCTCCGCAGCGAACAGTTCGACCTGCAACCCCTCGGCCGGCTTCATCGCGGCGAGGCCCTTTTCGGGCGAGAGTTGAGCGGAAACGGACGATGCGAGCAGCGGCAGCAGAATCAGCGCGAGGAACCGGCGGATCATCGGAGAAGCTCCGGAAGCGGGGAGTGTGAGAGAATGATAAGTTAGCCGCGCGACAAAGTCGAGCGCGGGTCCGGCGGGCGCTTCCGCGCTCGACTCTCGTCTCGCGGCGAACGCCTGCTATGATTTTACCATGCCCACCCCCGAACGAATGTTGACAACCCTCAAACGGGCGACCGAGTTCGTGAAGGCGACGCCCGGCCGGGCGGGGCACTTCGTCGAACTCCGCGATTGCGGCGAAGTCCTCGTCGCCGGCGATCTCCACGGCCACATCGCCAACTTCCAGGTCATCCTCAAAACCGCCGACTTGGCGAATCACCCGAGCCGGCATCTGGTCCTGCAAGAGGTCGTCCACAGCCCCTTTCGCTACCCGATGGGCGGGGATAAATCGCACCAGCTGCTCGATCTGTTCGCGGCGCTCAAGTGCCAATATCCGACGCGGGTGCATTTGATTCCGGGCAACCACGAACTCGCGCAGATGACCGGCCGGCCGATCGGCAAAGGGAACGAATCGCAGAACGAGGTCTTCGTCGAGGGGATCAAAGCCGCCTACGGCACGGCGTGGGCCTCGATCGAAAAGGCCTACTACGAACTGCTGCGAGCGTTGCCGTTGGCGTACCGGACGCCGAACCGCGTCTTCCTCAGCCACACGCTGATCCCCGGCAAGCAATTGAACACCTTCCACATGCTGCGGTTGAAGCAGGAGGAACTCGCCGACAGCGAGTACGCCCCCGGCGGCGTGGCGTATGGGATCACCTGGGGTCGGGACACCTCGCAAGAAACGGCGGACGAATATCTGCGGATCGTCGATGCCGACTTGCTGGTCAGCGGGCACATCCCAACCGACACCGGGCACGATGTGCCGAACTCGAAACAACTCATCGTCGATTGCTCCGCCTCCCCGGCCGCCTACGTCTTGTTCCCGACCGACCGGCCCTTGACCCTCACCGAATTGCTGGCGTGCGTCGTGACGTTTTAACTGTGGCGACACTTTTCCAACGTGTCGGTTGATCTGGAATTGTCCGACACGTTAAAAACGTGCCGCCACGAAAATGGATCATTCCAACGGCACATCCTTCAGCGCAAACGCCAAGCTTACCGAAATGATCTTCGTACCGGTCAGCTCCAGTTTCGCGGGCTGCGGGGGAACTTTATTGTTGCCCGTGCCGAAGCGCAGAGTGACTTCGTAGGTATCGCGGATGCCATCGCTGGTCGAACTACTCGATTGAATCAGCGGTTGGGGCATCGCTTTTCCGTCGGAGTCGGAGTAGCGGATTTTGTTCAGTGACTGGAAGTTCAAATTGGCTTCGGCGTTGCCCGCACGCTGGCGGAATTGCCGACCGGCGTATTGATTGGAACCGCTCGCCCGCAATACTAGCGTCGACGAACTTTTATCGCTCTTCATCGAAACGAGCGTCAGCGTGCTATCGCCCGGCCCGGCGAACGATTGGCCGATCGATCCCGCGATGTCGTCGACGGACACGACGGGCACATTCGCTTGGGCGATCTCGCCGAGGATCAAGCCTTCGAGTTTCCACAGGGACTTCACTTCGCCATCGCCGGTTTTGAAGATCACCGGCAGCACGCGGGGGTTCGTACGAATCGGTTTGACCGGCAGGGCGAGTTCGTCGGTTTGCAACTGGACCTCGTCGGAAATATACGCGCTCGACAGTGGCAGCCAGTACGGCTTCCAGACCGCCCGCAGTTCCCGTCCGCTGGCCGACGTGGCTTTGCCGATGCGGATTTCGGTCGTGGCGATCCAATTCAAACCCTGCTGCGGGGCGACATCCACGTGCAGGGTGATTTCGCCGGTGTTGCGGTCGATCCCGGAGCCGGGGTAACGCATCGGTAGGGCCGAAATGCGGACGCCTGTGCGGCGGTCGGCCGGCGGGCCGGACGCGCCGTCGATCAAAATCACGGCGACGTCGCCGGGGCGACCGAGGAGTTGGACGCCCATCTGGTTGCCGTCGTAAATTTCGAGTTGCCGTTGGCGCACCGGCCGGCGACCGGTTTGGGGTTTCGCCTCCGGCTTCGCGTCCGGCGTCAACTGCTCGGTCAACCCGACGGCGGCGCAGAATTTTTCGAGGGCTTGCCACGGCGGGAGTTCGTCCGATTTCACCGAGATGAGCCGGGCGGGGTCTTTCACGCCCGGATGGAGGTTCAACGGGATGCCGAGTTTCGTCCGGAGTTCGGCGACGGCGGCATTGAGCGGCCGGTCTCGGAAATCGAGGGCGACCGGCTTGCCGCGGGTGAGCGTCGCGGCGGCGGCGGCGTGTTGAATTCTCGATGCGAGTCCGGCGGCGCGGTCCTGCACTTCGGGGTTCGGGTTTTCCGCGAGGGCTTTCCGCAACGCCGGCAAAGCCGCGGGGCCGAGTTCGAACAGGGCTTTCGTCGCCGCCTCGCGCTCGTCGAAGGACCGCGAGGCGAGTTGAGCCACCAAGCCGTCGGCTTGCGGTTTGACCACCGGCGGTTCAACGCCGGACGCTACGGCACAAACGAATCCAATCGCGGCGGAGAACAGTGCGGTTCGCATGGCCGAGTGGCCTCGGTATAAAATGGAACTGTAGATTCATCATACCCCGATGTTCGGGAGGCCCACAAGCCCCGCCGTTGGGAAGGGTGTTCCAATGGATTCCGGCACGTGTGAATCACACGCTTCCCCGGGTGGGGATGAAGATCTCACGCGAAGCCGCAGAGACGCAACGACGTGGATAGCAAACTCGATCTTCGATTCTTTCCTTGCGACTCCGCGGCTTCGCGCGAGATCTTTTCTTTGGCAGCGCGCGATGCGACCGGGCTATAATTCAGCGTCCGAACTTCGCCCGAAGGAATCGCCATGCTCCGCGGATCGATCCCGATATTGCTGCTGATGGCGGGCCCGATTGCGGCGGCGGAGCGCGAGCCGACGCCGGCCGAGCGCGGCCAGCGCGCCCTCGAAACGACGGCGTTCATCAAAGGGTTTTGGCCGAAGTCGTCGTACGACAACGCTTGGAGGATCTGGGGTTTGAAGGAGAAGCCGGCCGACTACGCCGCGAAGTTCCGCGAGCGTTACGGCCTCCACGAAGCCCCGTATGAAAACGGCGGTTACCCGATGGGCCTGCGCAAGGCCGACCTGCTGCTCGGCAAGGGCCTCGGCATCGACTGCATGACCTGCCACGGCGGCTCGATCTTCGGGAAATCGGTCGTCGGCCTCGGCAACCACTCGCTCGACATCGAGGCGCTATTCGAAGAAATGGCCGCGGCCGCGAACAGCCCGGCGAAGGTGCCCTTCGCTTTTACGAACGTGCGCGGCACCACCGAAGCGGGGCCGTTCGCGGTGTACCTGCTCGGGTACCGCACCGACGAATTGGCGCTGACGCCGCTCTACCGCGACCTCGGCCTGCACGACGACAGTTGCGAAGACACCCCCGCGTGGTGGCTGCTGAAGAAAAAGAAAACGATGTACCACCTCGGCGCGACCGACGCCCGCAGCGTCCGCAGCCTGATGCAGTTCATGATGCACCCGCTGACGACGCCGTCGGAATTCAAAAAGGCCGAGCCGCAGTTCCGCGACGTTCAAAAGTATTTGCTCAGTTTGGAAGCGCCGAAGTACCCGTTCGCCGTCGACGCGAAGAAAGCGGAGGCGGGTCAAAAGTTGTTCGGGGCGAACTGCGCGAAGTGCCACGGGACCTACGGCGAAGGGGCGACCTACCCGGATCGAATCGTGGCGCTCGACGAGATCGGCACCGACCGCAAGAAGTTCGAGAGCCTGGAGCCGAAGTTCGCGAAGGCCTACAGTGCGAGCTGGTTCGCCAAGGAATCGACCGGCAGTTGGTTCTTCCCGCGCTACCCGATGCGCGAGACCGAAGGGTACCAAGCCCCGCCGCTGGACGGCATCTGGGCGACGGCCCCGTACTTCCACAACGGCAGCGCCCCGACGCTCGACGGCGTGTTGAACAGCCGGGCGCGCCCGAAGGTTTTCACCCGGAGCTACCGCACCGACGAAGCCGACTACGACAAAGGCAAAGTCGGTTGGAAGACCACAGAAGTGCCGGCACCGAAAGCGAGCGCCGAGGCCATCGAGCGCCGGAAGGTGTACGACACCACCCAACCGGGCCGGGGCAATGGCGGCCATATCTACGGCGACAAACTCACGGGCGAGGAGCGCGCAGCCGTGATCGAGTATCTCAAGACGCTCTAACCGCGCAAGAATCCGAGGAAGTTGCCCTTCAAAAACTGCGCGGCGTCGCGTTCGATTTCGGCCGTCGTCAGGGGCCAACCCGCCGCGAGCAAGTCCGCATATTTTTCCGTCAGCACGCGGCCGATGGCCGTGCGCGAGTGATCCCATTTGTAAATTAGTTGATCGAGCACGCGCGCGTCCGAGTGCTGGGGGATCACGGACGTGCCGAGGAGTTCGATCCGCATCCGGGTGATCTCGTCGATGAGCGACGGGTTGTTGAGGAACCACCAGCAGCCGAAGGGCATGAGGTTGCCGAACTTCCGGGCCGCAACGGCGAGTTCGTGCTGGTTCTCGCGGGCCAGCATCGTGACGAAGAAGCGGTTGTTCGGGAACCGCTGACACAGCGATGTCACCGCTTCGACGCTGGCCAGTCCGCCCGTGTCCGCGGCGTCGCGCAGCTCCGGGTTCACGCAGCGCCGGCTGCCAATCATCATGGCGAAGGGGATGTTCCGCTCCTCGCAGACGGGCAGCACCGCTTTCTCCAGCATCGCCGAGGCGCGGAACTCCGGAGGCAGGCTGACGGCGCAGTAGATCGCCTTCACGCGGTCGCACCACTCGTGCAGGAACCGCTTCACTTCGGCGATGGTCGTCTCGGTCAATTTCGGTTCGACGGCGTAGCCCCAATCCGCGAGCATCTTGCCGGCGGTGGTCGGCCAATTCAAGATCAGCGGGTCGAAGCGCAGCACACCCTTGAAGCGCGGATCGGGGGCGATGCCGGCGAGCCAACGGTCGCGCTCGTTGTCGTCGAACACGGCGTTCGTCATCGTGATCGATTCGACGTTGGCGAGTTCCATGACGCGGTCGATGTACTCGTTGGGATCCTGTTCGCGGAACCACTGACGGTGGCTTGTCAGCGACTTTACCCCGGGATCGAGGCCGAGTTTCGACAGCGTCGTGATCACGCCCCGGCACGCTTCCGACAGCGGTGTCCGCTCGACGAACAAGTGCTTCCAAATATGGTCGGCTTGCTCGGACTTGGTCATCGCCCAAAACTGCGCGTAGGGGAACTTGGTCGCGGGCACCGCCCGGAAGACTTCCGCGACGAGGTAGTGGTACGTCACCAATTCATCGAGGCCCCAGAGCATCAGTCCGTCGGGGCCGGAATTGCCGAAGCTCGGCGGGCAGAGGTGCGTGTGCATATCCACGATCGGCTGCGCCGCGAGGACGCGCTGGACGGTGCGGGGAAGTTCGTGGGCTCGGATCATCGGGTGCTCTTGGAAACCGCGTTCAACCGGGCAATTTTCTTCCGTTCGTCGGTCGCCTTCGCCGGTTCGCCCGCGGCGTCGAAGCATCGGGCGAGCCTTTCGCGGAAGGCGCTGTCGCCCGGCACGACATCGAGCCAACGCTGCAAATCGCCGAGGGCGGGCTTGAGTTCTTTCGATTCCAAACGCGCGTTGGCGCGCAGCAGCAATGCGGCGCGGTGCTGGGGTCGCTTCGACAGGATGGCATCGCAATCGGCGATGGCGGCGGACCAATCGGATCGGGCCGCATGGTGCTGAGCGCGGGCCAATCGAGCGGGGAGGCAATCCGGATACGACCGCAGTGCCGCCTCGAATTCGGAGCCGGCGGCCGCGTGCCAGCCGGCGATCTTTTGGAACGAGTTCGCCTCGTGCCAGAACTCCGTCGCATTCCGCAGCAAGATCGCCCCGGGCGCTTCGGCGAGGAAGCTCCGGACCTCCGCGAGGCTCGCGGCGTAGGCTTGGTGGAGGGGTGCCTCCTTCGCGGCTTGCACGCCGAGGAGTTCACCGCGTTCGTTGCAAATCGGTCCGCCGGGAGCGGTGCCGGTCGCCGGCAGTTGAAACAAATTCACCAGCGGCTTGGCGGAAGACTCCGCGCGGGACAGTGCGACCGAGCCGCGTTGGCGGAAGCTGCCGGACGAAGCGGCGAAGGCGAATTCCAACCCGGCCGGGTGGGACAGCGCGACGGCGCGCTCCGCGAGCGCCGGATCGCGCGGGGCCAGTGACACCCCATTGACACCGTCCGGGAGCAAGTCCAGTTGCACGAGCGCCAGATCGCGGCGCCCATCGCGGTGGAGCACGGTGCCGGCGTGCCAGCGCTGCGCCAACTGCAGTTCGACGCCGTCCTTGTAGGCCGCGACCTCGCCGACGATTTCCCCGTCCTTCCCGAGGATCGGGAAGGCGACGCCGACGCGGTCGAACGGCCCGACCCCGCCGGCCGAGGTGAGCACCCAACGGCGTTCGCGGTCGATGACGACGCCGGCGCAGCGGACGTCGGTCGCGGTGGGGCGGATCCAAACGGTGCTCCGGGCCATCTCGTCGACGAAGCTCGGTTCGCGCTTCGCGGGCGGTTCGGATCGCTTCAAGAATTTGCGGATCGCGGATGCATCCGGCCCCGCGGCCGCGAGGGGGACGCGCCGCCGCAGTGCCGAGATCATCCCCGCGACTCCGCCGCGCTCGTCGAGCACCGGGCCGCCGCTGTCCCCTTCTTCGATAGGCGATTGCAGGATCAAACTCGGCAGATCCACCGCGAGTTTCTCGGCCCGCCAGAAGTACCCGTCCGCGAGCCGACCGCTTTGCCGGACGGTGCCCGCGGTCGAATTCCAGAGCGTGTCCACGTCGCCGCGGTGGCCGATACTCCGCACGGATTGCCCGAGTGACAACCGACTGACAGCAAGCTTCAGCGCCCGCGTCCCCGTCGGCAAACTCGGGACTTCGATCAGCGCGAGATCGAGTTCGTCCGAAGTGCGGAGGACCTTCCCCATCACGAGGTGGCCCGATGCGCGGAGGGTCGTCCGCCCGCTCAGGTAGTCGCCGGAATCGGTGCGCAGCCGACCGTCGCGGAAGGTCGGAAAGAAGACTTCGACTGTCGTCTGTTCGCCGACGACGTGCCGGCAGGTGAGGATCCACCGTTTCTCGGCATCGACGACCCAACCCGCGCCGACGCCGTCCGGATCGGCGCGGAGGTAGACGACACTCGGGTAAGGAGAGTGAAACAGGATGAAGGAAGCGAGGATCGGGACGAGAAACACGCGGAACTCCTCACCCGTCGCGGCCCAAGAGGAAGCGGCCGGGGTCGACTTGCGTCCGCAGCAAATGCAATTCGTGCGCCGTCGGCTCCGGGGTCACGCCGAGTTCGTCGGCCACTGCCAACTCGAAGCCGGTGGCTCGGCGGACGTCGTCGAGGGTCATGCCCGGATGGAGCGACACGACCCGCATCCGCTTCGTATCCGGGTGAAAATCGAGGACGCACTGATCGGTGATGACGCGGTCCGGCCCGGTGCCGGCGGGGAGGCCGGCCGCTTCGCGCGCCCCCGGCCCGGTGAGGTAACCCGGCGTCGTCAGGAAGTCGAGCTTCGCCACGAATTTCTTCGCGTCGTGCTTCATGATGATCAACGTCTTCCAGCAGAAACTGGCGAGGTCGTTGGCCCCGCCGCTGCCGGGGAGACGCACTTTGGGTTTGCGGTAATCGTCCCCGATCATCGTCGAGTTCAAATTGCCGAACGCATCGATCTGCGCGCCGCTGAGGAAGGTCGCGTCGATCATGCCGCGCTGGCAGAACTGCATCACGTCGGCCATCGAGGTCGCCATGAGGGCTTTGTGGAAGGTCGTGCTATCGCCGACGCTGATGGGCATCGTCGGCAGCAGCGGGGCGACGCCCCCGGCTTCGAAGACGATAATGAGGTTCGGGGCGTGCGTGCGCTGGGCGAGCATCGCCGCGGCGCAGGGTAGTCCGGTACCGACGGCCAAGGTGGTGCCGTCGCGCAACTCGTGCGCCGCCGCGGCGATCATCAATTCGGTGGCGGTATAGTCGGGCACGGCGGAGCCTCAGGGGAGGAGATCCGCGATCCGAATCGTCGAGTCGGGCACGGCCAGCGGCGAGACCGACCCGTCGGCGGGGACGGTCAACTCGGTGCCGTAGCCGCCGACGCCGGGGTCGCGGAAGACCGAGGGTTGCCGGTTGTTAAAGTCGAGCACCCAGTACTCGGGGATGCCGGCGGCGGCGTAATGATCGGCTTTTTCAGTGGTGTCGTATTTCAATGAAGTATCGGAGATCTCCACGATCAGCTCGGCCGTGGTCGGGTGATCCCCGGTGTGACGAGCCGATCCCCGGAGGAAGGCAAAATCCGGTTGCGGATCGGTCGTTTGCCCGAATAAAATCGGCAACTGAGAGCGCATCCGCCAGCCCCGACCGAAGATGGCACGGAACACGTCCGTGGCGAGTTCGACCGCGATCGCGTGAGGCGGATTCATCGGGCCTTCCTCCAGAACGGTCCCATCGATGAGCATCGCTTGCCGGCCTTCGAAAAGCCCGAGTTCGCCGAGCCGGTGGAATTCGCCGACGGACCAGAGCTTCGCCGTCGGGGCGGCCGATGTGAGAATCGCAAGCCGCGGCGGCATCGGCGGGGCGAGAACGGTCATGCGGACGACCTCGGAACGAGAACTAGCACAAGATGTATTCTATCGCAACCGGCGATCTCCATCCACCCGGACGACGACCGTTCGATTCCCGTAGAATTGTCGCTGCGCCCGGCGCGGAACGGGTTATCTTGATCCTGCTCGACCGACCTCGGGATCCGCGCGCTTCGGAATCGCCATGAACTTCCTCCTCTCAGCCAGATCGTCGGCTCGATTCCAATATTGAGAAGTACGCCTTCCCATCGATTTCTCACTTGTGTTTCACCCCCGCTTCCTAGCATGATGAATCTCGGTGTCGAATCGGTTCGACCCGCATCACGTCTCGTCCTTCCGGAGCCCGGATCATGCGTACTTTGGCCCGTTGGATTCTCCCGGCCGCGCTCGTCGTCGCGGCGGTCGGTTCGGCCCAAGCCCAGCGCCCGGGCGGCGCCGGCGGCTTCCCCGGCGGCGGGGGCGGCATGGGCATGGGGGGGAATCAAAACCTCAAGTCCATTTTGCTGACCAACAAAGTCTTGCAAGAAGAGTTGAAGGTCGGCGAAGATCAAATGGCGAAGCTCAAAGAATTCGCCGAGAAACAGTCCGAAGCGATGAAGCCCTTCGCCCAATTCGGCGGCGATGAAGAGGAACAAATCGCCCGCATGGAAGTCCAGCTCAAACTGATGAAAGAGCGCGTCGCCTTCATGAAGACGGCCCTCACCGCCGACCAAGTCAAACGCCTCGGCCAGATCGAAAAGCAACAGCTCGGCATGGCCGCGTTCAGCAACGCCAAGATCGCCAAGGAACTCGCCATCACCGAGGAGCAGACCGAAAAAATCAAGACGATCAACACCGACATGAACAAGGAGATGCGCGACATGTTCAGCGGCGGCTTCGACGCCGAAACTCAGAAGAAGATCACGGCGTTGCGGTCCGAAACGCAAGAGAAGGTCGAGAAAGTGCTGAGCGACGACCAGAGGAAGAAGTGGAAAGAGATGACCGGCGAAGCGTTCGACACGACCAAGCTGTTCCAACGCCCGATGCGGATGAACAACTAATCTTTTTTATCCCAGATCGGCGCGGGGGGAATCACCGATTCCCCCCCTTTCAACACGTCGTCCCATTTCCATACGATCGTCGCTTTCACGCGGAATCCCCGCGCGGAATCCGGCTCGGCTTTCGCCTCGTCGGATGCCCGACTGAGTTCATCGGCGAGCGGCTTCAGCTTGTCGCTCCGCGACAAAAAGAGCTTCGGCAGCACCACGCCGAGGAATTCTTTCAGCAATTTTTCGTTTTTGCCAAACAGGACGACGTCGAGCAAAAAGTCGCGGTCGAGTCGTCCGGCGACGGTCATCAAATCGACCCCGTGCGAGCGCAGCGTCTCGCCGCTGCCGGTCTTCGCCGGCAACTGGAAGCCGGACGCGGCGGCGAAAAAGAACAGCGGCGTCCCCTTGGCCGGCTCGCGCAGCGCCGGCAAGAGCAGCGGGTCGACCATCGTCAGTTCGTCTCCGCTGGTCAGCCGGAAGACCAGCGCATGCAGCGTTTCGCGCCTGTCGGCGAGGGTGTACGCTCGGCCGTCCAAGAGCGCACCGCGCGACGCGGTTTCCCGGCCGAGCGGTCCGGGTTCGGCGAACTTCGCGAGCTGCGTGCCGCGGACGTCGGCCGATTCCAATTTCACCCGCTTGGCTTTGCCGAGCGAGGCGATCCACTCCGGCGTGAGCCACGCGCCTTCTCCCGACACGGCGACGAGGGTCGGGTCGGCTTGAAACGCCACGACGCCGCGCTCGAATTTCCGCGGGTCGAAGTGGAAGCGGGCGGTCAGGTACTCCACCGCCCGCGTCAACCGGGGATGGCGGCTCCACTCGGACAACGCTTTGTCCCAGAAGGGTTTGGCGTGGAACAGCAGCACCGCTTCGGTGTTGTCCGGCAACAGCGTCTCGATCGGCCGGAAGTTGTGCTTCGTCGTCGGCTCGGGCACCGTCGGTGGAGTCGGCGGTTTCTTCGGCTCGGAGGCGGGTGTCGCCGCGATCGCCGGGCCCCCGTTGGGGCGGAGGAGCGCGAACGCCCCGACCCCGGAGAGTAACGCGACGAAGAAACCGACGGCGACGACCGTCAATAGCGGGAAGCCGCCGGACCGCTTCTTGGATTTGGCCCGGCGCGATCGCACGCCGACCGTTTCGGAGCGCGGCGGTTTCTTCGGTTCGAGGGGTTGCGGCAGACTCTCCGACGACGGCGGTTCGACGGCCGGTTTCGGAATCGCCTTGGCTTTCACCGCGACGACCCGGCCGGGCGGGGTCCGCGCGGGCAACGGATCCTTCGGCGTTCGACCGGCGATGGTCACCGTGCGCATCGGCCGGGCGGCTGGGGCCGTCGGGCTGAGGATCGATTCCAGCGCCGGCGGCGGGGCCAAATCGACGGGGGCGAAGTCGACCGCCCGCGACGGCGGGCTGAAGTCCATCACCGCCGCATCCGGGGTGAAGTGCGCGAGCACCGCCGCGACTTCCGCCGCGGTGCTGTAGCGCTCGTCGGGCTTCTTGCGGAGCAATTTCGCGACGATATCCCCGACCATGTGCGGGATGTCGCTGCGGCCGTGGCGGACGTCCGGCACCGGGTCGAGTTGGTGGCGGATCAACTTGTCGATCGGCGTCCCCTCGGGGAACGGCACGGTCCCGCGGAGGAGGTAGTAGAGCGTGCAGCCGAGGGAATAGAGGTCGGCCCGCGGATCGACGGTGCTCGAGTTCTTCGCCTGCTCGGGCGACATGTAATCCGGCGTGCCGACGACGGTGCCGTCGCGCGTGAGTTCGGCGCGGCCGGGGGAATCGTCTTCCCCCATCATGCGCACCAAGCCCATGTCGAGGATTTTGAGCTGCGCCCGCCCGCCGGTGCCCGGGATCGCCCGCTCCCCGTAGACGAGCAAATTGGACGGCTTGATGTCGCGGTGGACGAAGCCGTTTTCGTGGGCGTGCTGGAGGCCCAGCGCCGTCAATCGCATGTACTCGCACGCTTCGGCGGTGCTCAGCGGGCCGTTGTCCTTCACCAAGCGGGCGAGGTCGGAGCCGTCGACGTATTCCATGGCCAAATAGAAACGGCCGGAGGCTTCCCCCGCGTCGAAGAGCTTGACGATGTTCGCGTGGTCGAGCTTCGCGGCGGCCGCCGCTTCGCGTTCGTAGCGTTTCAGCACCGTCTTGTTCGACATCAACTGCGGCCGGACGACCTTGAGGGCGACCATCCGGGCCATGCGGGTGTCGACGGCCCGGTAGACCTTCCCCATGCCCCCTTCGCCGATTTTTTCGAGGATGAGATACTGCCCGAACAACAACTCCGGGATGCGGCCGAGTTGAATTTTGCGAAACTGGTAGCGGGTGAGGACGCCGAGGGAATGCAGGGCGTCCGCGAGCGCGGGGAATTCCGACCCGGACTTGGAGAACGCCTGTTCCACGAGCCAAAGTTGATCGGGGGTACAGCGCCCACCATCGCGGATGGCGGCCAACAAAGGGTCCGCGTTGATCGTTTCCATCTCGGAGGTCGCCGCCCTGACGGAATGCGGAATGACGGCGAAATCGCCGCGATACCAAATATGCTAGATTGTACTTCCGAAAATCCCCGCCGGTTTGGAAAAAGTGACCCGAGGCCCACGATGTCTGCCGCGCCGCCCCCGATGACCTCCCCGGCCATGACTTTCCCCGGCGGCGAAGAGGCCCCCGGCTACCGCTGGGCCTTCCGGGTCTACACGGTTTTGTTCTTGTTGACTCTCTGCGCGGGCTTGGCGAACTTCGTCCTGCCGAAGTTCTTCCGACTCTTCGAGCAGCGCTCGGTCGGTCGTCCGGCGGAGTCGTCCGGTTTCCGCGCTTGACACGAACGAACCGTTTGGTAATCCCTAACTTCCGGCACCTAAAATAGCGAACGAACTCCCGTCGTCCCGCCGCTCTCACTGTCTGGAAAGGATCGCGCTGTGTCTCACATCGTCACCGAAAGTTGCAACGAGTGCAAATACACCGACTGCTGCGTAGTCTGCCCGGTGGAATGCTTCTACCAAGACGACACCATGCTATACATCGACCCGAACGACTGCATCGACTGCGAAGCCTGCGTCCCCGAATGCCCGGTGGAAGCCATCTACGCCGAGGCCAACCTGCCCGCGCAGTGGAACAGTTACATCCAATTGAACAAAGACAAAGCCGAGTCGTTGAAAGCCGGCGACGGCCACATCACCGAGAAGTGCGATCCGCTAGAAGGCCCGGGTTGCAAGAAGAAGTAACAGCGGGGTCCGGGGTCTTGGGTCTGGGGTCTGGTTGGAAGAACCGGACCCCATTCTCCTATTGATGGATTGCCCGCAGGGGACTCGAGAGACCCTGGACCCCATACCCAAGACCCCACCGAAATGACCGGCATCTTGCTCATTCAACTCGGCACGCCCGATGCCCCGACGGCGACGGCGCTCAAGCCCTACCTCCGGCAGTTTTTGTCCGACCCGCGCGTCATCGAAACCAAGCCGTACTCCAAAAGCTATTTGCTGCCGGGGCGGACCAAAGTCGCCCGGCGCAGCCCGCCGGCTTGGCTCTGGTCGATTTTGCTCAACGGCATCATCGTGCCGTTTCGCTCCGGGAAGTCGGCCGAGAAATACGCTCGCGTTTGGGACGCCGCGACCGGCTCGCCGCTGATGCATTGGACGAAACGACAAACGGAGCTGGTGCAGGCCCGCTTCCCGGACACGCCCGTGCGCTACGGGATGATGGTCGGCAATCCGTCGGTCGACTCGGTGTTACAAGAAATGCTCGCGTCCGGGATCGACCGGATCGTGGCGATGCCGATGTTCCCCCAATATTCCTCGACGACCACCGCCAGCGCGACCGATGCTCTCTTCAAAACGATGTTGAAACTGCGCGTCGTCCCGGCGCTGCGCCTCGTGCCGCCGTACTACGACCACCCCGCGTACATCGGCGCGATGGCCGCGGTCATCCGCGATGATATCGCCCATCTCGGTTGGGTACCGGAGCACTTCGTTTTCAGCTTCCACGGCATCCCGCAGAAGTACGCCCAGCGCGGCGATCCCTACGCCACGCACGTGATGCGGACGACGCAAGCCCTCGTGAAGGCGCTCGGCTGGCCGCGCGACAAATGGACGCAGACGTTCCAATCCCGCTTCGGCAAGGACCCGTGGTTGAAGCCGTACACCGACGATGTGCTCGAAGATTTGGCGAAGAAGGGCGTGAAGCACGCGATGGTGATGCTCCCGGGGTTCACGGCCGATTGTTTGGAGACCATCGACGAAATCGGTCACGAATCGGAGGAGGTTTTCCACAAAGCCGGCGGCGCGAAGTTGCGAGCTTGCCCCTGCCTCAACGACCACCCGGCGTGGATCGACGCGATGGAAGCGATCCTCCGCGAAGAATCGCAGGGCTGGATCGGCGCGAAATCGGCCGACGCGGTTTCGCCGCGGGTGTAGAGTAGTGCGGTGAGCCCGCCGCTCCGCGTCCCCGAGGATTCCGATTGAAAACCTTCGCCGTGAACTTGCCCGACGAACTCGCCGCGTTCGTCGACTCGGCCGTGGCCGCCGGCGATTGGCCTTCGGCGAACGAATTATTCGCCTTCGCGATCACACTCGCTCGCACCGAAGCGATGCTGGGTCGGACGCCCTACGCCGACGCCCCGCGCCAGCCGAAATCGGGGCCGATCCGGGCCGTCGATCTCACCCGGCAAAACTTCGACAGCGCCGCGTTCGTGGCGGGACTCGTCGACAAAATCCACATTCGAAAAATGACCCAACCCCCGAGCGGGAGCTGAGTCGGATCGAAAGAATGTTGCGACAAACGGAGCGGAACTGCGGAATGACGGTGGAGAACGGACCGGGATTCCCGTACACAACATGATGGAAATCCATCCGCCCCGCCGAATGCCTTCCCACCATGAACTACATCCAGCAGCGCCGATCAAACCTGTTCCGCGACCTCAAAGCGGACAACCCCGATGCCCTGCTCGTGACGAACCCTCAAAACGTAACCTATCTCACGGGGTTCACGGGGGACAGCAGCTATCTCGTCCTCACCCCGAAGCAGGCCATCCTCGTCTCGGATAGCCGCTTCGAAGAGCAACTCCGGGAAGAAAATCCGGATCTCGAGGCGGTGATCCGCCCGCACACGAAAACCGTCGTCGAAGCGGCCGCGGAAACCCTGGCCAAAGTCGGCGCGAAGACCGTCGGTTTCGAATCGAGCCACGTCTCGATCGCCCTGCTCGAGTCGCTGAAAGATAAAGGCCCCAAGCTGGCATTCGCCCCGATGGGGCCGAAGATCGAACAACTCCGCGCGATCAAAGACCCGTCCGAAATCGAACAGATCCGGGTCGCCGTCCGGGTCGCCGAACGCGCCTACCACATGTTCATGGCCTTCCTGAGCGAGCGCGACACCGAGAAAGAATGCGTCGATGCGATGGAGTCGTACCTCCGCCGCGCCGGGGCCAAGGGATCGTCGTTTCCGACCATCGTCGCCTACGGCGAACGCGGGGCCTTGCCGCACGCCCCGCCGACGAACCGCCTGTTGATGGACCACAGCAAGCTGCTGTTGGATTGGGGCGCCGATTGCGGGTACAAATCGGACATGACGCGGACCTTCCGCAGCCCGTACAGCGTCTCGCCGAATCGGAAGAACCGCAACGAGCGGGTCGGCATGAAGTTCACCGACGTGTACGAAGCCGTGCAACTCGCCCAACAAGCGGCGGTCGGGGCGCTCCGGCACGGTACCCCGGCCAAGGACGTCGATTCCGCCGCCCGCAAAGTTTTGGCGACGCACGACCTCAACGACTACTTCACGCACGGTCTCGGGCACGGCATCGGCCTGGACATCCACGAGTTGCCGCAGATCCGCCAGAGTTCCGAGGCGGTCCTCGAAGCGGGGATGATCGTGACCCTCGAACCGGGCGTCTACATCCCCGGTTGGGGCGGCATCCGACTCGAAGACATGTATTTGATCACCAAAGACGACGCCCCGATTCGGCTGACGACGCTGCCGCAGGAGCCCGGCGCAGTATTGTAACGGTTCACCGATCGCACCGATTCTCGCTGGGTCTGCATGTGGCCACCGATCCGAAAACCGCCCCATCGGGCGAACCCCGTCCGTTCGATGTCAAAACGGTGGAATACCTCATCGGCTTGATGGGGAAGCACGACCTCTCCGAAATTTCCCTCGGCGAAGGCGAGCACCGCATCCGCCTCCGCAAAGGCTTCGCCCCGGCCGCGGCCCACTACGCCCCGGCCGGTGCCGCGCCCACCCCGGTGGCCGCAGGACCCACTGCTCCCGTCGAACCGGCCAAGCCCGCCAAGAATCTCCTCGAAATCAAATCGCCGATGGTCGGCACCTACTATTCGAAGCCCGCCCCGGACAAACCGGACTACGTCGCCCTCGGCGGCCGCGTCGGCCCCACGACCATCGTGTGCAAGCTCGAAGCGATGAAAATTTTCAACGACCTCGTCGCCGAAGTCTCGGGGACCATCGCCGAGGTCTGCGTGAAGAACGGCGAAGCGGTCGATTACAATAAGGTGCTGTTCCGAGTCGATCCGTCGTAATCGGGGATTCGCCATGATTGTGAAACTGGCCGTGTCGGGGGCTGACCTCATCGACCAACCGTACGACGGCGTGGACCGCTACGTCCTCGACGGTGAACTCCGGGAAAATCCGAGCGGTGCTCTCGACTCTGAAACGGGAGACATCATGCCGGTGCGAAACATGCGACACAGCGAAGCCACGACGGCCACCGGTGGCGAACTCAGGAATTGGATGCGGACGTTCCCAAACCCCCGCGGCAAAGTCTTGACCGGCGATGCCGGGTTGCGGCTCGCCCTCGACCCGGACCGCACCTTCGGCGTCGATGTCATGGTCGTGTCGGCGGAATTGCTGGCGGCCCAAACCGGCGAATCGACGATCATCGAAGGCGTGCCGACGCTTTGCGTCGAAATCTTGTCGCCGAGCGAAGTGATGGAGAACATCGACGAAAAGACCGACGCCTACCTCGCGGCCGGCGTGCCCTTAGTGTGGCTGCTCGATTTGCACGATAAGAGCGTCACGGCCTACAGCCCCGGCGCCGAACCGATGTTTTTCAATCGCCTCATGGAAATCTCGGGCGAACCGCACCTGCCCGGATTCCGCGTACCGGTGGCGAACCTGTTCGAGTGAATTCACGAATGAGAGATCCTTCGCATCGCAATCGGTGTATCCCATGAACTGCATCGCACTCGGAATGGCGGTCGTCGCCGGCCTCCTCGCCAATTATCCGGCGGATGAATTGGTGCGCGAACTCCGCAGGGTCGCCGTCGAACTCGCGAAAGCCGAGCGGATCGACGAGGAGTCGATGCGGACTTTCTTCGCCAACCCGCCCGAGTTCCGTCGCGGCCTTTTGCAATTCGAAGGGCCCGATCAGTCCCTGAAGGGGAAGCGCTACGTCGAAGTCGCGGCATTCGCCTTGGCCCGCGACCCCGACGACAACGTGCGGACGCACGCGGCGTGCGCGCTCGTGCACCGCGGTCTCGGATCTGCGATCGCCGAACAAGCCGTCGCCAAAGCCCTCGGCGATTCTTCCCGGGACGTGCGGCTGTTCGCCTGCCAAGCATTGGGCTTGGGAAACCGGAAGGGACAAGCCCCCGCAATTCGCAAGCTCCTGGGCGATCCCGAACTAGACGTCCGCATGATGGCCGTGACCACCCTCGGCCGGCTGCGCGATACGGACTCGCTCGACGCGATTTTGAAACAGCATGAGATCGAGAAGGTCGGCGAAGAGACCACCTATCAATTCGGCATCGCCTTCGCCCGTCTCGGCGAGAAGAAACTGGCGCGGGAACTCATCCGCGCTTCCATGGCGAGCGACAACTGGAATATCCGCTACTTCGTCGCCGACACGCTGGCCGACGTGGTCACGGTCGATGCGGTGCCCACCGCGATGGAATGCTTCGCCCTCGAATTGAAGCGGATCATCCGCGGCGACAAACACACCGGCTTCGACGAACGCATCTATCAAAAGTTCACCGCGATCCTCGCTACAAGGACCGGCAAAGACTTCGGTGACGATCCGACGGCGTGGGCGAAGTGGTGGGAGACGGCCCGCGTGCCGTACGCGGCGCCGGCGCTCGAGTTCGACGCCGAAGCGGCGAAACAGGCCTATGCCGAGCATCTGAAGTTGAAAGCCGCGAAGTAACCCGAACCCCGAACCCCGATACCCGAATTCATGTTCCAACGCATCTTGATCGCCAACCGCGGCGAGATCGCCCTCCGCATCATCCGGGCCTGCCGCGATCTCGGCATCGAGTCCGCCGTCGTCTATTCCGAGGCGGACCGGGGGGCGCCGTATCTGTCGCTGGCCGACAAAGCCATCTGCATCGGCCCCGGCCCGGCCGGGGAAAGCTACCTCAAAATCGACCGCATCATCGCGGCCGCGGAGATCGTCCAAGCCGATGCGATCCACCCCGGCTTCGGGTTCCTCAGCGAGAACTCCAAGTTTGCCCACATCGTGCGCGAATGCGGCTTCGAGTTCATCGGCCCCTCCGAAGAATCGATGGAATCGGTGGGGAACAAAGACAAAGCCAAGCAGATGGCGAAGAAGGCCAAGGTGCCCATCGTGCCGGGCAGCGATGGCCTGCTCGCGAATGAAGAAGAAGCGCTGAAGTTCGCCAAGGTCGTCGGATTCCCGGTACTCATCAAAGCCGCGGCCGGCGGCGGCGGGCGCGGCATGCGCGTGGCCCGCGACGAAGCCTCGCTGATGATCGGCTTCGGCCAAGCCAAGGAAGAGGCCGAGGCCGCGTTCAAAGACGGCTCGGTCTATTTGGAAAAATACGTCGAACAACCGCGGCACATCGAAGTTCAATTCTTGGGCGACAAGCACGGCAACATCGTCCACTTGTTCGAGCGGGATTGCAGTTTGCAGCGCCGGCACCAAAAGCTGGTCGAAGAATCGGCCGCGCCGAACCTGCCGGAGAAAGTCCGCGACAAAATCTGCGACGCCGCCGTGCGCATGGCCAAAGCGTCGAATTATTACAACGCCGGGACGTGCGAGTTCCTACTGGACAAGGACAACAACTTCTACTTCATCGAAGTCAACGCGCGCATCCAGGTCGAACACCCGGTCACGGAATTGGTCACGGGGATCGACCTCGTGAAGGAGCAGATCCGCGTCGCCGCCGGGGAGAAGCTGCGCTTCACCCAGCGCGACATCGTCCACCGGGGTTGCGCCATCGAGTGCCGCATCAACGCCGAAGACCCCGCCAAGGATTTCCGCCCGAGCGCCGGCACCATCACAAAATGGCAAGTCCCCGGCGGCCCCGGGGTCCGAGTCGATTCCCACGTGGTCCCCGGCTACCGCGTCCCGCCGAATTACGACAGCATGGTGGCGAAGTTACTCGTTTACCAGCCGACCCGCGCCGAAGCGTTGGCAACCATGCGTCGGGCGCTTCGCGAATTCGTGGTCGAAGGGATCCAAACGACGATCCCGCTGCACCAGCAGATTTTCAACACGCAGGCGTTCATCGAAGGCAAAGTCGACACGACCTTCATCGAACGGACGTTCCTGCACCCGACGGGGAAGTGACACGGCATCCGGGAATCGAGTGG
>JAYSYN010000068.1:0-6639 GCA_043727575.1 Fimbriiglobus sp.
GCCGAGCCGCGGGTCACCGTGTTCGACGGCAAGACGAATGCGGTCCTCCAAAACTTCTTCGCCTTCGACCCGTCCTTCACCGGGGGCGTGTACGTCGCCTGCGGCGATGTGAACGGCGACGGTTTCGCGGACGTCATCATCGGGGCCGGCACCGGCGACCTGCCGAACGTCAAAGTCATCGACGGCCGCAACAGGGTCGAGCTGGCGAGCTTCTTGGCCAACGCCGGTTCGGTGGACGTGGTCGGCTCCGTGCCATTCGAGGGGGGCGTCCGGGTGGCCACCGTCGACTTCGACGGGGACGGCATCGACGAAATGTTGACGGCCAAAGGGGCGGGCACCTTCCCGATCCTGCGATTCTACAAACTCGGCGTCGGCGTCGTGACCCAAGCGGGGCAGTTGCAAGTGTTCGGCTCGAACTACGCCAGCGGCGTGTACGTCGGCGGCTGATCCGGGGCCACCGTCCCGATGGATCCGCGGCGGGGCGCATCGGTTCCGGCCGATTCGCCCCGTCGCTCCGCGGGATTGATTCGATTTGCCACGACGGGCTTTCAACATCGTCCCCGGGTGAAATTGCGGCTGTGTCGGCCCGACCCATTTGATAGAATTCAACTCGTATCCGGATCGGCCATTTTGCCCCGGATCTCATTGAGGGACTCGTATGTCCGCCGATTCTTCCCGCTTGCGTTCTTGGCTCAAGCCGATCCCGACCGCCCGAACCATTCCTTCTTCCCCGCTCCGCTGCGAGCAGTTGGAAGATCGCCTCACGCCGTCCGCATCGACCTACGTTCCCCAGTCGTATTTCTTCGTGGAATCGCCGACCGCCGTGGTCGCTCCGAGCGCCGATCCGCTCGCGGTGGCCACCGCGTACTTGAACTCGCACGCGGCGAGGTTCAACCTCAGCCCCACCGACCTGGCCCATTCGCTGGTCACCGACCGCTACACCGATAGCGATTCGGGCATCACACACATTTACCTCCGCCAGACCGTCAACGGCTTGGAGGTCGAAAACGCCAACATCAACATCGCCGTCTCGCGCTCCGGCAACGTGATCACCGCGGCCGGCGGCTACGTTGCGGGGTTGGCCGGGACGCTCCCGCCCCCGAGTTCGGCGACGCTGACCGCCGCGCAGGCGGTTCAAAAAGCGGCGGACGCTTTGGCGGTGACGATCGGGAGCGGTCGCATTCAAGTGATGTCGCCCCCGGGCGGCGTCGCTTCCAACACGGTGATATCCGCCCCGGGTCTTTCCCTCGACCCCATCACCGCCCGCTTGCAGTACATCCCGACGGCCAACGGTTCCGCCGCCCTCGGCTGGCAGCTCATCATCCGGACCACGGATCACTCGCACTGGTACGATTTGAGCATCCGGGATTCCGACGGCGCGATGATTTCGCAGGCCGATTGGGGCAACGCCTCCCACGCGGGGACGTACAACGCGATCCCGGCGCCGAACGAAAGCCCGATCGACGGCGGTTTTGAAATCCGGACCGACCCGAACGACCCGATCGCATCGCCCTTCGGCTGGCACGATACCAACGGCGACGCGACGTTCCCGGAATTCACCGACACGCGCGGCAACAACACCAGCGTGCAGTTGGACCGCAACGGCAACGACATCCCGGACGCCCAAGAAGGTGCCGGGATTCCCCGGCCCGACGGCGGCTTGACGCTCGACTTCAGCGGCTTCGTCCACAGTCCTTTGATCGATGCGGATTTGGGGGCCAACCCCCTCGTCGCCCAAGTCAACCTTTTCTACGCCATCAATACGGCCCACGACATCCAGTACCACTACGGCTTCACCGAAGTCGCGGGGAACTTCCAAGTCAACAACTACGGCCGCGGGGGGCTCGGGGGCGACGCCGTCCAAGGCGACGCCCAAGACGATTTCGATAACGGGCAACGCAACAACGCCAATTTCTTCGCGCCGCCGGACGGCATGACGCCGCGGATGCAACAGTACGTGTTCGACATCACGACGCCGACCCGGGACAGCGACCTCGACAACGGCGTGATCTTCCACGAGTTCGGCCACGGGGTCTCGATGCGCTTGGCGGGTGGCCCGTCCAATTCCAGCGCGCTCAACAGCCTGCAGGCCGGGGGCGCGGGCGAAGGCTGGAGCGACTTTTACGCCCAAATGTTCTTGCAGCGCCCCACCGATACCCCGTCCGGCGGATACGAACCGGGTCTGTACGTCTTCCCGGCCGGCGTCACCCCCGGCTATCCGAACGGCGTCCGGCGCTTCCCGTACAGTTTCGACATGAACATCAACCCGCTGACGTTCGACGCCTTCGGGCCGAACGGCGGGACGACGGCCTACGGGGTTCCGCGCTCCACCGAAGTGCACGACGCCGGGGAAATCTGGGCCTCGACCCTCTGGGACATGAACTGGCTGCTGATCGCCAAGCACGGCTACGATTCGAACCTGCTCACGGGCTGGAGCAACACCGCCGGCCCGGCGGAAGCGGCCGGAAATAAACTGGCACTCGAACTGGTCAATATGGGTCTGAAACTCCAGCCGACCAACCCGTCGTTCATCCAAATGCGCGATGCGATTTTGGCCGCCGACGTGGCCCTGACGGGCGGGGCCAACCAGCTCGAAATTTGGGCGGCGTTCGCCCGCCGGGGCCTCGGTGCTACCGCCTCGACCCCCAACGGCAACGCCGACTTCGTCTTGACCGACTTCCGCGTGCCGCCGTCGGTGTCCATCACACCGACGGCCACCGGCGTGGCCGAGGGGAACAGCGGCACGACGACGGTGACATTCACCGTATCGCTGTCCGCGCCGACGCCCTACGGTCTTTCGATCAATTACGCGACCGTGGACGGCACCGCCACGACCGCGGACGGGGACTACCTCGCGGCGAGCGGGACCCTGACGTTCGCTATCGGGGAAGTGAGCAAGACCATCACCGTCCAAGTGAACGGGGACACGAAATTCGAGCCGAACGAAACGTTCCGGGTAGCGCTGTCGTCGCCGGTGAAAGTTTACGTCGCATTCCAAGTCGGCACGGGTACGGTCACGATCGTCAACGACGACGCGGCCCCGCTGCCGCCGCCGGTCCCGCCGGCCCCGCCGCCGCCCGCACCGCAAATCTTGGCTGTCGCCACCATCGGGGACGTCATCGCCGAAGTCCGGGCGCTCGAAGTTGGCACCGGCGCCACCCGCTGGGCCGTCAAACCGTTCGACGGGTTCATGGGAACGGTGAGCATCGCCGTGGGCGACATCAACGGCGACGGCTTCGACGACGTCGTGGTCGGGGCCGGCCCGAGTGCCGGGCCCCGGATCGTCGTCCTCAACGGCATCGACGGTAGCCAACTAGCCAGCTTCTTCGCGTTCGCACCCGGTTTCGTGGGGGGCGTCACCGTTGCCACGGCGGACTTCAACGGCGACGGCTTCGGCGACATCGTCATCGGGGCCGCGGCGGGCGGCAGCTCGCACGTCAAGGTTATCGACGGCCGGACGTTCCAAGATCTCCAAAGCTACTTCGCCTTCTCGCGGGACTACGCCTTCGGCGTGCGAGTCGCGGCCGGCGATGTCAACGGGGATGGCCATCCCGATGTCCTCGTCGGGGCCGGCGGGGGGGGCGCCTCGCAATTCCGCGTCTTCGACGGGGTCACGGGCGGCCTCATCCGCGATGGCATGGCCTTCGCGCCCGAATTCACGGGCGGGATCTCGATCTCGGCCGGCGACGTCGACGGCGACGGTTTTGCGGACGTCATCCTCGGGGCCGGGAGTTCGGGGAATCCGCACGTCAAAGTCTTCAGCGGCTTGAGCGGCGGCCTGCTCGCGAGCTTCTTCGTCAACGAAGATTTCTCCCCGGACGCGATTCCGAGCGTGGCGCTCGAATCGGGCGTCAGCGTCGCCGCGGCGGACCTCGACGGGGACGGCGTCGATGAAATTCTGACTTCGAAGGGCCGCGGGACGCGCTCGGTGCTCCGCTCGTTCCGGATCGCCCGCCGCGACGCCTTCGGCAATACGGTTTCCATCGGTCTCCAACCGGTGCAGTCGATCGGCGTATTCGACGGCTTCACGGGCGGGTTCACGATCAGTGGCTGACGCCGTCGCGATTTTTTCGGGGGGGCTCGATTCGACGACCCTGCTCTACCACTTGCGCGCGGAGGGCCATTGCCTCCGCGCGTTGTCCGTGGATTACGGCCAACGGCACGCGCGGCGCGAACTGGATTGCGCCCGACGAATCGCGGCCGACCTCGGCCTCGAGTGGCGGAGACTCGACCTCGCATCGCTGGCCGACTTATTCGGGTCCAACGCCCTCACGGACGCCGCGGGCAAAATTCCGATCGGCGCCTACTCCGTGGAGACGATGGCCCAAACCACCGTCCCGAACCGGAACATGATCTTACTATCGGTGGCCCTGTCGTGGGCCGTCGCCACCGGTGGGACGGCGGTGGCGTTCGGCGCCCACGGCGGAACCGACGCCCCCTATCCGGATTGCCGTCCCGCTTTCGCCGAGGCGATGACCGCCGCCGCGCGTGTCTGCCACGAAACGTCCCTCGAAGTTTGGGCGCCGTTCGTCGGGTGGTCGAAGGCGGACATCGTGGCGCGCGGGGCCGAACTCGGCGTCCCGTTCGGACGGACTTGGAGTTGTTATCGCGGCGGCTCGGTGCATTGCGGCGAATGCGGGACCTGCGTCGATCGTCGCGAGGCGTTCGAGGGTGCGGGGGTTCCGGACCCGACGGTATACGCGTCGTCCGGGGTTCCGGAGTGACGCCCTCCTCCGCATTTCGGCGGGGCGCATTCCGAGAAGAAGAAAGGAAAATTTTCTGTTCGATAGCTTGCCCCGGTTCGAGCGTCTATACTCTGTCATCGAATCGGGCGGGAGGGATGCGGGCATTCGACTCCGCACCATTTCCCCGGCCGCCGCCCGAACTGCGGATCGTACAATCACCGAGATTCCACCATTGTTGACTCGACCGGGCCGCGATTGGGTGCGACGATGACGGAACGCCTAACACCTTCGGGTTCCTTTCAGCCGATGCCGCGCGCCTTGGACCCGATGCACCGAACGACGGCGGTTCCCGGGTCGGGAATTTTTTCCGACCATTCGCACCACACCCCACTCCCCGACGCGTCTCCGGTTCTCCACGCCCGCCCCAATGCCGATTCCACTAGCGCAGCCGCGTTCCCCTCGGCCCAAGGTCGGGCCGCACAGCGCTTCGCCGCGTGGCGCACCGATCCGGCCATGCGACCGGCGTTCGAGATCCCCCTCGCGACCGGCCCGGTCGCCCTCGCCGCGGCGCTCGCCTGCCCCGACCTGTTTTTGCTCGACACTCCGCTCGGCCCGGATCGGTTGAACGCGATCGTCGCGTTGGTCGAAGCGGCCGGGATTGCGGGACAGCGGCTGGCGATCTTGACATCCCAACCCGACAATGCCAACGCGATCGTGCTCGCCTTGCCGGCCTCCGGCGTCGGCCGGGCCAAAGCCGATGCCGAGGCGGAACTGCCGGTGGTCGTCGCCGAGCAGACGGCCAAAGCGCTGGCCCTCGGCGAGTGGCGGGCGCGGCGTTCGGCTCTGCTTTTTCAAAAACAAGAAACGGTCAAGGCGTTGAATTGGTGGGCGGAGTGGGATCGCCTCGCCCAAATAGAATCTCCGCCCGAGTCGACGATCGAGCCCGAAGGGTTGGCGAGTCTCGATGCGGAACTCGCGGCGACTTTGGAAGCGTTGCACGCCGCCGAGCGGACCGAAGCCGAGACGAAAAAGACACTCGAAGTGCAACTCGCCCAATCGCGGCCTTTGGCCGAATCCGCGGGCGGCCTCGGGGGATTTGTGAAGAAGCTCTTCGGCGGGGCGAAAGTCGATCCGCAACTCGCCGCGATCGACGCCAAGTTGAAGGACCTCGATGCGGCGGCGATCCACCGGAATCGAGCGATCGCCGAAGCGGGGGAACACCACCGCCTCAGCCGCTCGCGGATCATCGCCGAAGAGCGCGCCCGAATCGACTCGATTTCGGCGGAGCAAAGCGACCGACTCGCGTCGCGGCGAGAATCTTGGAATGTGTCACGACCCCCGGCCACCCGCGGTCAACTCGAGTCGATTCGGTCGGACTTGGAATCGAAAATCGCCGAATCGGAACACCCGCCGCTATCGCCCCTCCGCGAGGCGATGCACTGTCTGACGGTCGTCGTGGGTCCGTTGGCCGCTCTCGATTCCGATCCGTTCTTCGCCCCGACGCACCCCGAAGCGGAGCCATCGTTCGACCGGGTCGTGTTCGCCGATGCGGAAGATCTCGACGAAGTCGACTTCATCCGGGCCGTGCGACTCGCCCATCGCTGGACGATGCTCGGCAGCTCGAACTTCCCGAAGCCGGTCTACCGCAATGGCAAACCGGGGCGGGGCGATTTCTTCCGCGCTGCCTACGAGGCCACCCGGGCGACGCCGTGGCGAACGGAGAACGGGCGATTCGTGGCGGTCTTGGTTGCCGGAGAAACCCGGGAACTGCGTGTCGAACCCCTCGCCGACGACCCGGAGATCCAACTCCGCTTTCGGGACGTGCATGGCGAAACCGAACTCGCGGAGGTCGCATTCCCGCACGAGTTCACCTTGGTCGACGCCAAGCGTTTCGTTTATTCCGAACTCGGTTGCCCCGTCGCTCAGTTTCTCGGCCGACCCGAGTGGTCGGAGA
>JAYSYN010000069.1:0-19864 GCA_043727575.1 Fimbriiglobus sp.
GATCATTGGCGGTGTTCTTCTGAAGAATGCCCCGAACCGGGGGGTCACCGGAAATTTTCCGGCCGACGCTCCGCGGGGGTCGGTTTTCTTTCCCGTCGAATCTTCGGATTTCCTTTCGGCGAGCCGGGCTCCGTGAGGAGCCGGGTGAATCGCGGATTGGACTCACCCGCCCGCCCGGATCTCAGTAGGCGGGTAACCACAAAGTCGCAGGGTCTTCGGATGTAGGACAGGCCTCCGGGCCTGTCCCGGTCTTGTGGGGCATCGTTCCAACATCGCTTGGGACAGGTCCGGAGGCCTGTCCTACATCGGGCGTCTCCGCTTCGCCGCGGTTCCAATTCTTGAATCGTTACTTCGGCATCACCACGAATTCCTTCAGCAGTTTCCCACTCGCGGGTCTTCGGATGTAGGACAGGCCTCCGGGCCTGTCCCGGTCTTGTGGGGCATCGTTCCAACTCACCGGTTGAACAAGAAGCTCGGGGTGTTGATCAGCGCCCAGGTCAAATCTTGTGCCCCCAGTACCCGCGGGTCGTTCGGCGGGGCGATTGGCACATCGCGCTGGAGCCGTTGGTACTCGGCATCCGTGGCGAGGTAGGCTTGCTTCACGCGGGCCGCTTGTTCCGGCGTCCGCTTCGCGGCTTCGGTTTCGATGGCACTCAACAAATCGGCGGGGACCGGCGAGCCGAGCTTCGGCTTCTTGTCTGTCGTGAACGACAGCCGGAACTTGCCGATGTTGTGCCCGGTGCCGAAGCGCTGTTCGAGCGTGATGCTCAACGTCACCCCGGCCTTGGCGTCGATGGGGGCTTGGAATCCGAAGACGGCGGATTGATTCGCGCCGAACTGCGGGGCGATGGCCCACCCGGTGGCCAAGTTGTTGTCGATGGCCAGCGCGATGGCGTACTGATCTTGGCTGAAGGTCGCCTCCGGATTGACGAGCTTCACCGGCTTCGCGGCGGTCGTCGCCCCGGTGGCTTGCGTCGTCACGCGGAATTCGTTCAGCACGAAGTTGCCGTTGGCGGCGCGGCCCGGTCCCTTGGCCGGGAGCGACGGATCGCCGAAGACTTCGAGGCGGATGCCGGTGATCGAACCTTCGAGCTTCAACTCGGCTGTGATCGTCTGGAGGTCGAACGCTTCGAGCTTGCCGGTGACCAAAATCGAGCCGTCTTTCTGGACGGTCAGCGTGCTGCCGGTCTTCGCGTCGGCCGCGGCGGAACTCGCCCCGGCTTTCGATTCCATCTTCGTCGGCGCGATCGTCGTCCACGCCGTCGGTTTCAAGTCGAGCATCGCCCGTTCGTACGCCGGCAACTTGGCGGCGACCCCGCGGTCGTAGGCTTCGAACGCGGCTTTGCGCTTGGCGAAGTCCTGCACCAGCAGGGCGTGGTCGTCTTTCGACCCGCTCAAAGCCCCGATGCCGACTTGGAGTTCCTTGGCGTTCGGCCGGCGGTTCAGCACCGACAGGTAAATCTCTTCGACCACTTTGACATCGTCCTTGGTCGCCTCCGTAAAGGTCACGATGTGGTTGCTCGGGTCTTTGATGGCATCGCCCACGATGGGACCGTTGACCATCGCCAGAACCGGCCCGAGCATCATGGTGTTGGAGCGCTCGCATTCGCAGGCCGACTCGCGGACCGGCTTGCCCAGTAGGTCGAGGAAGCCGCCGGGGAGGTCGACGTTGCCGTCCAGCAACTGCGCGGCGCGGGCCCCGACCGGCAGGCCGGGCAACCGGGACTTGGCGCCCGTCGCGGCGTGTATGGCGTCGAACAAAACCTCGGCCGGGAGCCGGCGGGGCGTCGCGTGGCTGTAGTTGATGTCGTCGTCTTTGTTCCACGGGTTCGTGGCGATCGACAGTTGATACGTCCGCGATTTCGCGATGAGCTTCATCAGTTTCTGCGTGTCGAATCCGGACGCGACGAACTCGGCGGTGAGTTTGTCGAGGAGGTCGGCGTTCGTGGCCGGGTTGCCGGCGCGGATGTCGTCGACCGGTTCGATGATGCCGACGCCGGTGAGGTAGCTCCAGATGCGGTTGACGTAGCTCTTGGCGAAGTACGGATTCTCTTTGGCCGTGATCCAACGGGCGATCTGCTCGCGCCGCGCCGCTTTCTCATCGGGGGTGTACCCCGGCACGGCGAAGGGGAATTTCGGCGGCGCTGTCAGGCCCGTGCGGTCGTGTTTCATCTCGCCGCCGCCGACATCGGAGATCAATTCGACGAGCGGCACGGCCCCTTCGACGGCGCTGCCGCCGATCTTCTGGCCTTTGTATTTGGGGTCCTCGGCCCGGCCGACGCGGGCGAAGTACGCGCTCGTTTCGTAGTACTGGTCTTGGGTCCATTTTTCGAACGGGTGGTCGTGGCACTTGTTGCAGCTGAAGCGGATGGCGAGGAACAGTTGCGTCGTGTTCTCCATGACCGCGTCGGGCGTGCGCAGCGTTTTGTAATACGCGACCGGGGGGTTGGCAATGTTCGATCCGCTGGCGGCGAGGATACCGTAGGCGAATTTATCGTAGGCGACGTTCTTGGCGATGGCGTCCTTGGTCCAAGTGCGCAGCGCGGTGGCCCCGGCACCGCCGAGGAACTTGGTGTTGATCTGGAGCATATCGCCCCATTTGTTCGTCCAATGGTCGACGTAGTTCTCGCCGCCGACGAGGCCGTCGATGATCGCATCGCGCTTCGTCCGGGTCGGCGCGGGGTCGGCGAGGAACTTGCGAATCGCGTCGGATGTCGGCGGCAGTCCGGTGAGGTCGAGCGTGACGCGGCGCAGGAATTCTTCGTCGGTGCAGAGTTCGCTCGCTTGAATTTTCACCTTCTGCAACTTGGCGTCGACGAGTCCGTCGATGAAGTTGTGAACGGGCTTCGGTTGCCATTGGTAGCCGGTGCGGTCGCCCATGACGACGACGGCGGCGGCGGCGTAGGCCCCTTCGTAGCGGGCGAGCATGGTCGCTTCGCCCCGGCGGACTGTCGTGATCAGCGCGGCTTTATCGACGGTGGCGACTTCGGTGTTGCTGCTGTCGAGGAACGCCTCGGCCGTCACATCGCGTTTCCGTCCGTCGGCGTACGTGGCGACCACCGCGAACTGCTGTTTCATGCCGATGACCGGCACCGACACCACGGCGGGGATCACTTCGATCGACTTCACCCGCGTCGCCGCGAGGTCGAGCTTGACCCCCTCGGAAATCCACTTCTTCACGAGTTCGTAGTTGGGGTCGCCCGGCACCCAAACGACGCCGCCGGTGTGGGCGATGGCCCCGGCCGGTTTCAACAGCATCAGGCTGCGGTCCGGGGCGCTGCGGTTGAAGCGCCGGCCTTCGAGGTCGTCGGTCAGCGCCCGGTGATCGAAGATGGAATCGTAGCCGCGCAGGCTGAGCTTGAAGCCCGACTTCCCTTGCGCGGAGCCGTGGCAGGTGCCCGCGTTGCAACCGAGCTTGCCGAGGACCGGTTGGACATCGGTGACGAAGCTGACGGGCTTGTCGGGTTTGGCCGAAGGCCGAACGGGCACGACGATCGATTTGTCGCCCACTGTCAAACCGATCGTCCCGTTGTTCGACCCGCTGGATCGAACCAATCCCTTGTCGGTGACGCTCGCGGAATCGAGCGCGACTTTCCGCGCGATGCGGGTGACATCGATCACCTCGCCCGATTCGAGCGTCGCGCTGACGATCAACTGCGCCGAGGCGTAGGGCGAGTCGAGCACGACGTTCGTCGGCCTCACGGCGAGCGACTTGACCTTCGCCCCCGGCGGCAGCGCTTCGCCCGGCACGGGCTCGGCTCCGAAGGCGAACGGGGCGATCAGAAGAAGAGAACAAGCGAGGGAGAATCGCATGGAGGATCTCAGTAGGCGGGTAACCACAGAGTCGCAGGGACTTCTGATGTAGGACAGGCCTCCGGGCCTGTCCCAGTCTTGCGGGACATCGTTCCAACATCGCTTGGGACAGGCCCGGAGGCCTGTCCTACACCGGACGTTCTTGTGACTCTTGATTGACTACTTCGGCATCACCACGAATTCCTTCAGCAGTTTCCCGGTCGCGGGGTCGTGGAGCCAGACCTTACCGTCGAATCCGCCCGAGGCCAGCACCTTGCCGTCCGGGGCCCAAGCCACGGCGAAGGCCGGTCCCGCAATCGATTCGCACTTCGCCGATTTCTTACCGGTGGCGACATCGTACACGGCGACCTCGCCCTTGCCATCCAGCCCGCTCGCGGCGGCGAAACGATCCCCGGTCGCGTCGAACTTCAATCCGGAGATCCGCCCGAGCATCGCGTCGAACTGTTTGAGCTTGTTCGAGTCGTCGCCGATCTGGCGGGGCACTTCGCGGTGCATTTTATACAGGCGCGGGACGCCGTCCGACCCGGCCGTGAGGAGTTCGTCGTAGACGCGGTCGCCGATCTTGGGGGCGTCGCTGGGCACCTTGGCCATCGTCTTCGTTTTCAACGGTCGGCGGTCGAGGGCCATGAGGCCGCCCTTCAATCCGCCCGGCGTGATGCTCGTGACGTTGTCGACGAAGCGCTGCGAGCCGACTTCGGTGAGTTTCATCGACATATCCCGGCCGACGCTGGCGAGGTTGAGGCCGTCTTGGCTGAACGCGGTGCCCAGAACCCAGTCCGAATGCGTGCCCATTTGCAGGGCTTGCTTGCCGGTTTTGGGGTCGATCGCCCGGACGGTGTTGTCGGAGCAACCGAAGGAGACGAGCGTGCCGTCCGGGTTCCAGGCGAGGCCGTAGACGGTATCGAAGGTCACCGGGGCCGAGACTTTGAGTTTGCGTTTGGCCACATCCCAAATTTGGATTTCGCCGAACCGGCCGGGGTTGCCCCCGGCGACGGCGAGCAGCGTGCCGTCGGCGTTGAAGGCGATCGACTGCACCCGTTCGCTGAGGCCGATGAGCCGGGCTTGCAGTTTCAGATCGTCCACGGAATAGAGCAGCACTTCGTGGTAGCCGGTCACAGCGAGCAGTTTGCCCTTGGGCTCGAAGGCCAGCGACGTGATGACCGGCGGGGCCAAGTACGCCGGGGGATGCTCGGCGTCGATGGCCAGTTCCTTGGCCGAGGCGGGTGTATCGTCGACGGCCCCTTGCTTCACCCAGTTCTCGAGGATGGCGTACTGGAGCGAGGGCAGCGGTGCGCCGTTCTTCGGCATTTCCGCCTTGCCCTCTTTGTTCACGTGGATTTCGGCCAATAAATAGCTCGCCTCCGGTTTGCCGGGGGCGATGCCGGCCTTCCCGCTATCGCCGGCTTTCAAAAGCGAGGCGTACTCGGTCATCACGTAGCCGCCTTGGGCCTTGGCCGGCTGGTGGCACCCTTGGCAATTCTGTTGCAGGATCGGCCGGACATCTTTGTAGAAGCTGACCTTCGCCTCTTGGGCGAATGCGGGCGTCACCGCCGCGAGGGCGATGCTGGAAAGAACCCAACGCATGGACGGGTCCCCGGATCGGGTGAGGAAGCGAATCGCTGGCGGTGAGAGGATTGTACCACGGGGGTACCGGGGTGTTCAACCGAAAACTGCGGTTCTCCCCGATTCCGCGTACCGCAGCCCGCGCGCTTCGCGTAGACTCTCCCTCGACCCGGTTCTCCCCACCCGCGTTGGCCCATCATGCTGTTCGCCGCATTCGTCCAGAACCTCGACCCGCTGAATCACCGGCTCGCCTCCACCGTGGTCGCGGCGTTGCCGGTGCTGCTGCTCTTCTATTTGCTCGTCGGCCGGCGCTGGGTCGCCAGTTACGCCGGGGCCGCCGGGGGGGTGCTGGCCATCGTGCTGGCGTGGACCGTCTTCGGCATGCCGCTCGACAAAGCGACCTTGTCGTTCGCCAACGGGGCCGCGTTCGGGTTGCTCCCCATCGGTTGGACGGTCTTCGGGGCGATGCTCATTTACAACTTGACGGTCGAAACGGGGATGTTCTCGATTATCCGCCGGTCCATCGCCGGGCTGAGCGGCGACGCCCGCGTGCAGGCCGTGCTCATCGGCTTTTGCTTCGGGGCACTGATGGAAGGGGCCGCGGGGTCGGGCGCCCCGGTGGCCATCTGCGGGGCCATGCTCGCGGGCCTCGGCGTCCCGCCGCTGCGGGCCGCGGTCATCTGCTTGATCGCGAACACGTCCCCCGTTTGTTACGGGGGCCTCGGGACGCCGGTGTTCGTGCTGTCGCAGGTCAGCGGACTCCCGGGCGACGCCATCAGTACGATGTGCGGCCACCAATTGCCGTTTCTGTCGTGTCTGATCCCCTTCTATATGGTCAAGGTGATGTGCACCTGGCGGCAGACTTTCGAGGTGTGGCCGGCGCTGCTCGTCGGCGGCGGATCGTTCGCGATCTTCCAATATTTCTTCGCCACGATGCACAATTGGATCCCCGGCGTCGCGCTCTGGCCCCTCACCGACGTGGGCGGGGCCATCTTCTCGATGATCAGCATGGCCCTGTTTTTGAAGTTCGTCTGGAAGCCCAAGAACGAGTGGAAGTTCCCCGTGCCGGCCGATCCGGTATTGGCGAGTTCTCCCGCGCTCGAAGCCCCGACCGATGCCCACGCCATCGAAGCGCAGATGCAAGTGAAGCGCCTCCTCGGGGCGAACGCCCACGATGACAAGCCGTTGTCACCGGGCCTCGTCATGAAGGCCTGGTCGCCGTTCGTCATCATGGCCCTCTGCCTCGGCGTCATCGGGTTCGCCCGGCAGATGGAAAAACCCGGCCCCATCGACCTCGGCATCCCCAGCTTCTTCCCCATCGAAGTCCCCCGGTTGCACAAGGGAGTGGAGCGCGCCGACCGGTTGCAAGCGCCCGGTGCGACCGGCGATCAGCGCCTCGAAAAAGCCGTCTTCGAGTTCAAATGGCTGACGGCCGCGGGAACCCCGTGCGTCGTCGCGGTGTTGCTCTCGGCCATCGTCCTGCGTACCTCGCGGGCCGTGTTGTGGCGGGTCTTCGTCAAGACGCTGCACAACATGAAGATCCCCATCCCCACCATCGCCTGCATGCTCGGGCTGAGTTACGTCACGAAGTACGCCGGCATGGACGCGACCCTCGGCGTGGCCTTCGCCGAGACGGGGGCGATGTACCCGTTCTTCGCGGCGCTCTTGGGTTGGCTCGGCGTCTTCCTCACGGGCACCGACGCCGGCAGCAACGCCCTCTTCGGCAGCCTGCAGAAGATCACGGCCGGACAACTCCACGAAGCGGGCACCCTGTCGGAATTGACGCGCGGTCAGGCCGAAGTCCTCATTTGCACCGCCAACAGCACCGGCGGCGTCATGGGGAAAATGATCGACGCCCAGAGCATCTGCGTCGCCACGGCGGGGACGAACCAGGTCGGCAAAGAAGCCGACATCTTCAAAGCCGTCATTTGGCACAGTATCTTCCTGGCCTGCGTCGTCGGGTTGATCGTTTGCGTGCAAGCGTACGTACCCCCCTTCACGCAAATGGTGCCGCAGCCGTGAACCCGCTCAATGCCGCAAGCGGTTCGCGAGCACGACGACGAAGAAGCCAATCGTGAAGACACCCAGCGCCCCCTCGGTCAGCGCGGCAAATCGCATGTGCTCGACGGGCAGAAAATCGCCATAGCCCACCGTGGAGAAGGTGATCCCGCTGAAGTAGAGGCACTCCCAAAAGCTCGCCGGGTGCGGCGCCGACCCCGCCGCGACCACCCCCTCGCTGATCCAATAAACCAAACCGTAGACGACGATGACCGCCAACGCCGAGCCGACGATCCGCAGGGGACGGTACCCAAAGCCCGCGACGGCCCAGTAAAGGGCGAGCTCCAGTCGGACCAAGAGCGACAGCTTCAATGCGCGCCCGCGTTTCAACTTCATGGTCATCAAGCGGTACTGCAAGCGCCGGGCCTCGTCGAATAGTCCGCACTGCTCGTACGCGGCGACGGCCCGGCGGAACATCCGAAAAGCCCGTTCCAAATCGGTGGGCGGCCGGTCGTTCATCAGAAACTCGCCGACGCGCTGGCACGAGACGGCGGCCAAGTACCACTCGCGGGCGCCTTCGGCCAGGTTGGCCGCTTTCAAATAATGGTGCACGGCGCGGTCTTCGTCCCTGGTCGCGGCGGCGAGTTCGAAGGCCTCTTGGGCCTGCCTCGAATTCTCGTCGTGCGGGTCGCGTTCGGCCGGACCGTCCGAAGCCACCTCCGGCAATTGGGCGAAATCGGCGTCGACTTTGACCGGGAGTTCGCCGGCCACATTCGAGAGCGCCGGGGCCTCGGGAACTGGAAGTTCGTCTTCGTTCGCCATGGGTCGAAACGCCGGGAACTTGCGGATTGCGAGATCGACGGCACACCGCGTGCCATTCCCGCCGGGCGCGTGTCGATTGTCGAAAACCCCCCGGCATCGTTCCGCTACAATGACCCCATGACCTTCCTCATCGACGGCTACAACCTGATGCACGCCGTCGGGTCGGTGCCCACGGGCGTCCTGGCCCGCCAGTTCGATGCGGCGCGGGGCCGGTTCCTCGATTGGCTCGCGGAATCGCCGGCCCTCAAACCGTACTTCGCCGTCACGCGGATCGTCTTCGACGCCCAGCACGCCACCCGCGATTGGGGCACCACCACCCACCGCGGATTGACCGTGACCTTCTCGTTTCGCCAGACCGCCGACGATTTGATCGAAACCTATCTGGCGCTCGACAAGAACCCGCAAAAGATCCGCCTCGTGTCGAACGACCACCGCTTGCAAACCGCCGCCAAACGCGTGCGGGCGAAACCCATGGCTTGTTCGGAGTTCGTCGATTGGCTCGCCGATCCGGTCGGCCCCGGCGACGGTCCGAAGGACCATGCGCCGGCGACCCCGGAGAAGCCCGAATCGAGCGAAGGCGAACTGGCGGAGTATCTGCGAGTGTTCGGCACTCGCAAAACTGGACATTGACCCATGCCGTCCGCGTTCACCCTTGACGACTGGCTCGACCGCGAAGATGCTTGGCTCGCGCCCGGCGCCCTGCGGAACCGCGATTCCCGTGGACGACGGCACGCGGAACCCGCGCACGAGTACCGTAGCCCCTTCCAGCGCGACCGCGAGCGGATCGTCTACAGTTCGAGCTTCCGCCGGATGACCGGGAAGACGCAGGTCCTCGTCGCGTCGGTGAACGACCACCACCGCACCCGGCTGACGCATACCCTCGAAGTCGCGCAGATCGCCCGTACCGTCGCCCGGCGACTGCGGCTGAACGAAGACTTGACCGAAGCGATCGCTCTGGCCCACGACATCGGCCACCCGCCTTTCGGCCACGCCGGGGAGGAGGCGCTGAACGAATGCCTCCGGGCCTTCGGCGGCTTCAACCACAACCTCTACGGCCTGCGCCGCGTCGACGAACTCGAAGAACGCTACCCCGAGTTCCCCGGCTTGAACCTGACCTTCGAACTGCGCGAAGCGTTCGTCCGTCACAGCGGAATCTTGAACGGCCCGGAAGGGGACGAGTTCCGCGGCATCGGTGGCCCGCCTCTCGAAGCGCAGGTCGTCGATGTCGTCGACAGCATCGCCTACGACACCCACGACATCGACGACGCGCTGGGCCTCGGTTTCGTCACCTTCGACGAACTCCACGAGATCGACTTCTGGAAGCGCGCCGCCGAGACGGTCCGGCGCGTCCACCCCGACTTGAAAGGGCCGGCCTTCCGGGGGGCCGTGCTGCGCGAATTGCTGGCCTGGCAAGTGACGGACTTATTGAACGAGACCGCCCGGCGGATCGGCGCGAGCCGCGTCGAATCGGCCGACGACGTGCGCCGATCCGAGCTTCCCCTCGTCGGTTTCGGCGCCGAGACACTGGCTTGGAAGCAGGGCTTGGAGCGATTCTTGCGCGAGCGTGTCTACCGCCACCACCGCGTGCTGCAAATGACCGCCAGCGGCAAACGGATTTTGAAGTCGCTCTTCGACGAGTACACGTTGTTCCCGGAACTGCTGCCGGAGAAACACCTGCGCCGCTGGGCCGGGGCCGCGACCCTGGCCGGCCGCGGTCCGCAAACCCCGTTGCCGAACCGCGCGTCGGTCGCGGAACTCCCCCGCGTCGTGGGCGATTATCTGGCCGGCATGACCGACCGCTTCGCCCAACGCGAGTACCGCCGCCTGTTCCAGCCTTCGGCCGATCTCTAATGTGGTGGTGCCGGTTTCGCCCGCCGACGCATCGGCCGTACTCTCCCGAGATCGAGGTTCTTTATGTTGCTCTGGTTGCTCCGCGGGTGCTTCGCCGCCTTGATGCTGGGCGTGGCGGTGTTCGCGTTCGAGTTCGCCTACATCGAATTTCAAATGGTGGCGGGGGCGGTCGCCGCGGCGTTGGCGGTGGTCGTAGTCGGGGCCGTCGTCATCTACACGGACATCCGCGAGACCGACAAACATATCGCCACGATCTCGTCGATCTATTTCGGCTTGCTCTTCGGGTTGATGCTGGGTTGGCTCTTCGGCATGGGGATCGAAGCCGTTTTGAAGACGTTCTCCAAGCCGTTGCATTGGAGCGGCGAGCAAGTGGAAACTTTGACGGTTTTGACGCGGGCGCTGATCACGCTGATCACGAGTTACGTCTCGGTTTCGATCCTGATCCAAACGCGGGACGATTTTCGATTCATCATCCCGTACGTCGAATTCAGCAAACAGGTCAAAGGCGGCCGGCCGCTGGTGCTCGATACCAGCGTCATCATCGACGGGCGGATCGCCGACCTTTGCGACACCCGTTTGGTGGATACCAAAATCATCGTGCCGCGGTTCGTGCTCCAAGAATTGCAGGGGATCGCCGACAGTTCCGACAAACTCAAACGCAACCGCGGCCGGCGCGGGCTGGACATTTTGAAGAAGCTCCAGACGAATACGAAGATCGACCTGCTGATGCACGACGGCAACGCCGGGGAGTTGAAACCGGGCGAGAAAATGCGCGTCGACGAACGCCTCGTGCTCTTCACGAAGGCCGTGGGGGGGCGGGTCGTCACGAACGATTTCAATTTGAACAAGATTGCGCAATTGCAGGGCGTGGACGTCATCAATTTGAACGAAGTCGCCAATTCTTTGAAGACGGTCGCGCTCCCGGGTGAATACTTGAACTTGAAGGTCGTGAAGGTCGGCGACCAAATCGGCCAAGGCGTCGGGTACCTCGAAGACGGCACGATGGTCGTCATCGAGCAGGGCCGCAACCTCGTCGGTCAAGAAACCTCGATCGTTGTGACGAGCGTCTTGCAAACCCCGGCCGGGCGGATGATCTTCGGCCGGCCCGAGCAACGGCTCTCCGGATCCTACGTGCCGGTGGGCCAGAGCGGCTTGCACCCCGCGACGATCCCCCCCGGCGGCAAAGACACCCCGCCGGATCAACCCAAAGTTTGAGCGGCCCGCGCGGTCCGCTCGACCACTCGGAGCGAACCATGCGAACTCGATCGATCCCGTTGGCCGCGTTTCTCATCGTCGGCGCCGCGTTCGGCGCCGATCCGGCCCCGCCCAAGGTCGCCCCCAAACCGGGAACGCCGAACGACTCCGAACACGTCGAGCGGGTGTTGGCGGCGCGCAAGGAATACCAAGCCTCGCTCGTGTCGCTGTTCCAGCATTACGAGAAGACCGCCGACAAGGGCCGGATGAAGTGGGTCGAAGAGGAACTCAAGACGTTCCATATGATGTCCAAGCCGTCGTACCGGCTCGATATCAACGACGTGCCGCCGGCGACGCTCGAAGCCAAAACGAACATCAAAGAAGCGAATCAACTCTACGTCGAAGCGATGAAATATAAGGACAAAGGCGGCGGCAACGAGTACACGCTCAACCAGCGCCGCGCCGAAATCCTGCTCCAAGAGATCTTGCAGAAGTACCCGTCCAGCGACAAAATCGCCGACGTGGCGTATCAATTGGGCGATCTGTACGAAAGCAAATCGTACAAACAGTACGACCGCGCCGCCGCGTATTTCGAGCGGTCGTTCCAATGGCGCAAAGGCGTGCGCAGCGACGCGCTCATGCGAGCCGCGTACATCTACGACCGCCTGTTGAACGAGCGCACGAAAGCGATCGAACTCTACCGGGAAGAAATTCAGAACGACACCGAACCGGCGCGTTTAAAAGAAGCCGAGAAGCGCTTGGCCGATCTGACGAGCCGGGGGAAGTGACTCGGGTGGCCGCTTCCCCTATCCGAACCGGTCCGATTCCGGCACAATACCGCGATGGAAACCGCCCCGTTGGAAACCCCCGCCCGCCGTCCGATCCGGCGGCGGATCGTGCGGATCGCGTTGTTCGTCGGGTTGGCCGCGTTCCTGTACGAATTCGTGCGTGTGACGGCGTTGGCCAACCGGCATACGGTGATCCCCGGCAAAATCTACCGTTCGGCGCAACCCTCCGACGGCGACATCCGCGAACTCGCGCGCGACCGGAAGATCAAAACGATCCTCAACCTGCGCGGGCTCTGTCCGGATTTCGACTGGTACCGCGACGAGACCGCCGCCGCCGCCGAACTCGGGATCTCGCAGGAAGACATCACCCTCTCGGCGAATGCGCTGCCGTCGCCGAACGAACTCCGGCGAGTGGTCGAAGTGCTCGACCGCTGCGAATACCCGGTGTTGATCCACTGCCGGCGCGGGGCCGACCGCACGGGTCTGGTCAGCGCGCTCGCGTTGCTGCTCTACACCGACGCGACCCTCGGCGAAGCCCGGCAACAATTGTGGCCGCGCTACGGGCACCTCGGTTTAGGCCGCACCGCGGCGATGGGCCAATTCTTCGATCAGTACGAACTCTACCTCGAATCGGTGGGGAAATCGCACGCGCCGGCCGAAATCCGCGCATGGCTGACGCACCACTATTCCCCCGGCCCGGCCCGGTCGACGCTGACTTGGGTCGATCCGTTCCCGGCGAGCATCCCGGCGAACACCCCGCGTTCGTTCGCGGTCCGCGCCCAGAATCGCTCGAACGTGCCGTGGGACTTGAAACCGGGGAAATTCGCCGGTGTCCACGTGTCGTTCGGGGTCTTCGACCGCGACGGCAAAGACGTGTACAGCGACCGGACGGGCCTGCGCTTCGAGACCGTCCCCGTCGGCGCGAGTACCGAGATCGCGATTCCCCTTCCGGGATTGCCGCCGGGGGAGTACAAGCTGGTCGTGGAAATGCACGACTCGACCGCCGGGGGGATCCCGTTCCTCACGAATTCGTTCGTGAAGTTCGGCGACGACTCGCTGGTGGCCGAGTTGGCGGTGAAGTGAAGGATGCCCGAGGAGGAGCGGCATGGAGCTGCTGAGCGTCGTGATCCCCGTGAAAGACGAACGGGACAACATCCGCCCGATGGTGCAGCGGTTGCGCGAGGCCTTATCGCCGGTCTGCGATTGGGAAGCGGTCTTCGTCGACGACGGGAGCCGCGACGGGACCCACCTCGAATTGCAATCGCTCGCGGACTACGACCCGCGCATCCGGCTCGTCCGATTGCGGCGCAACTTCGGCCAGTCGGCCGCGCTGCAAGCGGGGTTCGATTTCGCCCACGGCGACGTGATCGCCACGATGGACGGCGACCTCCAGAACGACCCGGCCGACCTCCCGCACATGCTCGGCAAACTCGGCGAAGGGTACGACGCCGTGCTCGGCCAGCGGACCCGGCGGCGGGATCGCATGCTGCTGCGGAAAGTCCCCAGTTGGTGCGCGAACTGGCTGCTGCGGCGCTTCCTCGGCGTCCCCTTCAGAGACTTCGGCTGCACCCTGCGCGTCATGCGGCGGGAAGTCGTCGACGACCTGCAACTCTACGGGGAAATGCACCGGTTCATCACGGCGCTCGCCGTTCAACAGGGTGCGTACATCGCCCAAGTGCCGGTGCGGCACCACCCGCGCACGGCCGGGAAATCGAAGTACACGATCTCCCGCACCGTCCGGGTCATCCTCGACGCGCTGACGGTGAAATTCTTGGCCAGTTACCAAACCCGGCCGATGCACCTCTTCGGCGGCGTCGGTCTCGCGATGATGTTCGCCGGGTTCCTCGCCCTGATCGCGACGGTCGCCATGAAGTGGACCGGCGGCCAATGGATGACCGGCAACCCGCTGCTGCTGCTCAGCGTGATGCTCGAAGTGATGGGCGTGCAATTTCTGTCGTTGGGATTGATCGGCGAGGTGCTGACGCGGATCTTCTACGAGAAGCAAGGCCGCCGGCCCTACGCGGTGCGCGAGGGCCGATCGGTGTCACCGGGGGAGTTGCGGATCGTCGCCGGCCGGTCGGCCCGCGCGGCGTGAATCGGCCGATGTCGAAATCGAGATCTCATTGATCTTCTCGGCGCGTTCCAAGTTCACACTGTTTTGCGAAAAGCGACTTTGCTCGCCCGATACGGGCGGAGACCGTCGCTTTTCGCTCCGCGAAAAGTAGCGGAACTCGCCTGCGACTCGCGGAATTTGAACGCTGGCGGGAACTACTTTTCGCGGAGCGAAAAGCGACGGTCTCCGCCAGGTTTGCCAGAAAATTTGCCCGAAAGGTGGAACCCTTTTTGGAGGAACCGAGCCGATCCGGTTCAATTGACCCAATCACTTCTTCCGGTTCGCGAAGAACTCGGCGATACGCCGGCGCGAGTCGTCCGAACCTGCCAATTGTACGAACGCCTCCGTTTCCAATTTCAACGCCTCCGCCAGCGGCAGGCCGATTCCTTTGGCGAGCAGCGGCATCGCCGCTCGGACCGCCGGCAGCTGGTCGCGCAGGGTCAGCGTGCTCCGGCTCGAGTCCGGGACCGGGTTCCGCTTCGTCGCCCGGCGCTCGACGTGCCCCCCGCTGGCGAACAGCGCTCCCGGTGTCGAGGATCCCACCTTGCCATCGGCGAGGCCGAGTTGGATCGCCGCGATGCCCGTGAGGCTGTCGCCGGTCATCAACAAATCGGCGGCCGTCGATACGGGGATGATCCGCGGCAACCGCTGCGTGCCCCCCCACCCGGGGATCAGGCCGAGCTTCACCTCCGGCAGGCCGAGTTCGACTTTCGGATTCGTGCCCACGATCCGGTAATCGCACGCGAGCGCCACTTCCAATCCGCCGCCGAGGGCGGCTCCGTCGATGAGAGCGCACGTCGGGAACGGCAGATTCTCCAACAGATCGAGGGTGGCCAAGCCGAACTCCATCAATTCGCGCACGGCGGGGTCGCCGGGGGCCGGCACCGCGCCGAAGAATTTCAGATCGGCCCCGGCGATGAAGACGTTCGTCTTCGCGCTGTCGATGATCAACCCGCTGCAGTCGGCATCCGCGTTCAACGACGCCAGCACCGCGTGCAATTCGTCCCAGAGCGCGCGGGTGAGGACGTTGGCCCGACTGCCCGGCTGATCGACGGTGAGCACCGCGATGCCATCGGGTCGGCGGACGAGGCGGAGGGCGGAGTCGTGCATTGTTCACCCGCGATTCCCGATGCGATGGGTCGAGTTTAACCGACGCGAAAGCCGGGGGCCAGTTGTTGCGCACTCGCCTCGCGTCAAGTTGCACTTCGGCTTCGCCCCGCCACCCGGTACACTGCGGCGCGATTGCGGAACCGGATCCGGGGGACGGTATGTCGAAGCCGAATCGATGGGGCGCGGCCTGTCTCATCCTGTTGCCGATCGTCCTTTCGCTCGTGTTCCACCATCCCGAATGGCTGGCCGGACGGCGGTCGAACCTCGGGCCGGACGGGCATTTTTACGTCTACCAAATGGGCCGCATCGCCGAGTTGAACGGGGCCTGGTGGAAGCTCGGCGCCGACCCGCGCGTCGGGTATCCCTATCCGACGGGGGCGTCCAAAAATCCCGGATTGTTCGAAGGGCTCGATCTGCTGTTGATCGGCGCCGTCGTCGGGCCATTTCTCGGTCCCGTCGGAACTTACCACTTCGCGGGGATGGCCGCGCTCGCGATGAACGGCTGGGCGGCGTCGTGGCTGGCCCTGCGGCTGTCGCGTTCGTTTTGGGCCGCGGCGCTGGCGTCATTTTTCACGACGGTGAACCTGCCGACGCTGCTTCGGTTGGAAGGCCTCGAGCACCTCCACCTCGTCAAGTACTCGTGGATCATCCTGTCGTTCTGGGCGTTCTCGCGCTACCTCGACCGGCCAACGTCCCGGAGCGGTGCCTGGCTCGGCCTCGCGGTGGGGGGAACTCTACTCGCGTCCTTCCACTTCGGCTTCTTCCTCGGCGTCGGCTTGGCCGCGTGGTGGCTGGGCTGGTTGCTCTCGGGAACGATCCGCCGGGCCCACCTGCGCCCGACAATCATCGCTTTGATCGCGGCGGGCGTATTCGCCGGCGTCGGGACGTTCCCGGTTTGGGCCGGTACCAAGAACCCGACGCTGGCGAAGTTGTACTCGCAACGGGAATTTTTCAACGTCTGGACGTTCAGCGCCGAACCGTGGCAGTACGTCACCCGGCCGGCGACGAAGTCGGCCGAGGACCGCCTGAAAGGTTCGGGCCGTATCGTCGTGCCGAACTCGGCGCTGTTGACCGATTCGCAACTCGACCGCCACATGCACGAGTTGTTCGAGCGCTACGGCAACGCGGCCGGGGGTTGGAACTTCTACGGATTCGGCGTCTTGGCCGGGTTGGCAGTGTACGGGGTCGGACGGCTGCGTGGTTCGGCATTCGGTGTGGTACACCCGGTCGTGCTCGACCGCATGGCCGGACTCATCGCGCTGTTCGTTCTGCTGAGTTTGGCCGGTGGGCCGGGGGCCTTGCTCTACGACCTGACCCCGCAGTTCCGTTGTTACGGGCGGGCCGGGCTCGTCGCGCTGCCGCTCGCGGCCGTGCTCGCCGCCGTCGCCCTCCACGGGTTCATCGCTTCTCGGAATCTGTATGCGATTCGCGCCGCGCTGGTCGCGCTGCTCATCGGGATGCTCGCGTTCGACTGGCGCGACGGCGCGCGGATGCGCTTGCCACGCGAAGACCCGCACCCGCCGGCGTGGGTCCCTTGGTTGAAGGATCAGCCGGACGACGTGCGACTGGTGGCGCTCCCCGCGACGGAGGGGAGTTTCTGCGGCGGGGAAGTTTGGCACTGGCAGAGCTTGTCGTACTCTTTGGAGCACCGGCACCGGACGTTGAACGGCGCCGAGTACATCTTGTTCCTCTCCGATTTGCAACTCCTCGGCTGCGGATACGAAGACCTCAGCCCCGCCGGGCTGCGATTCTTGGCGACCCTCGGCTACAACGCCATCGCCCTCGACATGCCCGCGTTGAAGCGAGTCCCGTGGCTGCCATCGATTCCATGGTTGGTGCGGGACGTTGAACTGGCGGACGGTTGGACCATCTGGCGCATCGACGCGGCCGCGCCGAAATTCCCCATCATCACCCGCGGTGAACTCGTGGCCCGCGGCATCGGGCCGTCCCGCACCGTCCCGGCGGGGGCCGTCCTCTGCCCGCGGTTCGAATTGAACGAGACACTCGTCGTCGCCGATCCCCGTCCCGTCGAGGCGATTTGGATCGATGGGCAAGGGAAAACGAACGGCCGCGCGACGCGGATTCTCGAGCAGTTCGTCTACGGTCCCGGGCTGGGGGCCTACACGGTCCGCGCGCCCGGCAAGCCCGGCGATTGGAAGCTCCGTTTCCGCGATGCCAAATCCGGGGCGACCCTCGGCGAGCAACCCTTTCAAGTCGTCGATACTTTCCCGATCGCCCCGGACGATGCGCAGACGGCGCAGGCGATCGTCACTCCGCCGACCCAGTTCGCCGACAGTTCGTTCCGGATCCGGGTCGCAAATGCTTCTCCGTACTACGTGTCGGCTCGGGCGAGCGCCGAACCGGTGCCGGTGTCGCATCCGACCCTGTCGGGCTTCACCGCCGGCACGCTGGTGTTGATTTTGCGCGTCCGCGAACTCGTCGGCGACCGGGAGGAATCGTTCGAGCTACGCCGCGCGTATTTGTCCGACCTCGCCCCCGGCGAAGAATACGAAGTCGTCCTGCCGGCCGGGACGTTCGCCGCGGAAGCCAAGGCCGGGCGTGAAATCGTCGGGGTACTCTATTCCGGCCCGACGCTGGTGCCGTTGGTCGACGTGCCAACGCTGCGGATGCGAATCCCGCCGCGGTGAGGATTCTTCACTCGGGGATGCGGAAGGTCAGCGTCGTCCAGAACGATTCCCACTCGAAGTCTTTGTCCTTCGGCCGCGTCATGTGCGTCAGGCGGATCGCCATCAGGCCGGCCTTCGCGATCGGGATCAGCGCCTCGCCTTTGGCATTCGTCCGCACCGTCCCGGCCGGGGACTCGCCGTCGCCGGGGTGCGCCCATCCGAGGTTCGCTTCGGCCAACGGTTTGCCCCGGAAGAGCACGTTCACTTTCAGAGTGTCGCCGACCTTCCGGTCGAAGGGGCTCTGCTCCGGGACGATTTCCAAAGGCAGCCCGACCGCCCGGCACGGGTCGCCGGTTTTGCCATCACCCACCTGCACCAAGGCCTTCGGCGATTTCGAGTAGCGTTCCTTCCCCGGTTGATCCAGCGATTTCTCCTTGGCCCGCAGCGCGTAAATGTGCGCCAACCCGTCACTGACCAAGTAGGAGTTGAACTTCTCGGCGTCGAGTTCGATGAATTTCGGTGTCGTTTCCACCGCGACGATGTACATCCCGTCCCCGGTGGGCGCGAACGACAGCACCCCGTATTTTTCTTCGGCGGCCCCGGCCATGGCGTCGCTCTTTTTGCCCGTTGGATCGTAGACGCGCCGCACTCCGAATTTGGCCGCGTCGGGGGCGTGCTCGCTTTCGGGAAACGCCATGCCCGATGCCGCGAGGATTTTCACAGGCCCCTTAGAGTCCGCTTTTTCAGGCGGGATCAGCCAGAGGTCGTGTGCGGCAGCGGGACCGGCCGCGAGGAGGATAACGGCGAAGCCTCGCAACGCCAGCGCCGCGTCGAAGACGATGTCGCTCCAAAGTCGGCCGCGCTCGCGCCCGGATTGCGGCAACACGGGCCGGGCCGTCTGCGGCGAATCGAAACCGATTCGGTTGTGGGGTTGAGTGCGGTTGGCGACCATGGCGACGCTCCGGGTGTAACTATTTCTTATAGTATATATATGAACACTTTCCGGGCGTTGTCAAATCGGAACTCGCGATTGGGAAGTAAGAATTTGTTTGGCACGACCGGGCGAGTCGGTCGAGCGGGGCGGCGTCAGCGCCCCATGTCTTCAAAAATCAGCGCGCTTCCATTCCACGGGGGACTGACGTCCCCCGCTCCGTTAATGAACTCCGAGAATCGTTGCGGCACTCGTTGCTCCGGGTGGAGTCGCTTTTCGCTCCGCGAAAAGTAGCTGAACTCGTCCGTGACTCGCAGAACTTGAATGATGGCGTGAGCCACTTTTCGCGGAGCGAAAAGCGACTGTCCCCCCGCGCGCTCGGCTTTCCGAACCGACGGCGGGGCGGAGTCCGACGCTTCGGAACAGCGGAGTTTCGCGATGGATCGCCCCTTAGTCCGTCGGGAATAACAACGAGCGGTTTTCGCGAAAAACTCCAAGAATTGTTGCTATACCCTCGCTGCACCCCACGATTCACGGAAGTGGTCTTCTGAGCGGGGCGGCGTCAGCCCCCGTGTTTGCGAAACTCACTGCGCTTCAATTCGATGGGGGACTCATATCCCCCGCTCGGGTTAAAAAACTCCGAGGGACGTCGCTGCACCCGGAACGCAAGTCAAAGGCTTCGGCAAAAAATGGTTTCGGCGGGCATCGCACCCCTCGAAATCGGACGCAAAGTGTTGCCGCGAATGGTTTCTACCCGAAATCGGAAATGATTTCGCGGAGGGGTGGGAGGTTTTCCGGCGAAACCACTTTGCGGAGGGTGTGGCCTCTCACGGCGCGAGCGGCCACGGGTCGCCGACTCGGCCGCTGCGGCCGATCGATTCCGTACCGCAGAGCGGGCAGGCGCTCGCCAGCGGGGCCAGCAGTTGGCGGACTTTCTGCGGGTTCGACCGGGTCAGCGCTTCGGCCTGCGGCAGGAGTTTCTGGACGCGGTAGTTCAACCAAGCGGAGAAGACCGGGATCAAGTCGGCCGGGATTTTGCGATCCAAGTTGATGA
>JAYSYN010000070.1:0-19825 GCA_043727575.1 Fimbriiglobus sp.
AGAGTGGGCGATGCAGGGTTTGAACCTGCGACTTCGTCCGTGTGAAGAACGCACTCTACCACTGAGTTAATCGCCCGCGTGCCGGTGGCAGCTTACTGATACCGGCGGGTTCGGTCAGGTTTAAACTTTCGGAGGCAGGTTGCCCGCAGTCGATGGGGCGTCTTCGAACTTCGGGGCTCCGGACGGGGTGACCCGTTGGGGCGGGCGGACCGGCTCCGGTTCGATCGCGGGCTTCGAGGCGCCCGAGGTCGCGTTGGAGATCTCTTCTTCGACGCCGCTGACGCCTTTCTTGAACTCGATCACCGTTTTGCCGAGCGACCGGCCGATGTCCGGCAATTTGCGGCCGAACAGCAACACGCCCAACAGCAGGAGCAGGAGCATTTCCTGCATCCCCAAACCGGGAATGAACGCGAACATTTTTCCACCCTCCTCGAGGTCGAATCGAACAGATTGCGGGGAGGAGGTTGAAGGTAACCCACCCGGCCGGACTCCACAGTTGCACAGTGCAATATAACACCGATCCCGCTGGAGGGGCAAGGAGTCCGGGCGGAATTCCGCGGGCTATTCCTTCTTCGGATCGGCTTTCGCCTCGACTTTCAGCTTCACGACCACCGGAAAGTGGTCGCTGAACCCGCGCTCGGCATCTTTCATTTCTTTGGCCGGGTTGCCGAAACGGAACGGCTCCCGGCGGGTCGCTCCGGTGCGCATCAGCCCGGCGCTGATCGTCGCGACGCTGTCGGGATCGGCGCTCCAACCCTTGTTGTCCAAAAGCCCCGGCGACACGCAGATCTGGTCGTAGATCAACGGCTTGCCGCCGTACCAAATGGTGCCGTACTTCGCCGCGTCTTTGCCAACCATCAGGTTCAATAAAAACGGTTCTTTGTCGGTCGGCTTCACTTTGGATTTGTCGCCAATGGCCCCGAGCACTTTGACGACCGGCTCGGCGTCCGGGGTGTCGTTGAAATCGCCGCAGACGAGGAAATCGCAGTCGATGTTCTTCTTGTTGATCTCGCGGAACGCCTCGTAAATCGCGACCGCGTACTTCTCGCGGCCGCTGTCGCCGTCTGTGCCGTCGCGCTGTTTGAGTTGGGAGGTCCAGTGCGACGCGAGGATGCAGAGGTCGTGCCCGTTGACGTTGACGTGGCATTCGAGGATCCGCAGTTGCTGGCCGTGCATCCGCGTCAGTTGCGGGGTGATCGGCAATCGCGTGATGAGGCACGGGGCGATGTGCCGGCCGCCGTTGAGGTTCTTCATGGCGACGTTCTTGTACTGCAACTTGTCGTCGGCTTTGGTCTCGGTGAGTTTTTTGTTCAAAGCCCCTTGGAGCAATTCGGCGGCGCGGACGCTTTCGACTTCCATGCAAGCGATGATGTCCGGCCCTTTGCCGTCGTTCATTTTCAAAAGGGTTCCGGCGATGCGGTCGTATTTCAATTCGCGTAGCTTTTGATTCTCGGCGTAGGCCGTGTCGTATTCGGTGTCGATGGAGTTGCGCTTGTCTTTTTTATCGTCGAAAAGGTTCTCGACGTTCCACGTGCAGAAGAGAAAGCTCGTCTCGCCGTCGCCGACCGGCGTTTCGGTTTTCGATTGATTCTCGGGAGAAGCGCACGAGTGAAGCAACCCGCTGGAGGCCACGGCCGCGATCGCGAACAGGGCGATCGATGCGATCCAACGGACTTTGACGGGTACGAATCGCAGCAGTGGTCGGACGGCTTGCGGCAACGATCGCGAGATTGGGAGAGCCATACAGTACCCGGGGAGATGGGGATCAATCCTTCGATGGTAGCGTAACAAACTCGCGGAAATCGGACTATGCGAATCATCCCGGTGATCGACGTGCTGGGCGGGGTCGTCGTCCGGGCCGTGGCCGGGCGGCGGAGCGAATACGGGCCGGTGGGCAGCCGGTTGACCGCATCCACAGAACCGATTGCGGTGGCCGAGGCGTTGTTGGAAGTGACGGGCGCCGAAGAAATCTACATCGCCGATCTGGGGGCCATCCTCGGCGATGGGACACCGACCCTCGATCCTTCAGTATTTCCGGCAACGGTGTTGTTCGACGCCGGTTTGCGGACACTCGATCAGTTGGAACGTAGAGACGTACGGCCCGGTGTGAAGCCTGTGGTCGGCACGGAAACCTGGATGCTACCGCCGGCCGACTGGCCCGAGCCGTTCCCGGCTATTCTCTCGCTCGACTATTTCGACGGGCGCTTGCGGACGGGTTGGCTCGACTCGAGCGCGAGTCCGGATCTCGGTCGCGTCGATTCGATCATCGTCCTCGACATCGCTCGAGTCGGCACGGGGCGAGGAGCCGGCACGGAAGCGATGATCCGGGGAATCCGGCGCGACTATCCGAAACTGGAAATCATCGCCGGCGGCGGTGTGAAGGACCGCGAGGACCTGCGCCGACTCGAAGCCGCCGGGGCCGATGCGGCGCTGGTGGCATCGGCCCTACACGAGGGGACGATTCGGTTTTCTTAAGCTGGAGTCAAATCTCGTCCCACGCAGGACGGAGCGAGACCGCCAACTCGCGGCTCGTCGGTCAATCAGTGTTCGTCCTCCGCGACCGGAGCGAGCGCCGCATCGAGGTCGTTGAGGGATTGCAGGATCCGGTCTTTCATCGGAGTTTTTATCCAATTCGACTCGCATCCAGCAATCGCGCGCGCTCCGCAAATTCTTGGAGGGTTCCGCTGTAGTCCATGTTCCAGCGCCGCCAGATGGGCGACTTCGGCCGGGTGCCGGGCGAACCGAGGTCGTCGCGGGTTTCCGGTTTCTTCACCGTTTTCGTCAGCCTTTCCAGCGGGCGTTCGACATCCGGAGCTATTGCGACGATCCCTTTGCGGGCTAGTACTAGCGTGACGTCACTCAACCAAGCCAATCGATATTTCACACGCGGGTCGTACAGCTCCGCGAACGAAATGGCGAGTCGGACGTGGAGTTTCGTCTGGGACAGCACGTAGGGGATCGCCTCGACGATGCGAACTTCCGGGCGATCCCCGCTTAGCGCCAATGCGATGACTTGTTCCGATCGACGGAATGCGCCGGGAACCTCCGCGTCCGACACGACCAAATCGGTGATCCCGAGATTGTGCAATTCATGCGCAATGCCATTGAGACCGACGGACGGCTTGGTTTTCCCCGTTAACAATCGCTGGATCGGAATGTGCAGCACGTCCGCGATTCGCACGGCTTCGTCCAGTTGCGGAATGACCCTACCCGCTTCCATTTTCACAATTTGGCTGCGACTGATCCCGGATCGGCGCGAAAGTGCCGCCTGGGTGAATCGGACGCTAATCCCTGCAGATTTGATGTTTGCGCCCGTTGTCGCTGCAAAACTGTCCATCATGGCCGAACTCCGGCATGTTCCCAACGGAACAAAATGTTCCATTGGGAAGTCTTCACTATACGACATGACTCCGCCCCCGGAATGCCGAACGGCCCGCGGGGTTGTCCCACGGGCCGCGGCGGTCGTTTCTTTCAGCTGGACCCTAGTTTCCGCTGCGGCCGGAGATGCCGCCCTCTTGGGTTTGGATCTGCTCTTCTTCGCTCGTGATGATGATCCGCGGCGTGACCATGATCATGATGTGCCGGGTGTCCCGACCGATGCCGGTGTTGCGGAACAACCGGTTCAGGTACGGGATTTGGCTGACCACGGGCGGCCCGAATTCGTTGCGGCCTTCTTCAAGGGTCTTCAACCCGCCGAGCAGGACCGTCCCGCCGTCCGGCACCGCCACCGTGGTTTGCACGGTGATGCTGGTGAACGACGGCTGTTGGAAGAACTGCGTGAACGGGATCGGCTGGCCCTGCGAGCCGCCTTCGAACACCGGCGTGATGAACGCCGTGACCGGGAAGAGCGGCACCGTGGCGCTGGCGAGGGCCGAGAGCTGCGGGGCCAAGTTCATCCGGACGTAGCGGCGGTCGGCGGAGACGACGGCTTGCACCGTGACGCTGACGCCCTGGCCGCCGTTCAACCCCTGCCCCTGCCCGATCGGCAACGGAGTGTTCTGCGGGATGTACACGAACTGCCCGCCGACGTTGATGATCTGCAAGCCGAGCGTGAAGTACGCCAAGTCGCTGACCGACACCGTCGAGGTTTGACCGTTGAACAGAGTGATCTTCGGGGCCTGCATGACGTTGACCCGGCGATCCCCGGCCGACGCTTCGAGGAACAGGAACACTTGGATGTCGTTGAGGAACGCCAAGCCGAGGTTCAAGCCGCCGTTGCCGTTGCCCGGGTAGCCGCCGAACGGGGGCACCGAGAAGCCGTAGGTGTTCGGGCGGACCGGCACGTTGAGGTCGGAGGTGAAGCCCCCGGCCGCGGGGTTGTACCCGACGGTCCCTTTGCCGACGTTGTTGTTGATGAACGGTTCCGGGCGGAAGGCACCGGTCGTCAGCGATTGCTCGAACTGGGCGCTATTGTGGGTCTTGACGTTCATCTGGAAGTCGACGCCGATCCGCTCGTAGAAGCTTTCCGTGAGCGAGATGACGCGGATTTCGACGGCCACCGACAGGTCTTGCAATCGGCGGAGCGATTCGAGCAAGTCTTGGACTTCTTTGATGACGTCGGCCGTCTGGTTGACGACGAGCGCCCCGCCGATGTCGTAGTAGGCGATGCGGCCGGTGCCGCCGAGGTCTTCCCACGTGTACGGCCGGACCATCCCGGTGATGAGCCGCTTGAGCTGCTCGGAGTGGTTCGCCTTGTTCGGGGCGAGGAACGCGCCCGGCGACAGCGAACTCGGTTGCACGCCGCCCGGTTGGTTATCGAGGGTGCCGACCGGTTGGCCGAAGCCTTTGGTGTTGCTCCACGGGGCCGCGGCGCTGTCGCTGACCAGCTGCCCGGCCCCGAGGCCGTTCTTCGGCGTGCTGAGGCTGCTCGAACCTTTGACATCTTGCATCCAAGGCATCGACGGCGTCTGCTGCCGTTCGAGGGCCTTGCTGAGCGAAGCGTGTTCCGGCAGCGCGAAGTCCGGGATCGGGGTGACCAGATCCATGACCGAGAAGACTTTGGTCTGCAACCGGCCCTTGGCCTTCTTCATCGAGGTGACGCGGACGACGTCGTGCTCCACCACGAATTGCAGGCCCGACTTCTCCAAGATCACTTGCAGGATGTTCCGCAGCGAGATCGGCTGGACGATCGCTTCGCTGACGAGGACTTTGTCGAGGTCGATGTTCAGATCGACGAGGGCCGGATCGTCGACGACGATGTTCATCGTCGCGGTCTTGGCGAACTCGCGGATCGCGTCCCGCAGCGAGACGTTCTCGAACGTGATCGTCATCGGCTTTTCGAGCTTCAGTTCGATCTGCCGTTCGATCGGCGTGCGGCTCTTGATGTACAGTTCGTCGCCCGTGCCGCGATTGAGGTTGTTGCGGGACGTCCGCAGCGCCACTGAGACCGGGTTTTCCGGCGTGACCAGCGGCCCTTCGCGCTCGGCTTCGTTCATCGCACCCAGAAACACTTCTTCTTTGTCCGACTTCAGCTGCTTGGCGTCGGCGACGCGGCGGTTGTTCTTGGCCAGTTCGTAGATCAGCGCGATGGTCGGGTTTTCCGGGTCGAGCTGTTTCGTTTGCAGGGCGAGCGATTCCGCTTCGCGGTACTTCTGGGACTTCAACAGGCCGTTGACCTGCTGGACGCGCTTGGCGATCTCGTCTTGTTTCTGCTGCTCGGCGGCCGACTTCATGACGACGCGGTCGCGCTGGTCGCGTTTGTCCTTGGCTTCCTTCGTGTAGAAGTCCATTTGCCGCTTCATGATTCGGAAGGTGTCGAGCCGTCGCTCGGCGGGGCCGGCGAGCAGCGTCTGGCGGGCGCTCGAGAGCTTCGAGGTTTTGACCTTGTTCACGAAGTCCGTCAGCGTCGTGATGGCGACGTCGGTCTCGCCTTTCTTGAACGCGTCGATCGCTACCGATTCGGCTTGGAGGCCTTCCGAGCGGAGCTGCTGGAACTCCACGTCGGTGAGGGCCTTCATTTGATCGGCGAGATTCGGGCCTTGAGCCGTCGGCGTGCTCGGGATCAGCGTCGAAGGCGGGGTCGTCGGGGCGGCGCCCGGCAGCGGCTCCTTGGCCTTGGCGATGGCCGCGCCGCTCATGCGGAGCATGGCTTCGTGGCTCTTCGCCTGCTCCGGCGACAGCATCGACGGATCGATCAGCTTCAAGAGCTGCTCGACGCTTTCGTACTGCTTGGCGTTGAAGGCGTCCGACGCGGCCTTGAAGGACGCGATGGCTTCCTTCTTCTTGGCCGTGTGCATCTCGGCGTCGATTTCCCGCAGAAGCTCTTGGGCTTCTTTCTTCACGCCGCCGTCGGCGATGTGGGCCTTCACGGCCAAGTTGCGGGCCATCTCGACGTTGCCGGCCTTCAACTCGGCGACGGCGTCGTCGAGCAGTTTGCGACCGGGGTTCGCGACCGGTTTCGGCTCGACCGGCTTCGCCGGTTTCGATTCCAGCTTCGGCAATTCCGGGGCGCCGACCGTCGGCAACTCGAGGACTTCGAGCGGCTTGCTCAGGTCCGGGAGCTTCGGCGTGTCGATCTTCGGCGCATCGACCTTGGGCGGAGTCAATTTCGGCAATTCGATCTTCGCTTCGCCGGGGAGCACCGGCAGCGACGGCACATCGGGAAGCGTCGGCTCGACCTTCTTCGGCGAATCGGGAACGACCAATTCGAGGTTCAGCGGCGGCGCGTCCGGCAGTTGCGCGGAGGCGAGTTCCAGGCCTTTGCCCGACTTCAGCAGCGCGACTTCCGCTTCGATACTGCGCGTCCGCATTTCGAACCCGACCGCCAGCTTGTGGGCCGCGGCGTAGGTCACTTCGGCTTTGGCGATATCCTTGCGGGTCGCGAATTCTTGGGCGATCCGGCAGAGCGATTCGATCTTCTCTTTGCCCTTCGCGGCCGCGTCTTGCAGGCAGCGGTCGGGGTTTTCTTCGTTGTACGCGAACGGCACGTTCAGCTTGTTGGCTTCGCCGAACTTCGCTTTGGCTTCCAGCAATTGGTCTTGGGCCAGCAGCGCCCGGCCTTCTTCCATCAGCTTGACGGCGGCGGTGCGGCTATTCCCCGTCGATACCGGTGTCGCCGCGGCGACGGTCGGCGCCACTTCCAAAGGCTTCGGCAGCGCGATGCCGTCGAAGGTCGGCTTGGGCAGACCCGCGGCCGGTTTGGCGCCGGCGTAGGTTGCGCGGGCCTCGTTGGTCGCGGGCACCGTGCGGCGGATCTTGCCGCGGGCCGAGTCGATATCGCGCTTCAGGCTTTCGGGCCGGTCGGCGAACGGATTGAGTTCGTCGATGAACCCGGCCGGGCCGCAGAGAACGCAGGCCCGGTCGATTTTGGCCGCGGCCTGATCGAGGTAGGCGGCGCGGTCCGCTTCGATCTTCGCGGGCCGGGCGAAGAGGTCCTTGGCTTCTTTGATCAACTGCGCGGCTTCGACCTTATCGGCCTTGGCGCGGGCGCTTTGGCAATCTTTCAGCAGCGACTCCGGCGTATCTCCGAGCAGGCCCCACCGGCCTTGCGGATTGTTCGCGTCCGCCTGGCGGGCGAAATCCTGGGCCGCGTCGAAGCGACCGTCCGCGAGGGCCTTGCGGCCTTGTTTGAGCAGGTCTTTCGGGTCGTTCGTGGCCGCGCCTTTCGACGTGTCGGCCGCGCGGGCTTTGCCCGCATCCGATGGCTTCGAGCCGGTTTGCGCAGACGCCGGGACCGCGAACGGGCCGGCCATCAAAACGGGCGCGAGCAACATCCGTGTCGCCAGTGCCTTCCAACCCCATTTGTTCGCCTGAGACTTCATGGCCTCGTTCCCCTCCGAATGCGAAGACCAGCATGAATGCCGGCACGTCTCCGGTCCCGCGGGCGGCGTCCCCCGACGCCGTTCCACGCAACCTCGGAATGCGAGCCGCCGAGGGCGGTCGCTCCGTTCGAGCCCCGGCCGATATCGGCCGACTGCGAAAGAGACTGTGTGTAAGCGGCGGGTTGATAGCCACGGGTTCCGGCAGGGTCAAGCGGCTTTCATCACCAAATCCCGGATTCGGCCGGATTTTCTCCGCGCCCAGCCTCCGCCGGTGTTAACTTGACAAGGGCGAACCGTCTCCATTGAATGCCGAAGTTAGGCAATTTGGACCGCAACCCATTCCGAGACCGCCACCATGAATCTTCGGGTCTTGCTCTCTCTCGCGGCCGGGATGGCCTGCGCCGCTGCGGCGTCCGCCCAGCCCGCCCCCAAGCCCGTCTGGATCTACGCCCACGATTTGAAAGTCCGCACCGGCGGGCAGACCGATTGGGACAAAGCGATCAAGATCGGCGTCGAAATCTTCAAAGAACCTCTGACGGGGGCTACGCTGGCCATTTCGCAAGCCGGCAACCTCGCGGTCCTCGACGCCGGCGAACCCGATGTGGCCAAGAAGAAAGCCGAATGGCTGTTCGCCCACGACATGCGCTCGCGGAAAGCCGACGAAGACAAATTCACCAAAGACACCACCAAGTACGGCGTCGAAGTGTTCCTCGACACCGGCACCGGTAAGCTCATCTACATCAGCCAAACCGGCGGCCTCGCCCTCGGCGGACTCGCGGTCGCCACCAAAGACAAAGGCCCCGTCTGGCACCACGCCCTCCTCTTGAAGGTGCGCGGCCCCAACGAAGACGGCTTCACCAAAGACACCAAGAAATTCGGCGTCGAAGTTTACAAAGACGAAAACACCGGCGGCTTGGTCTACATCACCGAAGCGGGCCAACTCGCCGCCGGGTCCGCGCCGGCCATGTCCCCGGAAGCGGACAAAATCAAAGCGCCCAAGCCGCTGTACGGGTTGACCTGCCGCGTCCGCAAAGCCGACGAACCCGACTTCGTCGCCGATAAGACGGCCAAGTTCGGCATCGAAGTCTTCCGAGACGAAAACACCGGCGGCTTGATCTACATCAGCGAGTCCGGTTCCCTCGCGATCGCCCCCGCACCGGCCGAGATGAAGGAAAAACAAGGGTTGGAATGGAAGAAGGCGATGAGCCTGAAAGCCCGTCCGGGCGGCGTCCCCGAGTTCGCCAAAGCCAACCGGTACGGAATCGAAGTCTTCGTCGATAAAAACACCGGCAACTTCCTCTTCATCAGCGACACGGGCTCGATCGCCGTCGTCTCCGGGAAAAAGTAGTCGAGGAATATTTCACCCGGACTTCGAGCAACTCCGAGAAATCGGGTTGCTCGACACCTGCGCTTTCACTTCGCCATCTCGACGTTCCTCGTCTCGCGGATAACCGTCACTTTGATCTCGCCGGGGTAGTCCAGCTCTTGCTCGATGGCCCGGGCGATGTCGCGGCAAATTTGCAACGCCTGCGCATCGGTCGTTTCGTGGGCATTGGCGATAACGCGCAATTCGCGGCCGGCCTGGATGGCGAAGGCGGCGCTCACGCCGGGGAAGCCGCAGGCGACGGCTTCGAGCGCTTCCATGCGCTTGACGTACTTCTCCAAGGTCTCGCGGCGGGCGCCCGGCCGGCTCGCGCTGATGGCGTCGGCGGAGGCGACGATCACCGTGTAGATGTTGTCCACGGTGATGTCGTCGTGGTGGCCGACGATGGCGTGGAGCACTTCTTTACTGGTCTCGCCGTAGCGCTTGGCCAGTTCGGCCCCGACCTTGGGGTGGCCGCCTTCCATCTCGTGGTCGGCCGCTTTGCCGATGTCGTGGAGCAGCCCGCACCGCCGGGCGAGTTGGGCGTTCAACCCGAGTTCGGAAGCGATCATGCCGCTGAGGTGCGCGACTTCCATACTGTGCAGCAGCACGTTTTGGCTGTAACTGGTGCGGAAACGGAGGCGGCCCAGCAGTTGCAAAATCTTGTCGTGGGGTAGAGCGATGTCGAGTTCGATCGCGGCCTTGCGTCCGATTTCCAAAATCGTCGCGTCCATTTCCTTCTGCGTTTCGAGGACGATCTCTTCGATGCGCGTCGGGTGGATCCGGCCGTCTTGGATCAGCTTCGTCAGCGAGATCCGGGCGATCTCGCGGCGGACGTTGTCGAACGCGGACACCACCACGACGCCGGGGGTGTCGTCGACGATGACGTCGACCCCGGTGGCTTTCTCAAACGTGCGGATGTTCCGCCCTTCCCGGCCGATGATCCGGCCCTTCATGTCGTCGCTCGGGATATCGACCGTGCTGACGGTCGCTTCGGCCGTGTGGGCGCTGGCGTAGCGCTGCACGGCCGTGGCGAGGATCTCGCGGGCCTTCCCCTCGGCTTGCTGCTGGTAGCTCTCGTTCGATTTGCGGATGCGCGCCGCGACTTCTTCGGCGAGTTCGTGCTCGATGCGCTCGAGGAGTTGTTTCTCGGCTTGCTCCCGGGAGAGGCCTGACAGCTTTTGCAGCGTCTTGGTCTCTTGGTCGATCAGGACTTCGAGGTCCTTGGTTTTCTTGTCGAAGAGTTCTTTCTGGTCGGTCGCTTTCTTCACTTGGCCTTCGAGCGTCTTCTTCTTTTCGGTGATTTCCTTCTGTTGGCCGTCGAGGGTGTCCTCGCGTTTTTCGAGCCGGCGTTCGGTGTCTTTGAGGTCGTTGCGCGTCTTCTCGAATTCGCGGGTGATTTCCTCGCGCCGTTTGAAGGCGTCGTCTTTCAGTTTGAACTCCCCTTCTTTGACGATGCGGTCGGCGTCGCGGCGGGCTTGTTCGAGGATGTCGCGATTCTTGTTCTCGGCCTGCCGGACGAGTTCCTTCGCTTGGATTTCGGCTTGGCGAAGGGCCTCTTTCATCTGGGCTTCGGCTTGGCGCACCAAAGCCGGGTCGACGACAGCGACATCCGTGGCTAAGGGCACAATTGTAATCGAAGGCGGCTGCGTCTGGGGCGGGCGTTGGCCCAGCATGTTGCGCAGGGCGATCAGCCCCCCGCCGACGATCAGCAAGTTGGCGAATACCAACCCGCCGAGGACATAATCATTCATCGGGCCACTCCTGAAGGTGGCCCGTTGCGTTCCGACGTCGAGTCATCGCGGGCGGGGCGAGCGCCGCGGGGTCTCACGGTCTCCGGGGTATGGAATCGTCCGCCGAGGCGGCTTTGGGTCCAGGGTGTCATCCCGCCGCGGGGCGGGCCGGGTGAAGCAACGGGCCGACCGAACGTATTGATTCGGCGTCTGCAAGCGATTGCTGCTCAACCGCCCCCGCGGCTCGCCGGATGGCCGCGGGGATCGAAAAACCGGGCTCATCCTCGCCGGGAAGTCGCATTATGGAAAGCCGTGCCACCGGACGCAACGGAAAACACTCCGAGTTTCGCCGAGTTTCCCGCGGGAACTCGGATTTCGACGGGTGTCTCGGAATCTTCATACTCCCTTCGCCATTTCCCCCTCATCCGTCTCTAACCTGCACTCGCTGGGATTGGGGTCCCGATTCTCTTTCTCCCCCGGAGTGCGTCCCATGAAGTCCGCCTTGCGCCGAACGGCGTTCACGTTGATCGAACTGCTCGTGGTCATCGCGATTATCGCGATCCTGATCGGCTTGCTACTGCCGGCCGTGCAAAAAGTCCGCGAAGCGGCCGCCCGCATGCAGTGCGGCAACAATTTGAAGCAAATCGGTCTCGGGTTCCACAACTACGAGAGCGCCAACGGGAAACTGATCCCGGGTGGCCGCGACGGGCGCCCGGTTGGGCAACCGAACCAGAGCTGCTGCAACTGGAATGACCAGAACGCCGTGACATTGAATGCCGCCGGGCAGATGGATAACCGCGACGGCTTCAACTGGCGGTACTTCTTGCTGCCGTATCTCGAACAAGAGAACATCTACCGCCTCACGAGCCGGGCCGAACTCTACGTCAGTACCGTCAAGACTTATTACTGTCCGACTCGGCGCGGGCCGGAAGTCATCAACGGCGGAACGCGGAGCGACTACAACGGCAACGCCGGGTCGACCTTCGACAACGGTACGCCCACCGACGGGTCCGCCGGCGGCTTGAACACGTTCAACGGTTTGGTCATCCGCACCAATGTGGGCCCGGTCACGATCGTCGGCATCACCGACGGCGCGTCGAACACCCTGCTCGTCGCCGAGAAGTGGCTGCACCCGCTACGTCGGGCCACCACGGCCTACTCCGGCCAAGACGGCGGCGACAATGAACAAAACTTCAACGCGGGTTGGGACGAATGCATCGTCCGCATCGGTGGTGGCACCTTCACCTACGATTACAACAACGGCCAACCGGCCGTGCTAGGGACCGGCACCCGGACGATCCCGCGGACGCCCCGGCCCGACATCGAAGCCCCTTGCATCATCAATGCGGACGGCACCCCTTTCACCAAATGGAATCAGCAATTCGGCTCGTCGCACACCGGCTCCATGAACGCCGTCTTCGGCGACGGTTCGGTCCGCAGCGTGAAGTACAGCGTCGACCCGGTCGTTTGGTCGGCCGTGTGCACCCGCAACGGCGGCGAATCCAACACCAACCTCGACTGACGGAGGATCGGAACGTGAAATACCCGCGTATCGCATTGGTCGCCCTCGCGGTTTCGACCGCGCTGGGCTGCTCGGACAAGTCCGCCGTCCCGGTCGACAGCCCCGAGCTGAGGGCGCAGCAGGACAAGTCGCAGAAGCAAACGGATCAAGACGAGATCCAGTATCAGAAAGAGCAAAAGAAGAAGTAGTCGTCGGACACCATCGATCCACGGCCCACAGGCTCTCGCTGTGGGCCTATTCCATTCCGGAGGTCCACCGTGCTTCGCCACGCCATCATTCCCGCCGCTTTGTTCACGATCTGCTGCGCCGGTTGCGACGACGCCGGTCCCATGAATAACTTGCACCCGTTGAACGGGACGATCCGACGCGACGGCCAACCCGTGAAAGAGGGCGGGTTGATTTTCATCCCGGACGGATCGAGTTCGAGCTTGATTATCAACGGCGCCGTCCAAGCCGACGGGACCTTCGCGGTCCGCACCGAGAAGACCCTGTCGAGCGGCAAACTCGAGATCAAACCCGGTGCCCCGGCGGGCCGGTACAAAGTCGTCTACCACCCCCTGAGCGACGGGGCGACCATGGGGCTCGAAGTCGAATTGACCGAGCGTGTCACGGTCGAACCGGGCGGTACCGTGATCCTCTTGACGCTGCCGACGGTCATGCCCAAAGGCCGGGGCGAGCCGCGCGACGACCATCTGCCGGAACCGAAAAAATAAGCTCGGCGAGCCGACCGCGCGAGCGGACGGATTCTTTTAGACGATCCCGATTTCCAGACGCCCGGCCGAAATCGCCGTACAATTCTCCCACGGCACCGCGTCCATGGGACTGCGGGCCGGGTTACCTCCCCGATGACGATTCGAGGCCAACGTGCAAGTCAAACTGTCGGTCCGCCACGGGCACTTGAGCGAAGATCACCAATTGCGGATCACCCAGAAAGCGGAAAAGCTCCTCCACTTCTTCGACCGGTTGATGATGATCGAAGTGACGGTCGATCTTTCGGGGCCGGACAAGCACGTCGAAGTCATCGCCGAGGCGGAGCACAAGCACGAATTCGTCGGCCACGGGCACGACCCGGACGTGATGGCGTCGGCCCGCTCGGCGATCGAGAAAGTCACCCAGCAAATCAAGCACTACAAAGACACGATCCAAGATCACCGCCGGAACCCGTCCCACGGCGGGACCGACGGGATCAAAGACTGAGGTGGCTCTGCGGGGCCTCGAACGAACGGGTTTGAAGGGGGATCCATGCGGCTGAATAGTTTCATCGTCCGGGAAGCGATTCTCCCGGATCTGAAAGCGACCACGCGCGACGGGGCCATCACCGAGATCATCCAGAGCCTCAAAGACGCCGGCCACTTCACCGACGCCGACGTCGCGGATATCACGGCGGCGGTGCTGCGCCGCGAGCAGCTCGGTTCCACCGGCATCGGCCACGGCGTCGCCATCCCGCACTCCCGGCACCGGGACGTCGCGAACCTCGTCGGCACCGTGGCCCTCTCCTCCGCGGGCTTGGCCTTCGACAGCATCGACGGCGAACCGGTCCACGTGCTGTTCCTGCTGATCTCGCCGGATCAGCAACCGGGGCCCCACCTGCGGGCTTTGGACGCCGTGGTACAGAAAACGAAAGACGAAGCGTTGGTCGCGCAGTTGAAGGCGTGCCGCTCGGCGGAGGAAATTTGGACGCTCTTGAGTTGAGGAACCCGATGCCGGGCACCGTGCGGATCCGGAGAATCGTCGTGGTGGCGAACCCGCCCATGGGACTCCATTTGCGCCCCGCGACCGCCTTCGCCAAATTGGTCCGCGGATTGAAATGTCACGTGACCTTGACCCACGGCGACCGCCGGGCCGACGGCCGCAGCGCATTCGATTTGCTGGGGTTGCTCGCCCCGCCGGGCACCGAACTCGTGCTAGAAGTCGAGGGCGAAGACGCCGACATCGCGGTCGAGCCGCTCTGCGACATCCTGACGTGCGAAGGCGATTCGACCGACACCCCTAGCCCTTTGCGTTGAAAAGCGTACATCGTACCAAACGTGACCGGGTTCCCGTTTCTTCTTGATGTTTGGCGGTATGGAAATCCGTCGTGGTATCGCCGTCTCCCCCGGCGTGGCGATCGGACCGGCCTTGGTGCTCGACACCGAAGGCATTCTCATCCCGATTCGCACGGTCGCACCCGAACAAGTCGACGGCGAAGTCAAACGGCTCCGCGCCGCTTTGGCGGAAGCGTCCCTATTGGCCCAAGAAAAGCATCGCACGCTGTCCGAGAAGCTCGGCCATGAGATCGCAGAAATCTTCGCGGCCCACGCCGGACTTTACGAAGATCCCAAACTCGTCCGCGATGCGGAAACTTTGATCCGGGCGAATAATTACTCCGCCGAATACGGGGTCAGCCGGGCCGTCCGCGCGATCGTGAAGCAACTGGAGTCGGCCGGGATTTCCCCGCTGGCCACACGGTTGCAGTCCGATTTCGTCGACCTCGAAAAGCAGCTCTTGTCGCTATTGCAAGGGGAAGGGGGACGCCCGCTCGCGGCGATCACCGATCCGATCATCGTGCTCGCCCACGACCTCACGCCGAGCGAAACGGCGATTCTCGATCCCAAAACCGTCCACGCCATCGCCACCGAAAGCGGCGGCGCGACCAGCCACACGGCGATCCTCGCCGGGGCGCTCGAAATCCCCGCCGTCGTCGGTGTCGGCCGGTTCTTATCCGACATCTCCGGCGGCGACACCGTCATCGTCGACGGCTACCACGGATTGCTGATCCTCGACCCGGATGAGGAGACGTTGCACCGTTATCTCGATCTGCGGCGCCGGGATCGCACCGCCAGCGGCATCCACCAGATCTTTCACAAGAACATCCCGGCCGAAACGCGCGACGGCGTGCGCCTGCATTTGTACGGGAACATCGAGTTCCCCGGCGAGGCCCGGCACTGCATCGACCGCGGCGCCGACGGCGTCGGCCTGTACCGCACCGAGTTCTTGTACGTCAACAAGTCGGGCGACCCGACCGAAGAAGAACATTACGCGGCCTACAAAACCGTCCTCGAAGAAATGGGTCCGGACCGCCCGGTGGTGATCCGCACGCTCGATCTCGGCGGCGATAAATTCAACGGCGCGGCCGGTCTGATCCACCTCGAAAAGAACCCGTTCCTCGGGCTCCGCAGCGTGCGGTTGTGCCTGAAGAATCAGCCGATGTTCAAGACCCAACTCCGGGCCATTTTGCGGGCCAGCGTCCACGGCGATTTGCGCATCATGTTCCCCATGATCAGCACCGCCATGGAACTCCGGCAATGCAAGAGCATTCTGCGCGAAGTCCAAGAGGATCTCGAAGAAGCGAAAATCCCCTTCAAATCCGGGATCCCAATCGGTACCATGATCGAAGTCCCGTCGGCCGCCATCATGGCCGACGTGCTCGCGCGGCAGGTGGACTTCTTTAGCATCGGCACCAACGACTTGGTGCAGTACACCTTGGCCGCCGACCGGAACAACGAAACCGTCGCGGATTTGTACAACGCCGCCGACCCGTCGATCCTGAGACTCTTGGGTCACGTGATCCGCTCCGCCAACAAGGCCTCGATCGACGTGAATATCTGCGGGGAAATGAGCGGGGAGCCGATGTTCACGCAGTTGCTGTTGGGCCTCGGTGTCCGGCAATTGAGCGCGACCCCCCGCAAGATCCCGGAACTGAAGCGGCTCGTCCGCCAAATGAGCATCCCCGACGCGGAGCGGGTGGCGGGCGAAGCGCTCCGATTGGAAACCGCCCGTGAAGTCACGAGCTATTTGCGCGAACAACTGAGACGCATCCTCCCCGACATCGCCGATTGACGGGCCGCGGGGACGACGTTCGAATACGGGAGGCGTCCCGAATCCCACCGAACGGATTCGGACGCCCGTGTGAGTCATGGTCGGCGACAAAATCCGCTTCCGCTTTCGCAAATCCGGCGACCTACGGCTGCTCTCGCACCTCGATCTCGCCCGTTGCTTCGAACGGATGCTCCGCCGCGCCGATCTGCCGTTCAAATCGACCCTCGGCTTCCACCCTACCCCGCGCATGGTCTTCGCACTGTCGCTCCCGCTCGGCGTCGTCGGCGACGAAGAAGTGCTCGAACTCGAACTCCTCCAACCCGACGACACCGAAGCGATCCGCGATCGGTTGAACCGGCAAACGCCCGGCGGCCTCGATTTCCACGCCGCGACCGTCGTGCCGATGAAAGCCACGGCGATGGCCCGCCGCGTCGAATACACCCTGGCGATTCCTCACGAGCGCGTCGCCGAAACGAACGACCGCATCCGCGGGCTGCTCGATGCGGAGAAAGTCTGGGTCGATCGGCTGAGGCCGCGACCCCGGCAGTTGAACATCCGGCAATACCTGCGGGGCATCCGGCTCGAACCGGAGAATACCACCGACAGTCGACTGACACTCGACCTCTGGGTCACGCCGTCGGGCACGGCCCGGGCCGACGAACTCCTGAAACTTTTGAACCTCACCGACCTCGTCGACGGCGGCCGGATCGTCTCCCGCAGCCTCCTCGAAATCCGCGACGAAACTACGCCGGGGCAACCCGACGCGCCGCCCGACCTCCCCCCTGAGTCGGCCCCCCCGAACCACAACCCGGCCGAGGCCGGGACGGAAAACGAACCGATGGTCGCCACTTGGGGGCTCTCCCCCAACGGCCCCGTCGTCGAGTGAACACCCCGAGCGCCCGCCCCGTGCGGCGCGACCATCCACCGCGAAGGATCCCATGAAGAAGGAAATGCTCATCAACGTCCTCCAACCGGAGGAGTGCCGCATCGCCATCGTCGAAGACGGCGTGCTCGAAGAACTCTACGTCGAACGCGCTAGCCAAGAGACCTACGTCGGCAACATCTACAAGGGCAAGATCGTCAACATCGAGCCGAGCATCCAAGCGGTGTTCGTCGATTTCGGCATCGGCCGCAACGGCTTCCTCCACGTCACCGACGTCGACCCCGTCTATTACCGCCACCTGCTGCCGAAGGAACTGCTCGAAGAACTCGAAGAGGCCGAAGAGAACGAGCGCGGCGGCGGACGCTCCGGCGGCGGTCGCCCGCGCCAAGGCGGCCGCGATCGGCAAGAACCCCGCCAAGACCGCGCGCCGACCGAGTTCCGCCAGGCCGAGCGCCCGTCGCAGCCGGCGTTCGTGGCCCCGCCCCCCGCCCCGCCGATGGACGACGACGAAGGCTTCTTCACCGGCTTCGAAGAAGACGCCCCTATGCCGGCCCCGCGTGCTACGGACGTTGAAGCGCCCGCGCCGAAAAAGCAGGAGCCGATCGCGAAGCCGCAGTACATCCCCGTCGAGGCGCCGCCGGTCGTCAAGTACGTCGACGACGAAGACTTCGCCGGTTTCGGGGAAGGTCTGGATTACGACGACGCCCCGGTCGAACTGACCGTGGCCGCGCCGGCACCCGCGGCGGAGGCCGAACCCGAACCGGACGAGACCGAAGAAAAACCCAAGGCCAAGGGACGGGGCAAAGCGCCCGCCGCGAAGAAACCGAAGGCTAAGGCCGAAGAAGCCGAGGAGAAACCCAAGGCCAAAGGGGCCCGCAAAGGCAAGAAGAAGAGCGACGATGACCCGGACGAAAAACCGAAGCCGATGGACACGGCGGAGCAGCGAACGAGCGAAGACGACGAGCCCGAAATCCGCCCGTTCTTCGACGACGAAAGCAGCGCCTTCGACCCCGACGCCCCGAACGACCGCTTCGGCGCCGGCAAAGCCGAGGGGGATGACGAAGTCGAAGATCTGCCGAAGTACGTCCCGGCCGAGGACAACGACGACGCGCCGGTCCTCGACGACTTGGACGATTTGGAAGGCGAATCGCAACCGCAGCCGCGCCGCCGGGACGACGACCGTCGCGGTGGTAGTGGTGGTGGTAGTGGTGGTGGCCGCAGCGGAGGCGGCGGGGGTCGCGGCCGCGACAGCGGTCGCAGCGGCGGCGGCGACCGGGGCGGTGACCGCGGCGGACGCTCGTCCTCTTCGTCGTCGCGCGGGGGCCCGAGTCGCGGCGCCCCGCCGATCAACAAAGCGCATACGCGCCACAAGGGCCTGCCGATCCCGCCGATCCAAGAGATCTTCAAGCGTGGCCAAGAAGTCATCATCCAGGTCATCAAGGAAGGCATCGGCACCAAGGGACCGACGCTCAGCACGTTCGTCAGCATCGCCGGGCGCTACCTCGTACTGATGCCGAGCTTGAACCGCGTCGGCGTATCGAAGAAGATCGAAGACCGCGACGCCCGCTACCGCCTGCGGGACATCATGAACAAGATGAACCCGCCCAAAGGCGTCGGGTTCATCGTCCGCACGGCCGCCGTCGACCGCGATGAGAAGGAACTCCACAACGATCTCGCCTACCTGCTCCGCCTTTGGCAAGTCGTCGTGCGCCGCATCAAACGCGTGGCCGCGCCGGTGGAAATCTACCGCGAGTCGGACATGATCACCCGGACCATCCGCGACATCTTCAGCGCCGACATCGACACCATCTACGTCGACGAAGAGAAGTCGTTCGCGCACGCCAGCGAGTTCTTGCAGATCGTGATGCCGAAGTTCGCCAGCCGCATCCGCTACCACGGCGACGCGGAACCGCTCTTCCACAAGTACCGCATCGACGAGGAAATCGCCAAAATCAACAGCAAGCGGCTCGACCTCCCCGGCGGCGGCTCGATCATCATCGAGCAGACCGAAGCGCTGGTCGCCATCGACGTGAACAGCGGCAACTTCCGCGACGGAGCCAACGCCGACGAAACCGCGTTCCTCATGAACTGCAAGGCCGCGAAGGAAATCGCCCGCCAGATCCGCCTCCGCGACCTCGGCGGGGTCATCGTCAACGACTTCATCGACATGCGCCGCGAGGAGCACCGCCGGAAGGTCGAAGACGTTTTGCGAGAATCCCTCAAGCGCGACCGGGCGCGGTCGAAGGTCTCCCGGATCTCCGAGTTCGGCCTGATCGAAATGACCCGCCAGCGCATGCAGCCGTCGCTGAAGAAGCGCATCTTCAACGACTGCCCGCACTGCACCGGCACGGGCTTCATCAAGAACTGCGAAACGATGGGCATCGAGGTGATGCGCCTCTTGCAACTCGCGGCCCACCGCGCCCCGAACGTCGGCCTCGTCACGGTCTCGGTGAACTCCGAAGTCGCGATGTACTTGGCGAACAAGAAGCGCAAGGAAATCGCGGCCCTCGAAGTCTCGGCGGGCATGGAAGTGCAAATCGACGGCAAGTTCGGTGGCTCCCCGGAACTACTCGAGTTCAAAGCCATCGATCAAAACGGCGTCGAGCTCCGCCTCGCGGGCGGCCCCCAGCCGAAGGCGATCCGCACCGGCCCACCCCCTCGCCTGCCCGAAGGTAACGGCGGCGGTCGCCGCTATCAGGATGAGGATGCGATTGTATCGCAATGCGAGCCGGCCAGCGTAAGCTGCCGGATTCTGTTTAGCATACA
>JAYSYN010000071.1:0-6548 GCA_043727575.1 Fimbriiglobus sp.
CTGAAATCGGACGTAACTCCTTGCCGCGCATAGGTCGTTCCGAAAGTCGGACGTCATTCCACGATAGGGTGGGTGGGTTCACGCTGGAATGACGACTCCAAGAATCGTTGGCACACCCTAGGACCGCCGCCGCTATCCCGATTTCCCCTTCGCCTGTATAATCCTACCGTCCGCAATTACCCACCGGAGATTCGCATGCGCTCGTTTCTGATTACTTGTCTGGTCGTCGCCATCGCGGTCCCTGTGGTCCGGGCCGATGACGACGCGGTGAAAACCGTCACCGCCGGGATCAAGGCCCACGGGGGCGAAGAGGCCCTCAAGAAGAACAAGGCCGGCGAATACCAAATGAAGGGGAGCCTCAACGTTCTCGGGGCGGAACTGGAATACATCGGTTCGCTGGCGTACCAACTGCCGGATCAATTCAAGATGACGCTCGAGACATCGCTGATGGGGCAGAAGCTGTTGATCTCCCAAGTCGGCAACGGCGACAAGTTCAAGACGACGCTCAACGGCGAAGCGCAGAAGCTCGACGACAAGACGAAAGACGAAATCCGTCAAGGGGCGGCGTCGCAAGATATTTCGATGCTCTACCCGCTGCTCGATAAAGAGAAGTACACCATCAAGGCCGGGAAAGACGCGAAGATCGCCGACGTCGATTGCAGCGCGGTGGTGGTCGACGGGAAGAAGACCAAAACGCTGACGCTCTACTTCGACAAGAAGACCGGCAGATTGCACGCCACCAACCGCAAGGCGCTCGCCCCGGGCTCCGGTGAGGAAGTCGAGGAAGAGACCGTGATGGCCGAGTACAAAGAAGTCGACGGCGTGCAGATTCCGATGAAGCTGACGGTCAAGCACGACGGCAAGGCCTTCATGACGACGAAATTCACCGAGGCGAAGTTGAGCGCGAAGCTCGACCCGAAGGTGTTCGCGGTCGACGAGTGAATCGTATTCTCTCTCAGCGCCCGGATCGGTTCCGCATCCAAGGCCGGATGGACTCGGCGCGGAGCCGATCGCTGAATTGCTCCGCGCCGGGGTCCATGACGTGGTGGTGGTCCAAAAACTGCGAGTCGGGCAACCAGTCGCCGGCGTCGATCATCCGCGTCCCGTATTCCTTTGCCAATTCCCGTGTGTATTCCCGAATTAAGAGCGTGGTCCGCTCCGGATACCAAGATCGGAACGTCCGGCTTTCCGGCATGATGACGAGCCCGAGCACCTCGACCCCCTCTTTCGCGCAGAAGTCTAGCAGATCCCGGAGTAGGACGTCGTAGGTGCGGTTGACTTCCGTGAAAGCCGTGTGCGGACGGTAGGCTTGTTCGGTGGCGGCTTCGGCGCCCGCCCCCGCGCCTTCGGGCAAGGACCGCACGCGCGGTTGGGCCCATCCGAACGGGCTCATGGCCGCCCGCCAATATTTCGGGCTCCCGGCCACATCGGGCATGGCCCACGTCTCGGCGTAGCGCTGGATCAGGATATTCCGATGCTGCGATATCGGCGCGAGCCGAGAGTCGCACCAGCGGCGCGTCCAAAGTGCGGCGCGATCGGGGTCGTGCTTCCAGATCAAATCCAAATCCGCGCCGCGCAACCGATGGAGTTCCGTTGCCTTGAGGGGGATGGCGACCCGCCCCGGATCGGCGGCGTAGATCGCGGACGTATCGCTCATGTAGAGCGGGAAAATTTCGACGAACACCGCGTCGGGCTTCGCGCCGATCGCGATGAGCCGCCGCAGGACGAGTTGAAAATGGAACGGGTGCGCGCTGTACACCGACGCGTTGAGCACGAGCGGCGGGTTCTCATCGCCAGGCACCGCTTCGGAGAGTCGATCCGCGGCGAACGCGGTTTTGGACCGGGACGTGCCCAGCATCACAACCACGGGTCGATTCGGATATTCTCGCTTCCGCTGCTCCAAATGGCGGACCGTGGTCCCGTATTCCGCATCGGCCCAGTCGAGGCGACCGCCGTCGATCCCGATGTCCAAATAGGCCTGCAATCCCGCGACTGCGAGCACCCCCGCGAACAAGGCCCTCCGACTGCGGCGCATTCGCTCCATGTGGACTCCGAACCGAAGCGAGCGTATCGTTTCCCAACAACTTCGTCCGTTGCCGCCGCGCGACTTGAAGAACGGACGCAATTTTTCGCGGTTGATCGGGCGCGGAAAACCGAGGACTCGCGGCTATGGCGAAAATCACGGGCCGGCGGGTGGGGCTGTCGCTGCCGCGGCGGTGGATGGTCGACGTCATGCATTTCAGTCGGGGGATGCCATACTTCGTCGTCGACCGGCGGTTGAACATCGCGGCGGTGGTCGCGGCCCGCGCGGCGCTCGCGGAACCGCCTTCGTGGCCGGCGATCTTCTTGAAGGCTTATTCGATTGTCGCGGCGCAGCGGCCCGAATTGAGACGGTCGTTTCAATCGTTCCCGTGGAACCATTTGTACGAAGCGGATGTCTCGGTCGCATCCATCGCGGTGAATCGGGAATTCGAAGGCGAACCGGCCGTCTTTTTCGGATTGCTACACGCCCCGGATCGTCAGTCGCTGGCGCAACTGACGGCGCATCTGAGCGAGTTTAAAACGAAGCCGGTCCCAGACATTCGCCCGTTCGCCCGGCTCATCAAATACACCCGTTATCCGAAGCCGATCCGCCGGTTGATTTGGTGGATCGGCCTGAACCTCAGCGGTAAACACCGGGCGAAGACGATCGGCACCTTCGGATTGACCACGCTGAGTTCCAAACGGACCGGGTTGCTCGGCGTACAATCCCCTTGTACGACGACGCTGACGTACGGGCCCATCGCGGAAGACGGTTCGGTGGAAGTCCGATTGAGCGCCGACCACCGCGTTCTCGATGGCCTGAACGCGGCGCTGGTATTGGAAGACTTGGAACGCGCGTTGAATGCGATCTTTCCCGACCGTTGAGATCCGAGAACCACTATGCCTTTGTACCAATACGAAATCGTCGAAGCGGACGGCTCGAGCGGGGACGTGTTCGAAGTCATGCAGCGTATGACGGCCGAAGAATTGACGGTCCACCCCGAGTCGGGTCGGCCGTGCCGGCGGATCCTGTCGTCGCCGAACGCCCCGCGGACCTGGACCGATCAGCACGCGAAGGCCGCGACCAGCGACGGCAGCCTCGAGCGCAAAGGATTCACGAAGTACGTCAAAGGGGCGAGCGGGAAGTACGAGAAGATGTTCGGCAAAGGCCCCGATTTGATCAAGAAGCCCCCGGCGGGGGGGTGATCCGAGGGCGGTCGGCGCCGCCGGGTCGGCAAACCCTAGGATAGCTCTGTCTCCTGTCATTCCGTTGCCCCCGAGTCGCGCATGAGTTTGCTGTTGTCGGCCCGGTCGATCGCCAAGAGTTTCACCCACCGGCCGCTGTTCGCCGATCTGTCTCTCGACCTGCGGGCCGGCGAAAAGATCGGCTTGATCGGACCCAACGGCGCGGGTAAATCGACCCTGCTAAAAATCCTAGCGGCGGTCGAAGTGCCCGATGCCGGCGAACGCACCGCGGCCCGTTCCGCCCGCCTCGGCTACTTGCCGCAAGAGGACATTTTCCCGCCGGATCGCACCGCGCGCGAAGTGATCCTCGACGCGTTGGCCGGCGACGACCTCGAAGATCACGAACGAGAAATGCACGCGGCCATCGCCCTCACCAAGGTCGGCCTCGACGGCGACCAGATGCCCGACACCCTTTCCGGCGGTTGGCGTAAACGCCTTGCGGTGGCCCGCGCCCTCGCCCTTCGGCCCGACTTCCTGTTGATGGACGAACCGACCAACCACCTCGATTTGCCGGGGGTCGTTTGGCTCGAGAAACTCCTGCGGGCGGCACCGTTTGGTTACTTAGCCGCCACCCACGACCGAGCCTTCTTGCGGGCCATCGCCCCGGAGATCATCGAGATCAGCCGGGTCTACCCGACGGGCAGTTTCCGCGCCGACGGCGGTTACGACAGCTTCGACGAGAAACGCGAACTGTTCCTCGAAGCCCAAGAGCGCCAGCGCGAAGCCGTGGCCAACCAAGTCCGCCGCGAGACGGAATGGCTCGGGCGCAAAGAGTCGGCCCAGCGGAAGAAGTCGCGCTCGCGGATCGGCGAAGCGGCCGACCGGCGCGACGTCCTCGCCGAGTTGAACTACCGCACCGCCGCGGCGGGCGCCGCCGGGATCGACTTCGACGGCACCGGCCGGCAGACGAAAAAACTCCTGACGGCGCAGGGCATCGGCAAGTCGCTCGGCGGTAAGCCGTTGTTCAAAGACATCGACCTCATCATCTCGCCGGGGATGCGCCTCGGGTTGCTCGGGGCCAACGGCAGCGGCAAAAGCACACTGTTGAAAGTCCTCGGCGGCGAACTCGATCCCGACACCGGCATCGTGACGCGGGCCAACGGATTGCGAGCCGTCGTCTTCGAGCAGGGGCGGACTTCGCTCGATCAAAACATGCGGTTGCGCACGGCGCTGTCCCCGAATGCCGACTCGGTTCTCTACCGCGGCCAACCGCTGCACGTCGCGGCCTGGGCCCAGCGCTTCTTGTTCAGCCCGCTGCAACTCGACCTCGAACTCAGCGCTTTATCCGGCGGCGAACAGGCCCGCGTGCGGATCGCGCAGCTCATGCTGAAACCGGCCGATCTGCTGCTGCTCGACGAACCGACTAACGACCTCGACATCCCGGCGCTCGAAGTGCTCGAAGAAAGCTTGTCCGAGTTCCCCGGCGCGATTATCCTCGTCAGTCACGACCGCGATTTGATGGACCGCCTCTGCACCGAAGTCATCGGTTTGGACGGCGCCGGCGGCTCCAATTCGTACGGCAGCGTCGGCCAGTGGCTGTCGGCTTACGATAAAGCGAACTCGGTTTCGAAGGGCGACGACAAAGCCAAGGCGAAGGGCGAAGCGAAGCCCAAGGCCAAGAAGTTGAGCTACAAGGAGCAGCAGGAATGGGATGGAATGGAAGCGGCCCTGGCGACGGCCGAAGGGGCGGCGGAGGCCCTCGCCGAGGCGGCCGCAAACTCGCCCCGCCCCATCCTGACGGCGGCGTGCGGCCAACTGGACGCGGCCCGGGCCAAGGTGGAGAAACTGTACGCCCGCTGGGAGGAACTGGAAGCGAAGCGGAGCGGATCGTGAAGAACGCCGGCGCGACCACCGGCCCGCTGCTGCCGTGGCTGCTGATGAACCTGCAACCGATGAACCGCACGCGCATCAAGCAATTGCTGCAGCACGGCCGCATCAGCGTCAACGGGGTGATTGTCACCCGGCACGACCACGAGTTGCAACCGGGCGACAAGGTCGAAATCGGCAAGCACACGACCTCGCCGCACCTCGCCCGCCTCGGCATCAAGATCGTCCACGAAGACGATGCGATCGTCATCATCGACAAGCCCTTCGGCTTGCTGACCGTCGGCACCGACACGCAAAAGGTCGACACGGCCATCGCCCGGTTGAACGAAGCCCTCGAACCGAGGCACTCGCGGGCCTTCTTGGTCCACCGCTTGGATCGCGAAACCTCGGGCTTGCTCTTGTTCGCCAAGAATACCGACGTCCGCGATACCCTGCAAGAAATGTGGGAGAAGGTGACGAAGCAATACCTCGCCATCGTCGTCGGTACGCCCACGCCGCCGGAGGGGGTCGCCGAGAGTTTCTTGCTGGAAGGTCCCGACCTCAAGATGCGCAAGAGTGTCGACCCGGAAGCGAAGCTCGCCCGGACGAGTTACAAATTCGTCAAGCGCACCGGACGCTATTCGCTGATGGAAATCACCCTCGAAACCGGCCGCAAACATCAGATCCGCGTGCACTTGGCCGACATGGGTTGCCCCGTCATCGGCGACGACAAATACGGCTCGAAGCACAACCCCGCGCGGCGGTTGGGCCTGCATTCGTGGAAACTGGCGTTGCCCCACCCGGTGACGAAGAAGCCGATCGAAGTGGAGTCGCCCCTCCCGGCGGTACTGGCGGCGATTGTGTGAGGCGAACCAATGTTGCTTCCCTCACTCTGCGGCAGTCCGTAAAATTGAATCGAAGCTATAGAGGGGAATCTCGGATGAACGGATCGCGTGTTCTGGACGATGAGGCACTGCAGACAGACGCCGCGGAGCGAGTGGAAGAGCGATCGCGCTGGATCAAACGCGTAGGCGATTTGGTGGATCAAATCGAATCTTGGGCCAAGGAGTTGGGTTGGGCTACCCGCCGCATTGAGAAAACCCTCGAGGACTCGTGGATCGGAAAGCACCGCGTACCCGCATTGCTGCTACAAGCGGAGACCTGCCGGATCATCCTGGAGCCGATCGGGCGCTCGGCACCGAAAGCTCAGGGGGTGGTCGATCTCTACCTCATGCCGGCCTACGACGATATTGCTAGCCTCTACTTCACTCGGAATCGTTGGAACTTGGACTACCTTTTTCCAAATCCCGCCGGGACGAATGCCCGCGATGTGAAATCCGTACGGCTCGACGCGGAATCCTTCGGTAAGGTCTTGGAGGAGATGAAGCAGCATGCCGCGGAATGACGAGTGGCAGAGCCGCATCAAGTCGGTCGAAAACGAATACAAGGCGATGCGTCAAGCTTCCGAACGCTTC
>JAYSYN010000072.1:0-6517 GCA_043727575.1 Fimbriiglobus sp.
CGCCACTCCACGCTGGGCTACCTCAGCCCCGTCGAGTACGAACGCTCGCATCACCCCGATACTCGCTAAAATCCTGTCCACTTTCCATGGGGAAGATCACTTCCGCACGCCCTTCAAATAATGCGCGCCGCAGCGGTCGCACTCCCAGACTTTGCCGCGGGTCATATCGTCGATGACCCCGACCGCTTGCTCGGTCGTGCGGCCGCTCTCGACGAGGTCGGCTTCGGCCGTCTCCAGACTGCGGCCGCGTTGGAGGCGCTCGAAACAATCGTTCAAGAAGAGATCGTCTTCCGTCGGCGGTTTGAGGTCGAGTACCGCCAGTTCAAACGCGGTCTGGCACCGCGTGCATTCGATGTGCTCGGTGCGCCCGCCGATCGGGAAGACCGGGATGAAGTACATCGTGAACCACTGCCGGGCCGTCTGGTGACGGTAGCCGACGTCGACCTTGCCGCACTTCGAGCAGTAGAACCGCCCGGTGTCCTTGGTCGACGACAAGTAGCGCGAACCCCAAATGAAAATCATGGCGCGGCTCTCCCCTCCGATGGATTCGAACTACCCCGCGTTCGTACCGACGGTTTTGAAGTCTTCCATCGCCCGGGCCACGGCGATGGGGAGCACCTTGCGCAAGCGGCGACCGCGGCGGACATCGGGCCAGTTCCGCAGGATTTGCTCGGCTTGCCGACTGCCGGTGCGGCGATGGTACTCGATGATGAGCGGGTGAATCCACTCGTAATCGACGTGCTGGGTATCGACGACGGCGACGCTGGTCGTGTGCAGCTTCGCGGGTACTTCCCCTTTCGGGTCGTACACGAACAATTCGCCACCGGTCATCCCGGAGCCGATTTCGTTCTCGATGGGGCCGAGGATCAGCACCCGGCCGCGGGTCATGTACTCGCAGGCGTATTTACCCGCGGCCTCCGCGACGATGGTCGCCCCCGAGTTGCGGATGCCCAAGCGGTGCCCGGCCCGACCGCCGAGGAAGACGAATCCGCCGGTCGCTCCGTAAGCGACATTGTTGCCCGCGAGGCTCTGGATTTCCCCGCCGAAATCCGAGGACGCGTAGTCGAGTGTCACGGTGATGTGGCCACCGGAGATTCCTTTGGCGACGCCGTCTTGGGCGAAGCCGCGGAGTTCGAGATCGAGGCCCGTGATGCACCAGGCGCCGAAGCTCTGCCCCGCTTCGCCGTCGAAACGGGCGCGGATTTTCTTCCCGGCGGGGATGCCCTCGCGCCCGTAGATGGTCGCGATCATCCCGGCGACGGTGGCCCCGACGGAGCGGTCGCTGTTCTTGATCTTGAAGACCAAACTGGAATCGGCCCCGGCGTCGATGGCGTCGCGGGCGGAGTTCAACAACCGCAGGTTCAACCCGGCTTTGTCGCCGACGCCGCAGACACCGGCGTTGTCGAGGTGGACTTGGGCGAAGCGCTCGTTCAAGCCGACGACGGCCATGTCGGGGCGGATGAATTTGCTGACGTCCACACGGGCGATCCGCCCGGTGATGGCGGCATCGGTTCGTTTCTCGAGTAAGTCGCTGCGCCCGGTGAGTTCGCTCAAGTGCTTCACCCCGAGTCCGGCGAGGATAACGCGGACTTCCTCGGCCACGGCTCGCAGATAAGCCTTAGTATGTTCCGGGTGCCCTTTGAAAATCTCGGGCGAGCCGGTGATTCCCGTCGGGCAGTTCGGGATGTGGCAACTCTTGCAGACGATGCAGCCGACCGACACCATCAGTCCTTGGCCGAAGCTGAATTGGTCGGCCCCGAACAGGGCGTACTTCACCACGTCGTGGCCGTTCTTGATACCGCCGCCGACGCGGAGGACCACCGACGTGCGGATGCCGTTGACGACGAGCGCTTGGTGCGCCTCGGCCAAGCCCATTTCGCTCGGCAGGCCCGCGTGCTCCTTGCTGCTGACCATCGCCGCGCCGGTGCCGCCGTCGATGCCGTCGATCTCGATGACGTCGGCCCCGGCTTTGGCGACGCCGACGGCGATGGTGCCGATGTTCTCGACGGAGACGAGCTTCACCGACACCGGCACGCCCGGCTTCACGGCTTTCAAGTCGTGGATCAGTTGCGACAAATCTTCGATGGAGTAGATGTCGTGGTGCGGCGGCGGGGAGATCAGGTCGGTCCCCGGTTTGGCGAAGCGGATGTCGGCGATCTCCTTGGTCACCTTCTTGCCCATGAGCTGGCCGCCTTCGCCCGGCTTCGCCCCCTGCGCCATCTTGATCTGGATCTCGTCGGCGTTGATCAAATACTCGGCATCGACTCCGAAGCGACCGGACGCCACTTGGCGAATGCGGCTGCGGAAGCGGCTCTTGCGAAGGTCGCCGCCGAGGCAGTAGATCGAGGGCGCGTATTTGCGCTTGGCGACCACGTCGTCCCAGAACTTGCCGTGGTGGCGTTCGGGCAGGTCGTTGCGCCAGCGGAACTCCCCCCCTTCCCCGCTATTACTGAGGCCGTCGAGTTCGTTCATCGCCGCCGCGATGGTCATGTGGCTGGCGCCCGTCAGCGCCCCGTGGCTCATGGCCGCACCGCGGAACAACTCGCGTACCATCGCGTCGGCTTCTTGGACTTCCGCAACCGGGATCGGCGGGGCGAATGTTTTCTTCACGGTGAACAGATCGCGCAGCACTGTCGGCGGGCGCGTCTTCACCATGTCGCTGAACTTGTCGAACTTCACGCCGACGCGGATGAGCGCGTCCGGGTCGTGCTCTTCGGGCGGCCGGCTGTAGGCCATTTCGCCGCCGCCGCCGGTGGCATCGGTTTCGGGGTGGGCTTCTTTCACGGCGTCGCGAAGGGCCATGCGGACCTTGGCGTTGAAGGCCATGTAGTCGCGGTTGCGGCCCAGCACGTTCATCTTCTCGGCGAGTTCGACGCGCCACTTGGCGTCGTCGACGAGGTCGTTCAGCGTCAATCCGCCGACGCGGCTCGGGAAGTCGCCGAGGTACTCCATGAGTTCCGGACCGAAGCCGACGGCTTCGAACAGCATCGCCCCGCGGTACCCTTCGATGGTCGTGATGCCCATCTTCGAGATGATCTTCTTCAGCGAGTCCTCGAGCGCCTCGAACAGGTTCTCGAGCGCTTCCCGCGGAGGCAAGGTGATGTCTTGCTTCGTCTCGGGGTGCTTCCAAGTGATGCCGTCTTTGACGAGGCGCAGCATCAGGTACGGGTGAACCGCGTCGGCGCCGAAGGCGACGAGCACCGCGATGTCGTGCCCTTCTTGAATGTCCCCGGCTTGCACGATCAGCGAGCAGCGGTCCCGCAAGCCCTGTTTGCAGAGGTAAGTATGCACGGCCCCGAGCGCGAGCAGCGACGGCAGCGGATCGATGCCGCGCTTGCACGATTCGCGGTCGGAGATGCAGAGCACATGATGTCCGTTGTGAACGGCCTTCTCGGCGTCGCTCTTCAGTTTCTCCAGCGCGGTCCGCAGCGAGTCGGCCCCGCCCGACAGCGGAAAGGTCGCATCGAGGGTGGCGTAGGCGAATAGCTCGTTCCGCTGGAGATCGTCGATCATCGCGTCGTTGACGACGGGCGACGGCAGTTCCAATTGCCGCACCGGCAGGTTGTCGTCGCCGGTGGCGGGAAGCGGGTTCGACGCCGTGAGCGGCGAGCGGCCGAGGTACGTCACGAGCGACATCGCCCCGCCTTCGCGGTAGGGGTCGATCGGCGGGTTCGTCACTTCCGCGAAGGTCTGCTGGCAGTACTTGAACAGGGTCGGGTGGTACTGGCTGAAAATCGTCAGGACTCGGTCGTAGCCCATGCTCGACAGCGGTTCCTTCTTCAACTTGCCCATGTCCTTGACGAAGACGGCGCGTTCGAAATCCCACCCGGCCGCCTGCAGAAGTTGTTCGAGCGACCAACTCCGCTCGGCGAGTTGCGCCCCGACGACATCTTCGACTTGGGCCGTGAGGTTGAACCCTTCGGTGATGATCGCTTGGCGTTGGTTCAACTCGTGCACATCGCCGAGTTCGGCCGCGGCTTCGGCGACGACGCGCTTCATGATCTGGTGGCTGTCGAGCCGCTGACCGGTACTTGTATCGAGCGCGATCATCTGCCCCGGTTGCAGTTGCCCGCTGGCGACGATGGTCGTAGTGTCGAGCCCGAAGACCCCGGATTCGGAGCCGATGTACAGCCAGCCGCGTTTATCCGAACACCAACGCACGGGGCGCAATCCCATGCGGTCGACCAAGGCGACGAGTGTGGCGCCGTCGGTGCCGATGATCCCGGCCGGGCCGTCCCAGGCGCATAGCCCGCCGTAAGTCCGCCGGCAGTAGGTGAAGAGCTGAAAGGCCTCGGCCCCCCAAATGTGTTCTTCGGTGTCCCACACCGGCGGGATCGACAACCGCAGCGCCCGCAGCATGCTCCAATCTTGGGCGAGCGTCAGGTATTCCAGCCATTCGTCGAGGCTGGCGCTATCGCTCATTTTGGCCGTCAGCAATTCCTTGCCGGGCAGCGGTGGCGTTAACCCCCGGCTGAAGGCGCTGACGGCGTTGCGGTTCGTGCGGATCGTGTTGATCTCGCCGTTGTGACACGTGAACCGAAACGGCTGGGCGAGTTTCCAATTCGGGAAGGTGTTTGTGCTGTAGCGGCGGTGGAACGTCGCGATGCCGGTGTGGAACTCCGGGTGGGCCAAGTCGGGAAAGAACTCGACGAACTGCGGGCTCGTCAGCAAGCCCTTGTAGCTGAGCAAGCGCACCGACAGCGAGGAGATGTAGCAATCGAGGCCGGCGCTGCGGAGTTCGTGCTGGATCAGCAAGCGCTGGCGGAAGAGCCATTTTTCGATGGCGGCGCTTTCGCCGGTGTAGCGTAACAGCACCTGTTCGATGGATTGCGGCCGGGAGTTTTTCGCCGTGGGCGGCAAACCGTCCGGCCGTGTCGGCACCGGGCGGAAGCCGAGGATTTGCAAGGCACCGCCCCGCAGGTGCTTCGCGATGATCGCGCGGGCCGCGTCGAGCTTGGCCGGGGCGGAATCGAAGAATAAGATTGAACCGGCGCCCAAGCGGGTGTCGGCTTTAAGGTCTTTGGAGCCGGGCAGGGCGAGTCGCTTGGCTTCTTCTCGCAAGAACAATTGCGGGATCTGGCAGGTGAGGCCGGCGCCGTCGCCGGAGTTGCCGCAGACGCCGCCGCGGTGCTCGAGCGAGACGAGTGCGAGCAGCGCCCGCTGCAAGACCTCGGCCGAGGGGTCGCCGTCTTTCGAGGCGATGCCGCCGATGCCGCAGGCGTCTTTGCCGACGCTGTCCGTGAAAAGAAGGGCACCCGACTCCGTCAGCGCTCTGCCGTCGATCATTTGGATTCCAGCCTCCCGTACGTCCGCGACCCGCGATGGCAAACGGTGTTATTTAACGGCGCGGCCCCCGGACTTGCAACCGAAACCCACCGGGGACAGCAGCATTTTGTCGCATCGGCCCAATTCTCGAGTCCAGCGAGAAGTCGCACACCCTCGCGTAGACTCAACACCAAAACGCTGGACTCAACACCAAAACGCTGGAATCAACGTCTCGGCGTGACGCCGGCTCGGAATTCGCGTTGCGTCTCCATTTTAGGATCGCGGTGTCTGACAAGGGGTTCGCGAAATCGACAATTTTTCTCGGTCGTCACTTGCATCCGGTGCCGATGGGAAATAAAACGACGCGGAATTCGAAAGCGGAGCGAGGCCCCGTCTCGGAAGCGTTCGAACCATCTATTTTTGCCCCCTTCAGAAAGGATCGCTTCCATGGCTCTCTTCGGCGGCTTCATCGATTTCATGTCCCAAGACATGGTGTTCTGGCCCTTGGTCGGCGTCGCGGTCTTGCTGATCGTCGCGTTCGTCGTCATGCGCGTGATCAAAAAGCCTTCGGACGATTGAGCCGGCGAATGTTGCCCCGGAGGTCCGGGGCGTTCTCATTTGCCCCGCGGCCATTCCCCGACGACCAATTCCACCGCCGACGGTTGCTTGTTTCGCCAGATCGTCAGCTTCACCTTCTGATTCGCCGGCAGCATCCCGACCAAATTGATGACGTGGTTCTCGTCGCGGATCTCGACGCCGTCGAGTTTCAAAATCACATCCCCGCCCTGCAGTCCGGCCTTCGAAGCCGGCCCGCCGTTGTGAACCGAGTCGATGAGCGCCCCGCGCAAGCGGGTCAGTCCGAGTTTGAGCGCCGTGTGCGGATCGAGCGCGGACGACATCTGCATGCCGATGTAGCCGCGCGCCACGCTCCCCTGATCGAGCAGTTGCTTGCCGATGCGCTTGACGAGGTTGATCGGGATGCTGAACGCGACGCCGCTGCTGTAGCCGTTGGTCGAAGCGTTGGCGGTGTTGATGCCGATGACCGATCCCGCCGTGTCGACGAGGGGACCGCCGCTGTTACCCGGATTGATGGCCGCGTCGGTCTGCAAAAACTCCTTGATACGGATCGTGTTCCCCAGACTGATTTGACCACGGTCGCGCGCCGAGATGATGCCGTGGGTCACGGTCTGATTGAACCCGAAGGGGCTGCCGAAGGCGAGGACCCACTGCCCCGATTTCGCCGTGTCGCTGT
>JAYSYN010000073.1:0-6512 GCA_043727575.1 Fimbriiglobus sp.
GCGTGTGCGTAAAAAACCTTACTGTATGCACCGTCAGCAGTTAGGCCGAAGTGCGTGCGAAGGATTGGTGCTGCCCGATTCGTTCGACGCGCTGGGAAAGCGTGCGATTGGCGAGGCGACATCGTCAATATAACTCCGCACTCTGGTCACTGTCAAGGGCTTGACAGCGGCGCGGGGGTCCCGCTGACAACCCGTTGTCGCATCGCCCGCCGGAACGCCGTGCTGCGCACCGGAGTTAGGCGCCGACGCCCGACCGGACATTTTTCCGCAATTCCGCGTTATGACGATCGGGACGCAAATCTCAGCTGGACTGGAATAATGGTCAAGCGAAAATGCGACTAAAGAGATCGAAGTCCCAGCTCGGTCCCAAACTAGATCGATCTGATGTTAACCAGACCGATCCGCGGATGGGGTTCAATCTCACGATTTCCAGAATCACTCGTCGCCGGCCCTCTCCGGGCGCAGCGACCGCACCCACGTCCCCGCCTTCCACATCTCGCTTTCCGAAATCGCTTTCAATTCCTTTTCGAGTTGCTCACGGTAGTCCGGCCGGCAGTTCGCCTCGAGCACCCGGCGGGTCTCTTCGCCCGTTTCCACCGACTGGTACAAGCTCTCGAACACCGGCTTCGAGGCGTCGCGGAATTTGCTGAACCAGTCGAGCGCGCCGCGCTGCGCGGTCGTGCTGCAGTTCGCGTACATCCAGTCCATCCCCTTCTCGGCGATGAGCGGATAGAGACTCTGCGTCGCTTCTTCGACGGTCTCGTTGAAGGCTTCGCTCGGGCTGTGGCCGTGCTCGCGGAGCACTTCGTATTGCGCCAACCAGAGGCCGTAGATGGCGCCCATGAGCACGCCGCGCTCGCCGGTGAGATCGCTGAAGACCTCCTTCTGGAAGGTCGTCTCGAACAGGTAGCCCGAACCGATGGCGACACCCAAAGCCAAGCAGCGGTCGCGGGCTTTGCCGGTGGCGTCTTGGTGGATGGCGAAGCTGCTGTTGATGCCGCGGCCTTCGAGGAACAACCGGCGGACCGTGGTGCCGGAGCCTTTCGGGGCGCACAGGATCACGTCGATGTCCGAGGGCGGGATCACGTGGGTCTGGTCTTTGTAAACGATGCTGAAGCCGTGGCTGAAGTAGAGCGCCTTGCCCGCCGTGAGGTGCGGCTTGATCTTCGGCCACATCTCTTTTTGCCCGGCGTCCGAAAGCAGGTACTGGATGACGGTCCCCTTCGCGGCGGCCGTCTCCGGATCGAAGAGCGTCTCGCCCGGGACCCAGCCGTCTTCGAGGCAGAGGTCGTAAGCCTTGCCGCCGGTGCGCTGGCCGACGATGACCTTCACGCCGTTGTCGCGCATGTTCAGCGACTGGCCGCGGCCCTGCACGCCGTAGCCGATGACGGCGACGATTTCGTCCTTCAAGATTTCTTTGATCTTGGCCGGCGGGTAATCGCCCCGTTCGACGGCGGTCTCGTGGTTGCCGTTCAGGTGCAGTTCTTTCATCGCGGGATCCTCGGGAGTGGTGGGACGAAATCAAGATACCGGCAAAGTATCTTCGCGTCAAGAATCTTGACTCGAAGAGACTTCGGCGTTAAGGTGTACGGATGAAAACTCCCCCCGACGTCGTCGACGGCTTGCTCGACGCGTGGAAAGCCGCCCGGCCCGATCTCGATCCGACGCCGCTGGCACTCGTCGGCCGGGTGATCGTGCTGGCGAAGCACCTCGAGCGCTCGGTCGAATCGGCGCTCGCGAAGCACGGCTTGGCTCTCGGGCAGTTCGACATCCTCGGCACACTCCGCCGGCAAGGGCCGCGCGGCGCGCTGGCCCCGTCGCAGTTGCTCAAAAGTGTGATGCTGTCGTCCGGCGGCATGACGAACCGGCTCGACAAACTCGAAGCCGCGGGGTGGATCGTCCGCCGGCAGGATCCCGACGACCGCCGCGGCGTGGTGGTCGAACTCACGGCGAAGGGGTGCAAATTGATCGACGCGGCGACCGCGACCCGATTCGCAGATGCGAAGACATCACAACCGAAACTGCCGGCGAAAGAGAAAGATGCGCTCGCGAAATTGTTGCGGCTGTGGCTGAAGGAACTGGAGTCGGCGTGAATCAGCACATCGCGGTTTTGCGCTTCGCCCCGGTGCGGCCCATCGCTTCGACTTTGGCGATGTATGCCGAAGCCAGCGGGATTTTGCAGTCGGTCTCGCCCACGTCGACCGCGACCGCGCCAATCGCTGCGGCCGTCGCTTTCGCCTGCGCTACCAGCGGTACGACGCCACTGCCGACGGCAATGACGAAGCCGTTCATGCAATACTTGACGCGATTCGGGGCCTCCTGAATGCCAGCCTGCACGCGGTCGAGCAGAGCTTGGAACACGGGCAGGTCGATGTCCTCGTCCGGGGTGATGCCGACGTAGCTCGAGAGCGTGCACCATCCGCTGCAGGCGATCGATTCTTTCTTGCTATCGATCCATTTGAGTCCGAGTTCCACGGCGAAGCGCGATTCTGCGGTGGTCCACGCGACGGCCGATTCCGAGAGCATCGGCCAGAAGGCGGCCTTGGCCCAGCCGTCCAGTTGGGCTTTGGTCATCTTCTCCGGTTCGGAGACGAGCGCCGCCAAGTACATGGCGTCCGAAATGCCGCTGGCGTACAGCGTGAGGGCGACCTCGTGGTTCCGCTTGACCTTCTTTTGTATCTTCTTCAACTCTTCGATCTTCACGCCGTAGAAGGGCTCGCGGGCGCCGTGCTTGGCCAGCACGCGCTTGGTCGATTCGATGCCGAGCGAGGGCAACAGCGCGAGGATTTCTTCGGCGGTCATGGCGGTCACTTCGCGTTGTTGATTTCGACGCGCTGGTTCTTCGACAGCGGCTTGCCGTTGAGGCACTCGGCTTCGAGGAGCAATTGGAAATCGGCCGGACCGGCTTGCTTCGCCTCGTAGGTGATGAGGTACGATTCCGTCTTCCCCGGCAAAATCGGGCGCGGCTCGAACACCAACTCCCCCGCTATCTCCTTGTGTTGATTCGGCGTACCTTGCACGAAGCGGACCTGGGAGGGCAATTGCACCCGCAAGCGCACGCCCTTCTCCGTCTCGGTCCCTTGGTTGCGGACTTTCACAGTGATCATCCCTTGCTTGCCGACGTTCACCGTCACGTCGTCGAAATCGGGTTTCCAAGTCAGGTCGGCCCGGCCGAGGAATGTGGTGTTCACTTCCTTCGCGTCCTCGGCGGCCGTGCGGCTCTCCTTCGCGGTCGCTTTGATGACCTTCTTCCCGGACGTCGCCGATTCGAGGTTCAACCGCAGGTCGAAGGCTTCATTCGCCGCCAGTTTCGGGATCAACCATTGGACGGTGTCTTTGGTCCGCCGCGCCCCGACCGTCACTTTCGTGGCTTCGCAATCGTCCGGGTGGGCGATCACGACCTTCACGTTACTCAGCGGTTGTGTTCCGGTGTTCTGCACGCGCGCCGTGTACGGCGCCGCTTCTTTCGAGGCGACCGTGGCCGGGCCGGTGAGTTCGATCTTGAGCGCCGGCACGAGGATTTTGGATTTGCTTTGGACGGTTTCGGACTGCACCGAGGCGTGTTTGTCGTCGCTCGCGGCCATCGACGTCGCGATCAACTCGCCGCCGAGCTTGCCGAGGAGTTGGTACGTGACGATCTTCGATTGCCCCGGTTCCAACGTACCGAGTTGCCAGATGCGCTGGTGGGCGAGTTCGCCTTTTTCGGATTCCTTGTCGTTCTTGAAATCGACGCCGGTGGGGATCGTCTCGACGAGCCGCGTCTGTGGGATCGGCACCGTGCCGGCGTTCTGCACTTCGACGCGCACCGTGATGAGTTCGCCCTGCATCGCCGTGGGCGTCGCGGTTTTCCTCACGACCAGTTTCGGTTTGTCGATGGCCGTGGTGACCTCCGAGCCGTGCTCGAACGACACGTGCCCGCGCAGGCGGATCTCCTTGACGCCGGCGTCGGGTTTGAATTCGAGTTCGACGACCTTCTGCTCCCCCTTGGCGAGCGATTTGAAGCTCCACGTCAATTGTTTTTCGCTGGCCGGGAGGTCGGCGGCCGGTTCGCATTTCGTGGGCAGTTTGCCGGCGCCCTCGGGCATGGGCACGCGCAGCATCACGCGGTAGGCGGTGGCCCCGGAATTATTCGTGATCACGAGCTTGTACGCGATCGGTTTCCCCCCCGCGATGTGGGCCGGCGTGCGGATCTGCAACTGGACGCTCGGCGTCGGCGGATCGTTCACACCGGGGGCCGCGCGCGGGGGCGTGGACGTGACCCCCGTGGGAATCTTCGGGCCACCGGGCGAGTCGGGAATCGACGGGGGCACCGGCGATCCGAGCTGTTGAATCAGTTCGATTTTGTCGCCGGGCGTTTCAACGGCAACCGCCGGGATAATCGGATTCGTCACATCGGGACTGACCGGGAGGCCCTGTGGCGGGATGCCTTGCCCGAAGGTCAAGCCGACCGACGCGATGCCGCCGAGCAGGGCGAGTGTGAAGCGGGCGAAGAAATGATCCCGGTGCATGCGCAGTCCCTCGCGGCCGGCCGAACGCCGGCGATCCGCACTCGAAATACCACCTTGGGCAAACTCGGTAAAGGGCAACTCAACGGCTGGGTGTGCCAACCATTTTTGGAGTCGGTTTGCGTCGAACACCGCGGGAAAATGATTCCGACAGAGTGTTTGACACCCCACTCTGGAAGCATTTGGAAGAATTGGAAGAATCGGGGCCAGTAAGATCCGTGTGGCCGATCCACTTGCGCAACAATGACTTGCGTCACAAGCTTTGAAAGAATCCCAGATCCGATAGAGGGGGGGGGTGCTGGAAGAATCGCCTTTGGAAGAATGCGGGCGCCGCCCGCCGAGCGGAGGCACTGGCCGACCGGACGCTTTCGGAGGTTCAGCTTGGCATGACGTGCTTCCAACGGTCGAATGAGCCGAATACCGGATCCCACGGGGGACTGACGTCCCCCGCTCAGATTCAAACTCCAATGATCGTTGCTACACCCCAACGGCTCGCCATCGCAAATCGATTGCCCCCGCGTCGCGGTTCTGATCTAATGTCATGCTGCCCGCCCGCACGTTGAGAGGCTTCCATGCATCGCCACGCCTTCGGAATCCACCGCCGGGAACTGCTTCAGGTCGGCTACTCCGGTCTCGTCGGTCTGGGGTTGAGCCAATTCCTGAGCGCGGCGGAAACCGCGAAGCCGAAGAAGCGGAAGTCGGTGATCGTCGTCTTCCTCACGGGCGCGGCCAGCCATATCGACACTTTCGATCCGAAGCCCGAAGCGCCGGTCGAAATCCGCGGCGAGTTCAACCCGATCAGCACCAAAGTCCCCGGCATCCAGTTTTCGGAGCACCTGCCGCTGCTGGCGGCACGGGCCGACAAACTCGCCGTCGTGCGCTCGCTGGCCCACCGCGACGATAACCACCTCGGCGCTTCGCACCACGCCGTCACGGGCGCCAAGCAACCGAACGGCCGGTTCGATAAACCGCTGTCGCGGGACGACTTCCCCTGCTACGCCGCGGGCGTGAGCTACCTGAATCCGCCGACCGCCGGCATCCCGTCCGGCGTATCGCTGCCGACGTTCCTTCAAGAAGGGCCTCTGGTTTGGCCCGGTCAACACGGCGGTTTCTTGGGGCCGAAATTCGACCCGTGGCAGATCAACCAAGATCCGAACGGGGCGAAGTTCCGCGTCGACAACGCCCAACTGATGCCGGGGTTGGACGTCGATCAGTTCAAGGATCGCCTCGAATTGCTGGCCTCGGTGAACCGGCAGCAATCGTTCCTCGCGGAGTCGCTGGAAGCCCGCAAGATGAGCGACCAGCAGAAGAAAGCCGCCGAATTGCTGTTGAACGGGGCCGTCGCCAAAGCCTTCGATTTGAACGCCGAGACGCCCGCCGACCGCGACCGGTACGGTCGGCACATGTTCGGCCAGTCGCTGCTCCTCGCGCGTCGGCTCGTCCAAGCCGGGGTGCCGATGGTGCAAGCGAATATGGGCCGCGTGCAGAATTGGGACTCGCACGGCAACAACTTCAACCGGTTGAAAAAGGACCTGCTGCCGCCGCTCGACAAGGGCGTCTCGGCGCTGCTCGACGACCTCGGCACGATGGGGTTGCTCGACGATGTCATGGTCGTGGTGATGGGCGAATTCGGCCGGACGCCGAAGGTGAACAAGGACCAAGGCGGCCGCGATCATTGGGCGCGTTGCTTCAGCGCGGCCTTCGCCGGCGGCGGTGTCCGCGGTGGGCAGGTCATCGGCAAGTCGGACAAAACCGCGTCCGACCCGACGACCACGCCGTTCGCGCTGGACGACGTCGGTGCGACGATTTACCAGCAACTCGGCGTCGAACCGACGTCCGAAGTCAAGGACCGCACGGGCCGTCCGGTGCAATTGAACCGCGGCACCGCGATGAAGGCACTGTTCGGCGGGGGATGAACCCGACCGGAGGGGCCCGCGTCGTTCCGTAGCGGGTCTTCGCGGGCGGCGCCGGGTAACACTCAATCCTTCGCCATTTTGTGAACGGTCA
>JAYSYN010000074.1:0-19579 GCA_043727575.1 Fimbriiglobus sp.
CCCGCCTACGACGCCACGGCGGAGGTCAGCACCTACATCGCCACCGCCCACCAAAAGAAGGGCATCGGGACGGCGTTGAAGAAGCGAATGATCGAGAAGTGTCCAGAACTCGGGGTGACGACGCTCATCAGCATGCACTTCGACCACAACGACGCGACCCGCCGGATGAACAACAAACTGGGTTTCGTGCCGATGGGCCACCTGACCGAAATCGCAGTGGTGCAGGGCGTGAAGCGCGGGTTGGTGATCTCGGCGCTGCGGATACAGGAATGATTGAATGCTCCGGTCTAGTTTTGTTCGATTGGCGCGAACACCTCATTCAGGGTCGAAGCGATCAATCGCTTGAAGGAGGAGCCTGCCCTTTTCTGAGATTAACAAATCAGTCTGCCTGAACCCATGCTGCAAAAAGTCCCGTTGATCCAGTCCATAAACCAGCCATTCCGCCCACCCACCCCCGCCTTCTAGCAAGGCTTCGATCTTTCGGGAAGCAAGGGCAAATGCCTCCTCATCTCCAGTCGCATCCGTTCTTTCGCGGGTAGCTCGCAAGAGTTCGCGTAGGACTCCCACCGCTGCCCCGGAAGCGCATGCGCAGTATCCCAATTCTGACGCAAGCACCGCCGTCAACTGCTTGCAGTCGTTCACAGGCGGAAACAACGGCGGTTTACCGTCACTTACGTCCGTGATGGCTTTGGCCTCCGATAACGAGAGTCCAAACTCGGCGCGGAGTGCGCGGAGGCGGTCGAGTAGCCCTATCCCGTCCCGTTTCGCAGCCGCATCAGACGTAGAAGGGTCATTATTCAATAGAAGATTCTCCTCGAATACGAGTGCAAGGTGGGTATGGTGTTAGCCCGACGCGCCAGCGAGGGTCTTTGTAGCTACGGGCCAACACGACACCCTCGCTGGCGCGTCGGGCTAACAAGAATCACCCCCCGCAGCCCGGACCGTCCGCGACGGCTTCCGCCATCACCTTGAGCTGAATCACACTGCGATCCTGTTCCTTCTCCAAGTAAGCGCGGCCCTTCTTCACGTTGACGTGGTCCCACGGCAGTTTCTCGCCATTCGGCCGCTGGCGCTGGCTGTAGAACGCGGTGTCGATGCCGAGATCGGCAAAGACCTTCCACCAGAGGTCGGCCTTGAAGCATTCCTTCCAACCGTCCATGCGGGCGCCGCGTTTCCACGCTTCGTGCAGTGCTGGAGCGACCCGGCGGTCGCCGCGCGTCAGAATCCCTTCGAGCAGGCTCGTTTCGATGTCGTGCTGCTTGATCTTCACGCTGCGATTCGTCTTCTGCCGGTGCAAGTAATCGCCGGCCCAGCGCAGATACTCGCGCGTCTGCATGCCGTTCCACTGATACGGTGTGTGGGGCTTCGGCACGAAGTTCGATACGGACGCGGTGACGTCCTTGTAGCGGCCGGTCACTTCCTTGCCGATTTGGCTGATGCGCTCGGCCATTTCGACGATGCCATCGAGATCGACGGAGCGCTCCCCGGGCAGACCACAAAGGAAGTAGAGCTTCACTTTCGACCAGCCGTGTTTGAAGGCCTCCCGGCAGCCCTCGTACAAGTCGTCGTTCTTGATCTTCTTGCGGATCTGTTCGCGCATGTCGTCGCGGGCCACTTCCGGCGCGAGCGTCAGGCCGCCCTTGCGGACGCCCTTAATGAGTTCGGGCAGCGTCCGCAGTTGGTGGTTGATGCGCAAGCTCGGTAAGCTGACGTTCACGCCGAGCGGGTTGAAGACTTCGTGCATCCGCTTCACGAGTTGCTCGAAGTGCGGGTAGTCCGAACTCGACAGCGACAACAGGCTGATCTCGTTCGTACCGGTGTTGCGGTAACTATCCAAGGCCGCCTGCACGATGGTTTCGACCGAGCGCATCCGCAGCGGGCGCTTGATGGTCGTGCTCTGGCAGAAGCGGCATTGGTGCGGGCAGCCGCGCATGATCTCGATGGCGAGCCGGTCGTGCGGCGTCTGCACGAAGGGGATTACCGGCTTCGTCGGCAGCGGGATCGCATCGAAGTCGCAATTGATGGTGCAGGGTTCGATCACGGCCGGTACGTCGGAGCGGGTCCGATTGACGCTGGCGATGGTGCCATCGGGGAAGTAGTCGAAGACGTAGAACGCCGGGGCGTAGGCCCAGTTCACGCCGCCGACGACTTCCGCGAGCATGTTCATCCGTCGGCGGTGCGTGTTGTCGCCGTCGCGGATCGCCTTCTCTTTCAGCTCGATCCATTTGTTCATGATCAACGGCAACGATTCCTCGCCGTCGCCGATGATGAACAGATCGATGAACGGCGCGAGCAGTTCCGGGTTCTGCGCCCCCGGCCCACCGGCGATCACGAGCGGATCGCTGACCAAGCGCTCGTCCCCGAAGACGGGGATGCCGCCGAGGTCGAGCATGTTCAACACGTTCGTGTAGCAGACCTCGTACTGGAGGCTGAAGCCGACGATGTCGAAGGCATGCAGTGGGGTGAACGTCTCGAGTCCATAGAGCGGAAGCTTGTGGCCCCGCATGATCGCTTCCCAATCCATCCAGGGGGCGAAGGCGCGTTCGCAGGCCCACTGCGGATCGTTGTTCATGATCGTGTACAGCACCTGCAGGCCGTGGTGGCTCATGCCGATGGTGTACGCGTCCGGAAAGCAGAGGCAGAGCTTGCCGCGGACCTGCGCGTGATCCTTGCGGACGCTGTTGACTTCGCCGCCCATGTACTGGGCGGGCGTGGTCACGCGTGGAAGGAGGCGGAAGATTTCGGTTTGGAGGGCGGTGTTCAGCATGATTCCGGTCGGCCTTGGGTTGGCTTCATTGCGGGGGTGGTCGGCAGTGCGGGCGGGCCGGAATCGCCGAAGATTTTCTTCTTCATCGCTTCGCTGAGGTGGCCCCAGGGGTCGGCCATTTCTTGGGGTGGATGGTACTCGATGTCGCCGCGCGTCTCGCGGGTGACGCGCGGTCGCTTGGGTCGTTGTGGCACTTGCATCGATCAATCCTCCACGTGAAGCGTTTGGCTGATCACCACTTGGTATAAACCTGCGATGCGCACCTGGAACTCGTAAAGTCCCGAACTGAAAAGGGGCACGTGCTGCAAGTAGTAGTAGCGTTGGTGGACGAACTTCCCTTCGGATAAGGTCAGTGCGAAGGGACCGAAGTTGGTGACTTCGATTTCATCCCCGTAGTCATCATACCCCAACGACACCAGATCGATCCAGACCTCGTACTCGCCCGCCGGGCCGAAATACTCGGCGTAGAGGCAGATCGGCTTAGATTGCTTGAGGGATTCGACTTCGACCGCGCGAACGGTCGAGAGCACATTTTGCAGCGAATAGGGTGCCTCTCGGTTGTCCGCATCGTACTTCACGTGGCGGCAAAGCACGAGGTTCCGGGCCGAGATCTCGAAATCTTCCACGGAGCATCCTCCTTACTTACCCTGCATCCGCGCGAAGGCCGCGCCGACGAAGTCCCGGAAGAGCGGGTGGGCCGCCGTCGGTTTCGACTTGAACTCCGGGTGGCACTGCACGCCCAAAAACCACGGGTGGTCAGGGATCTCGATCACTTCGACCAAGCCGCCGTCGGGGCTGGTGCCGGTGATGGCGAAGCCGGCCTTGACCAACTGCTCGCGGTAGTCGTTGTTCACCTCGTAGCGGTGCCGGTGGCGCTCCGACACCAGCAGCGAATGGTAGGCGATCGCCGCGTGCGAGCCTTCGGTCAGGGCGCAATCGTAAGCCCCTTTGCGCATCGTGCCGCCGATGTGTGTGACCTTGCGCTGCGCGTCCAGCAGCGCCACCACCGGGTGCGGGGTCGTCGGGTCGAACTCCGTCGAGTTCGCATCGGTGAGACCCAGCACGTTGCGGGCGTATTCGATCGTCGCGCATTGCAGCCCGAGGCAGATGCCGAAGAAGGGGATCTTGCCTTCCCGCGCGAAGCGGATGGCGTCCACTTTGCCGTTGATGCCGCGCTTGTCGAAGCCGCCGGGGACGAGGATGCCGTCAGCGCTGGCCAACAATTGGGCCGTCCCCTCCTCTTCGATTTGTTCCGATTCGATCCGCTCCAAGTTGATCTTGACGTTGTGGGCGATCCCGGCGTGATCGAGCGATTCGTAGACGCTCTTGTACGCGTCGCGGTGCTTCACGTACTTGCCGACCACGGCGATGGTGACGGTGCGCGCCGGGTTCGGCTCCAGAATCTGGGATTTGATCCGTTCGACCATCACGACCCAATCGCGCATTTGCAGCGCTTGGGCATCTTTCAGGTTCAACCGCTCGACGATCAACTCGTCGAGTTTGTGCCCCTTCAAGCTCAGTGGCACTTCGTAAATGCTGAATTCCCGGTCGATTTCTTCGATCACCGCGCGGCGCTCGAGGTTGCACATCAGCGCGATCTTGTCGATGTCGTCCGACGGAATTTCGCGCTCCGTCCGGCAGATCAGCACGTCCGGCTGGATGCCGATCTCGCGCAGTTCGCGCACGCTGTGCTGCGTCGGCTTCGTTTTCAATTCCCCGGCCGCCTTCAAATACGGCACGAGCGTGAGGTGGATGAACAGGCAATTCGCCTTGCCGACGTCGAGGGCAAACTGGCGGATCGCTTCGAAGAAGGGCATCGCTTCGATGTCGCCGACGGTGCCGCCGATCTCGGTGATGACCACGTCGACATCGGGCACGGCCAGCTTGCGGATGCAGGCTTTGATCTCGTCCGTGACGTGCGGGATGACCTGCACCGTCTTGCCGCGGTATTCGCCCCGGCGCTCTTTCTCGATGATACTCAGGTAAATCTTGCCGGTGGTGTAATTGCAGTCGCGGTCGAGCGGGGCGTTCGTGAAGCGCTCGTAGTGGCCGAGATCGAGGTCGGTCTCGGCGCCGTCGTCGAGGACGTACACTTCGCCGTGCTGGTACGGCGACATCGTCCCCGGATCGACGTTGATGTACGGGTCGAACTTCTGCATCCGAACTTTGAGGCCGCGCCGCTCGAGGAGCAGCCCGATGCTCGCGGAGGTCAACCCCTTGCCGAGGGAACTGACGACGCCGCCGGTCACGAAAATATGCTTGGCCATTCCACTGGAACCCGAAAGTGTCCCGCAACGCGGGCGATGATCCAGTAGGCCAATATTAGGGAATGGGCGAGGTGTTGTCCCCGCCTTTCCCGGGCGTCGACTCTCGGCGGAGTCCGAATTGAGTGAAATTCGCAATATTTCACCCGCCACTGCGCAATTGTTGTGCCATTCTTCCGTAGCCTGCGTGTTTCCCGGATGGTTGGCTATGAATTCGTGTCCGAACTGCCGGTATCTAAGCCCGAGCCGGGCGACCGCATGCCTGCGCTGTGGCAACGGCGCGTCAATCGGCACCACCGTCGCGATTCCGCCCGCCGATCTCCCGATCGTCGCTTCCGACACGGAAAGCGATATCGTCGAGCTTTCCAGGACCGTCGCGCAGCCACCCCCGCGCGTCGCATCCGCACCGAAGTCCAGCGGGTTGGTCACGATTGCGGAGTTGCGCTCCGGGTCCCGGCCGGTCGCGCCCGCGGAGCCGCGAGTCGCGGACGCCGAACTCTATCTGAGAAACGCCGGTGAAGAACCGCTGCCGGGATACGTCTTGTTGCATCCGCTCGGCCGCGGCGGCTTCGGCGAAGTTTGGAAGTGCAAAGCGCCGGGCGGATTGTTGAAGGCGATCAAATTCGTCCAAGGGAGCCGAGGGGCGGATCGTCAGCTCCGCCAAGAATACGAAGCGTTCGAGCAGGTCAAAGCGATTCGCCACCCGTTTTTGCTCTGCTTGGAGCGCGTCGAGATCGTCGGGGATGAATTGGTCATGGTGATGGGCTTGGCCGACCGACACATCGGCGCGCGATTTTTGGAATGCCGCACGGTCGGGCAATCGGGGATCCCGCGCGACGAGCTCATCGGGTACCTCCGCGAAGCCGCGGAAGCGCTCGATGTCATCGGCGTCCAACACGGACTGCAGCATTTGGACGTCAAACCGGCCAACCTGTTTTTGACGGCGGGGCATCTGCAAGTCGGCGATTATGGCCTCGTCAGCAAGTTGGACGGCGGCGCGAGCGGCGGACAAAATCGCGGGCTGACGCCCAAGTACGCGGCGCCGGAAGTGCTCCGGGGGTCTCGTCCACACGCAGTCGGACCAATACAGTCTCGCGCTGGTCTATTACGAGATGTTGACCGGCGCATTCCCATTCGCGGGCCGCACGGCCCAACAAATGATGATGCAGCACATCACCGCCGAACCGGATTTGGCCGCGCTGCCCGCGGCCGACCGCAGTCCGGTCGCGCAGGCGCTGGCGAAATTTCCGGACCGACGCTTCCCCTCCTGCCTCGATTTCATCGACGCACTCGGCCCGTCCGATTCCCGGCCGGCACGGCGTTCGGGAAGCATCGGATTTCCGACCGCGCCGACGAATCGTCCCACCGCCGAATCGACCGCGACCGTACGCCGGTCCGAGATCCGCTCCGTCGTCTCGACCGAATATTTGCGCGGCCGGGCGTCTTCGTCGCCGACCCTGACGAGCGAAGAGGTGATCGGTCGCATTCTCGAAGCGGCCCGAGGTTCCGCGGAAACGCCAAACACCGCCCGCGCGACGGACGGGACTTGGACCTGCCAGTTCTTGACCAGCGTGAGTCCGCAGATCGCCAAAGTGAAACTGGAACTCGTCTGGGAGCAGGGGGGATTTTCGATGGATTCCCGCGGACAGAAGCGGATCGTCTTCCGCAAACTCGCGCCGAGTTCTCGCTTCTTCGGCAAGAAAGAGTTCGCCGGATTGGAAGTCGTCGTCGATCTGCCCGACAACGCCGGGGAGGTGGGAGAATTGCATGCGGTGGGAAGGATCATCGGGACGCCGAAACCGGATTTCGTCCGGAGTGCGGAAACCGTCGTCGCGGAATTGTTCGCCGGCATCCGCCGGGTGTTGAACAACATGCCGGATCGGCGCAAACACGAGCGGTTCAAAGCCGAGTTCCCCGTGACACTGACGGCGCTGCGTTCGGACGGGAGCCTCGAACCGGCCGGGGATGGCCAGTGCGTCGATGTCTCGAAGGGCGGGCTGTCGCTCCGCTTGAATCAGGCGCTCACCAGCAAGTACGTCTACATCGCGTTTGAGGGCATCCCCGCACTCCGAGGAATCGCCATTCTTGTTCAGATCATCCAATCGCATGCTGCCGAGTCCGGATTCACCGCGACCGGTCGTTTTCGCACGGATTTTTAGCCCGGCGATACCCGACCGGTATTTCTGCTCCGAAGCGGCGGCAGGTGTTGTCCAGCAGCGGCTGCGACAAACCGGCTAGCATGTCGGTTTTCATAGTTTCCTGTGCGTTGACTGCTGGGATTGTTCCGCGTAGGCCTTCACAAATTCCGCGTAGTCTTCCGGCGTGTCGATGCCCCGGTGGCCGGTGCTCACCACGCCGACGCGGATCGCAATCCCGTGAACCAGCGCCCGCAATTGCTCCAGTTTCTCGGCCAATTCCAGCGGGTGCGCCGGCGTCCGCGCCAGTGACAGTAGGGTGTCACGGCGGTAGGCGTAGACGCCGAGATGCTGGAGGAATCGATCCGAGGCGAAGTCCGGCGCGCCGTCGCGGACCATGGGGATCGGACTGCGGCTGAAGTAGAGCGCCCGGCCGTCGTCGGCGCAGACCACCTTCACGATGTTCGGGTTGCGATACGTGGCGTCGTCCCGGATCGGCACCGCGAGCGTCGCCATCTCCGCTTCGAAGCCGATCAACAGATCCAACGCGGCCGGGTCGAACTGCGGCTCGTCCCCTTGCAAATTCACGATGATCTCGGCGTCCAAAGTCTCGGCGACTTCGGCGATTCGGTCAGTCCCCGATACGTGACCCGCGCGCGTCATCGCCACTTCGCCGCCGAAAGAGCGCACGGCGTCGGCGATGCGCTCGTCGTCGGTGGCGACGATCACGCGATCCGCGCGTTTGCACCGGAGGGCTTGCTCGTAGCAATGCTGGATCAGGAACTTGCCGGTGGCCTTCAACAGCGGTTTGCCGGGCAACCGGCTGGAAGCGTAGCGGGCGGGGATGATGATCGCGGCCTTCATGCCGGGCTTTCGGAAAGTGGATTACCGACCCGACGATCCGCCCGCGGCGGATTCGGCGCCGTTGATCGACTCGACCATCCGCTTCAATTTGCGGTGCGCCTCGGAATTTCCGCGCGACAGCGCGGCAGCTTCCGCCATCGTCAGGCCCGGATCGGGGCAGGGCAGTTTCGCCCGCGCCGAATCGAGCGGGCCGTCCAGCACGTATTTGTCGCCGTCCGCGCCGACTTCGATCCCGAGCGAACGCAGGAACCGCAGGTCGCGGTAAAAGGCGCGCTGGTCGGTTTTCAACTTGGCCATCAGGGCCAGACGCGTCTTGGCGGGACCCGACAACAACTTGAGGAACTTGGCCAAACGCGCGGCGCGATCCCGGGTGACGGTGGCGACTTCGGGAAGGGACTGGGCCATGGAACGTCGTACCTGCGGGGCGGTCGTTGGGCATGATCCTAGATGCCGTTCGGACGGAAAGCAAGTTGATCGCGCCGCATTCGCGCAAAAGAAAACCAGCGGCCCTCCGGAAGGCCGGAAAGCCACTGGCAACGCGTTGTCACCGGGGTGCGATTATTTTTCGGACGACCAGCGGAAGACGGTCAGGCCGAACGAATCGCGGATCACCACGTCGTCGCCGCCGACCGCGAGGTGGGCCCACGTTTCGTTTTTGGACACGGCGATCTCACCGAGGATCTCCATCTCCTTCGGGTTCGCTTTCAGAAGATACAAGACGCCTTTCTGATCGAGGGCGAGGATCTTGTCGTTGTGCGCGACCAAGCTCCAGTATTGCCCGTAGCGCTTCTCGCTCCGCCACGTTTCTTTGCCGGCTTTCAAGTCGACGCAAATCGCCTTTTGATCCTTGCCCAAGAAGTAAGCGTGACCCGCGAGAACCACCGGCGTGCTCATGTAGCCTTCGTATTTGAACGACCAAGCGTCTTCGGTGCGGAAGCCGCCGTCGGTCGATCGCACTTTGATGCCCTGGGTCGTGCCGCCGTACGTGCTCGTAACAAGGGTATCCCCGGAGATCACCGGCGTGAGGATGTTCATCCCGCGGAACGCCGGTACGTCGCGCTTCCAGAGTTCTTTCCCGGAGTCTTTGTCCAACCCGGCCAATTGGGTGCGCGTCTGGACGACGAGTTGTTCCTTCCCCGCCAGCTTCGCGATCACCGGGCAAGAGAACGCGCTGCCGTTCATGCCGCCGCCGTCTTTGAGCGATGTCCACAAGCTCTTGCCGGTCTTCTTGTCGAGCTTGGCGACGCAGCCACCGGCTTGGATGTAGACGCCGGTGTCGTCGACTAAAGGGGATGAAACGCAACCGAAGGTCGGCACGGACGACTTGAACTCGGCTACGAAATCGAATTTCCAAAGTATCTTTCCGGTCGCGGCATCGAGGCAGACCAGCAGATCTTGAATCCCGGCCACGTAGAGTTTGTCCCCGTCGAGTGCGGGAGTGGAGCGGATCCAACTGCCGTTCTTATTCGCGAAGAACGGTACTTCGAGCGAGCCTTTCCAACTCGCCTTCCACAATTCTTTCCCGGTTTTGCGGTCGAAGGCTTTCACGACCTCGGTCGTCTTATCGACGGTTTCGGTGGTGAAGATTTTGTCGGTGCTCACGATCGGCCCCGAGTAACTCGGCCCGAGATCCGTCGCTTCCCACAGTCTTTTGAAGTTCGCCGGGCTCAACTTGTCGGGCCACGCTTTCGTATCGGGCGAGACGACACCGTCCCGGGCTGCACCGCGCCACTGCGGCCAAGTCGGCGCGTCGGCGGCGAAGGTCGATGATGCCAAAGTGAGCAGGAAAAAGCCGAGCGGCAACCGGTGCATCGAATGGGTCTCGTGGGTGGGAAATGCATCGTCAGCCCCGCGAGGGTTCGGTGGCTCCGAGAGCCCGGCGCAGTTTGTCGAGTGCCGAGGCTTGGACTTGCCGCACGCGTTCTTTGGACAAACCCATCGTGCGGCCGACGCTTTCCAACGTCGGGTTGGAGGGGTCGTCCCGCATGTTGAATCGGTGCGACAAGATCCTCTTCTCGCGTTCGTTCAACAGCGGATGATCGTCCCGCAAGAACTCTTCGATGGGGATCAACGACGCCCCGGTGTCGGGGGCATTCGCTCTGCCCCGGGGTTCGCCATCGGGCAACGCATCGAGCGAAAGCGACCGGGTCAGCCAGTCGGCCGAGTGCTTTTGCGACAGTCGCGAGAGTGCTCGCACCAAACAAGTGAACGCGTAAGTACTGAAGCGGATGCCCATCCACGGGTTGAAGGCCGCGACGGCTTGGATCAGCACGATGTGGCAGTCGCCGATCAAATCGTCGGCCCGGTTTTGCAGCGCCATCCTCCGGCGGACGGCCCGGTAGATCAACTTCCTGTTGCCGAGAACGATGCGGTCTCGCAGGCCGAAGTAGGCCCCCTGCCAGCGGGCGAGGTCGCTCCGAGTCCGGGCTTGGTGCATGCGGTACGCGGCGTAGTGCATCCGCCGGGCGTGATCCCGCGTCACGTCGTCCGGCATGTAATGGTCGTCGTAATCGTCCAACGATTCCAAAAGCTCGACGGGGTCGAAATCTTGCCGTGCGCTCTTGGTCGCGAACGAATCGTGGTGAATGTGTCCCGGTAACGCGGCGGTCCGCGGGGTTCGGTGCGTCTCGAGGGCGGTGAGAGTTTCCATGGCCATATCCTCTTAAGCAGCTCGGGCGGTGGTATGAAATGTACCGCACTGCGAAATCGAATCCAACACAAATCGTCCGAATCGTCCGAATTATTTTTCGCGTCGTTTTGGGATTTCTGCAGCTCGGAATCACTAGCATTGTTTGTTCCCCGCTCCCTCGAAAAGACCGAAGCTCGGCAGCTCCCGCATGAAACGGCCGAAAGACACCGGCGACGCACCCGCCCCCGGAGAATATGCGAGTACGGCGCAAGTCTCCCGGATGCTCGGGGTTGGCGTGACCACCGTGAAGCGCTGGGTCGACGACGGCATCTTGCCCGCGGTGGTCTCCCCCGGCGGCCACCGCAAACTGCTGTTGGCCGATGTGCTCCGCTCGGTGCGCGACGGGAAATTACCACGCGCCGACGGGGCCGCGCTCGCCGGGGCCGAAGCTCCCGCGGCGTCGGATCTAGTCGACCTTGGGGAACTCCTCTTGGGGGCCATCGGGCGCGACGACGCCGAGGCGATCCGGGAATTGATCGTCGGCGCGGCCGATCGCGGACACTCCATCGCCGAGCTCGCGGATCGCTTGATCGCACCGGCCTTGCGCACCGTCGGCCGCGACTGGGAACACGGCATCGTATCCGTGATGCGCGAACACCGCATCACGCAGGCATTCATCGCGGCGCTGTATCAGTTGAACGCGCGGATGCTGCCCAAGCCCGATCCGAAACGGCCCGTCGCCCTCGGCGGTGCGCCGGAGCACGACCACTACATTCTGCCGACGCTCTTGGCGAAGTTGACGCTGCTCGAAACGGGTTGGACCGCGGTGAACATCGGCCCGCACACGCCGTTCTCGGCGCTGCTGACCGCGGTCGACGATCTGAAACCGAAGCTGGTTTGGGTCTCGGTCAGTCACTTGGCCGACCCGGAGCGGTTCGTTCCGGAATACGGTGACTTTTACCGGACGATGGAAGCCCGCGGCATCGCGGTCACCCTAGGCGGGCAAGCGTTGACGCCGGAACTCCGCGGGCGATTGCCGGACGCGACCTTCGGCGACGGTTGCGTTCAACTGGCCGCCTTCGCGGAGGCCTTGCACCCCCGCAAACGGACTCCCAAACGAGGTCGCCCAACCGGCAGCCGCAAGAAGCCGGGTTAGAAGGGATGTCCTCGGAGCTGGACCGACGATTCTTGGTGTTTGTTGAAATTGGATTGCTCCCGTAGGGCGGGTGCAGTCTTCGGAACCCGCCGTCGGAAGGAAGCTCGCTCCGCGGTGCCCTGATCGGTGATCCCTTTCCGCGGCGGGTTCCGAAGACTGCACCCGCCCTACGGGTCTCGGTGCCGCCAGTTCAATCTCCAAGATTTGTTGCTACACCTGTTTCTGGGGCGGCGTCGGGTCGTCCGCCATCTAGCGACCGAAGAGCCGTGGATGCCGCGTCCGCCAACTCCTGGCCGGTGACCGACAGAATATACGTCCAGAACTGAGGCATGACTGGGAACGATGCAGACGCCCTTCGGAACACCGCATTGAATGTGGCCAAGGCAGCCCGCTCGCTCGGATTGAACGCCAGCGAGAAGGCCGGAGAATCGGGAAGGTACATGTCGTCGGCCCACTGGCAAAACCATTCGCCCGGAGTTGTCCACCAGCCGAGGGCTCTGCGAAAGTACGCAGCACTGCAGGGAGGGTGTAACGCAGGTTCGCTACCACTTCCTCCAATGTCTCTTCGTCGGTCATACGCCGCTTCTCAACGCGTTGAAGGGTCAAGATCAGGCACATGGTGCACCAGTGACTCGACTCGACTCAACTCGGTAACTATTTCACCGGTTTGATATCGACGAGGGCTTCGGCGAATGCCTTGCCGATCGGTGCCAGAATCTTCGCGGCACCGAGGTAGTGGTAGCCCCCGTTGGAGACGCCGTCCTTCAGGCGTTTCGATTCTTCCGGCTTGAACTGCTCCTCGATGGCCTTCTTGCGAGCTTCTTCTTTGGCCGCCGGCTTCAGGTTCGGATCCTTCTTGAACTCCCGGTCGAGTTTCTCGTTCAACTTCTGCATCCGCTGTTGCAGTTCGTCCAGATCGTCGTCCCAGAAGGGGGCCGTCGGCACGACCTTCACGTTGCCCTCGAACTCCGGCAGCGACCCCACCGCCGTCTGGGCTTGGCGGAAGTGCATCTGGGGCGCCTTCTTCCCTTCCTTCTCGCCGCCGATTCCCATCACGCCGATCACGAACGGCAGCTTCGGCGCCGACAGATCCTTGCGCACGTCGCGGATGAGGTGCGCCAGCAGTTCCCCGTACAAGTCGTATCCGCCGGGCTTCATTTGTTGGTTGTAAGTGTCCCCGGCAACGTAGTCGTTGAAGCCCTGAAACCAGACGAATCCCGCGAGGTCATACCCTCGCTTTTCGTCGTATTCCGGCACCACACGCTTGATGTCCTTGAGCACCTTTTGAACATGGGCGATCATTTCGCGGTAGTACACGCCGGTGGCCTTCACCTTCTCGGCCTTGAGCTTCTCCAAGTCGTCGCCCCGCTTCTGGTACTTGGTCAATTCGAAGTCGCTCCAAGCGTAGGCCCCGGCGCTCGGCGGGCGGAAGTCGGTGTGCAAGCTCCGGCCGCCCCACGAGGTCTTGATGATCAGGATCGGTTCGCCGAGCCGTTTCTCCATGGTGATGCCGAAGGTGAACTCCGGCCCGATCTTGTTGTTCGGAGCACCGAACCCGGCCGTCAGTTGGCCCTTCTTCTCTTTCAAATCCGTGTAGGCATCGCCGAGACAGCCGACCGACGAAATCCACACCTTCTCGCAAACGCGCGGTTTGCCGTCGGGTCCGCGCATTTCCATCAGGAGCGCCGCCGTCTTGGGATCATCGGCCAAGGAATCAAAGGTCGAGATGCTCGCATGGCCCTGCATGTTCGACTGCCCGGCCAAGACGAACACTTTAAGGGGCTTGTCGACGGCTTGGACCTCGCTCGTGGCCACCACGAGCAACAAGCAGCAGAAGCCGAATATCAAGGTGCGAAACCGACTCGGTAACGGGACCATACTGGATCTCGAAATGGTGGATCAGCGGTACGCAGATTGTATCGACGACAGGCCAGTCACCGCCAAACAGGGTGCGGCAGTGTTTTCAGGCGGTGCCAGTGTCTGTTGGCACAACCGAGCATACCTTTTGATCCGTCGCGGGACCTCGCCGTTCTTCGGTCCGTTTGTCAGCGTGCGTTTCTTGCATTCGTCCAGAGGCGACTGTTCCAGCACCCCCCTTTGCGTCGGCTCGGAAATTCTTTGGCATTTGAGGCGCAACTCGTTTGCGAGCATGTGGATCGGCAACACGAACCGTTCCGGCACCGATTGTTCCAATTCGTCCAGATTGTTCCAGCGGGGGGTGTCACACACTCTGGAAGAATCATTTTCCACCGGAGCACACTTCTTTCGGCGGCGAGTTTCGAAGACGCAACCCACCCGAAGGGCCATTCCTAAGATTTGCGGATGAAGAAGCGGCGGATCGTCCCGATAGCATCCCGGCGGATCAGTTCGTCGGCAATGGTGCCCATCAGCAGGATTAACCCGATGACCCACGGCTCGGCCGATTGGCGGATTTCGAGGAACGTCATCAGGTTGTTGATGACGGGTTGCACGAGCGCCCCGAGCACCAAGCCGATGGCGGTGCATTCGCCCCCCTTCAAACTCACTCCGCCGAGCACGGCGGCGGTGATCGCGTACAGTTCCAGCGATCCCCCGGCGTTCGTCGGGTCGGCCGTGCCGGTATTCAGCAGCAGCAGCACCCCCGCGAAGGCGGCGAGCGTCGAACCGATCACGAACACGGCGATGCGCTGCCGTTCGACGCCGATGCCGGCGTAGCGCGCGGCCCGGTCGTTGTAGCCGATGGCGAACCAGTAGCGCCCGTGCGCCGACTTGTGCAGGATCACGGCGACGATCGACGCGAACAGCAGCATGACGACGAGCATGGCGGGGAATTCGAGGGCGCCGTTTTCCGTCTTGCCCACCAGCAATGCGCGGAGGCTATCGATCGATTCGGCCATCTCCGGGTGGTTTTCCTTGGCCAGCACGAGGCCCGTCTGCTTCTTGTTGATCTCGCGGGCGAAGCCGCGGAAGACGAACATCCCGCAGAGCGTGACGAGGAAAGCCTGCAATCGCAATTGTGTCACGAGCAGGCCGTTGGTGAGCCCGACCACCACGCCGAGCGCGAGCACCAATCCGAGGGAGGCGACCGGTGACACGCCCGATTCCATCAGGGTGCCGAAGGCCACGGCGGACAAGCCGACGACCGACCCGATGGACAGGTCGATGCCGCCGGTGAGGATGATCAGCGCCGCGCCGATGGTGATGACGCCGAGCGCCCCCTGCCGGCTGAGGAGTTCGAAGATATTTGACCGGTCGAAGGCGGTCTCCGACGATGCGGCGAGCGTGCCGATCAAGACCGCGAGCAAGACCGCGACGCCGACGAGCCGGACGAGATTGCGCCGGCTGAGTTCGAGCGTGTACGCCAACAGGGCGAGGGAAAACGCCAGCGACGCGAACCAGAGTTGGTGGCGATTCCCCAGCGGGAGCAGTCGCAGCGGAAGGTCGAGCGCGAGCCAAAGGGCCAGGACGACGGCGCCGCTGCCGGCGAAGAAACCCCCGAGTATGACCGGACCGTTCATGCGCCGACTCCCGTGGCCAAGTTCATCACCGCTTCTTCGGTCAGTTCGTGGCGATTCAACTCCCCTGCGATGCGGCCGTCGTGCATCACCACTGCGCGGTCGGACATGCCGAGGAGTTCTTCCATGTCGCTCGTGATCATCCAGACGGCGACGCCGCGGCCGGCGAGTTCGTCGATGATCGCGTAGATTTCGGTTTTGGCCCCGACGTCGACGCCGCGCGTCGGTTCGTCGAGGATCAGCACCTTCGGCCCACGAGCCAGCCACTTCCCGAAGACGACCTTCTGCTGGTTGCCGCCGGAGAGCAGCCCGACCGCCTTCGCGGCATTCGGCGTCTTGATCGCGAGCCGGGATATCGAGTCCGCGTGGAGAGCGCGCTCGGCTTTGGCATCGACCATGTCGAATCGGCTGATCCGGTCGAGATTCGGCAAGCTCAGATTCGCCCCGACGCCGTCCTCGAGAACGAGACCGTTCGTGCGGCGGTCTTCGGGGGCGAGCAGAATTCCGGCGCGGATCGCGTCGGCCGGCTTGCGGATGCGAATCGGCTGCCCGCCGAGCGAGACCGAACCGGCGGTGATGGGTCGGAGGCCGAAGACGGCTTCCGAGAGTTCGGTGCGGCCCGCGCCGACGAGGCCCGCCATGCCGAGGACTTCCCCGGCCCGAAGGCGGAGCGAGGCCGGGTACCGCGGCCCGCCGCGGAAGGTCAGCCCGTCGATTTCCAAAACCGTCGCGCCGGTCGCTTTGCGGTGGTGGCGTGGGAAGAACTGCTGCAAATCGCGGCCGATCATCATCCGGACGATGTTGGCGTGGGTCAATTCGGCCTTCGCCAATTCCCCGGCGTTGCGACCGTCGCGCAGCACGATGGCGCGATCCGCGCAGCGGCGGATTTCGGCGAGGCGGTGGGAAATATAAACGACCGACACACCCCCGGCTTTGAGGTCCGCGATGACTTCGTAAAGCCGGTCCGTCTCGGTCTGCGTGAGGCTCGAGGTCGGCTCGTCCATGATGAGCAGTTTCGCGTCGAGTCCGAGCGCCCGAGCGATTTCGACGAGCTGCTTCTGCCCCGGTGGCAAATCGCCGACGGGTTTCGACAGGAACGACACCGGCAAACCGACACGCTGCAACAGCCCCGAGCCGATGCGTCCGGCGTCCCGGTTGTTCAGCAATTTCAGGGGGCCGGCGAAGGTGGTTTCGCGGCCGAGGAAGAGGTTGTCCTGCACCGAGAGATTCTCGGCGAGGTTCAGTTCTTGGTGGATCAAACTGATTCCGGCCCGCATCGCGGCGAGCGGGCCGTTGAATCGGGCGGGTCGGCCGAGGAACTCGATCTCACCGCCGTCGGGTTGGTAAATACCGGCGAGGATCTTCATCAACGTCGATTTGCCGGCGCCGTTCTCCCCGACCAGGGCGAGCACCTCCCCGAGACGCACGGTCGCGGTCACGCCGTCCAAAGCGAGCACGCCCGGGAACTGCTTGCGGATGTTTCGAGCGACGAGGAGAGGTTCGCCGGGCATAGTGCCTTACTTGCCCGCTTCGAGCGAGTCGCGGATTTTCTTGGCGTACTCGGAGGCCTTGTATACCGGCACCTCGACCCCCGCGACTTTCTCGCCGGTCTTGGTCACGAGTCGGTGCGCCGTCGCTTTCGTCGGGAGTTCTTTCTTATCGCCGCCCTTCGCCATATGCGCCAGCCACTTCACCGATTCGTAGCCGTAGTTGTACGGGTCTTGCACGACGGTCCCTTCGATCTCGCCCTTGTCGATCCCTTCGAGCGTCACCGGGTTTTCGTCGAAACCGACGATCTTGATCTTGGCGACGAGGCTCTTGGACCGAGCCGATTCTAGGATCCCTTTCGGGTTCGAATTGTACAAGCCGACCATCGCGACGTTCGGCGTGTTCTTCAGTTGTTCGAGGGCGTCGCTGGCGTTCGTGAGTACCTTGCCGGGTTCCGTGCCATCGGTGATCGGCTCCTTGCGATGGAGCTTGAATTTGCCGTATTGCTCGCGGTATTTGCCGGCGTTGATCTCGGCGCGATTGTCCTTTCCGTCGAGTTCGTCGAGCACCCCGGCGATGCGATCGTGGGCATTGGCGGAAGAGGTATCGCCGATAAAGACGGCTACGGTGCCGCCGTCCGGCAGGGCCCGCTTGACCATGCGACCGACTTCTTTCCCCGCCGCGTAATTATCGATGCCGATGTAGCAAAGTCGGCCGCTCTTCTCGGCGTCGTTGTCCATGGTCAACAGATCCACCTGACCCGCGATGCGGGTTAGGTCGGGGGTCTGTTCCTTGGGATTGATGACGCTGATGGCCAGCCCCTTGATGCCGGTCTTCAATAAGGCTTCGACGATCTCCATTTGATCGGAAACCGTGAGCGTAGCCGGTTGGCGGAAGACCAATTCCACATCGTTGTCCTTGGCCGATTGCTTGGCCCCGGCTTCGCAGATCGTCCAGAACGGATCGGTGCAATTGGTGACGACGGCGACTTTGGGTTTGCCGCTATTCCCTTTGCCGGAGCAGGCGGGCAGCGCCGCCAACAGGCTCGCGAATGCCACGAGGGCGACCATGCGCAACGGACGAACCACGGGGCACCTGCTTCGGGAAGTGGTAGAGAGAGAATCGATTTCCTAAAGATGCTTTATAAAATAGTCCCAAGTGTGGCGACACGTTTTTGACGTGTCGGAAATTAGAAATCCGACACGTTAAAAACGTGTCGCAACGCCATCAATTTCCCACAGTCGGGGCAATCGTTAATTTCACGTCCTTGCCGTCGCGCTTCACCGCCACCGCCACGGCTTTGCCCGGTTTGATCAGGCTCGCCGCGATGATCGTGTCGCCGAGGGAGTCGGTCCAACGGCCGTCGATGGTCAGCACGCGATCGCCCACTTTCAACCCGCCCTTGGCGGCGGCGCCGTCGGCGTATACGGTTTTCACGGTCACGCCCTCGGCGTCGTCGGACTTCTCTTTTTCGACCGCGAAGCCCCACAGCCCGGCCGGGGAAACGACACGCGGCTTGTTCTTCTCTTCGATCTTCATCATCGACGCCATCAAGTCTTGCATGTAGTCGCCCGGCTTGTAGCCGTTGGGTTTGAAGGTGACTTCCTTCTTCTGGTAGTCGACCGTCATGGAAAAGCGGGAGAAGAACGGGAAGCCGATGATGCCCGCGATGGGGCCGGATTCTTTTTCGAAGGCGTCCGAGATCGCTTGCACCGTCGGGTGATCCATGACGACCGCCCCGCTCTTCTCGGCCACGACCTCGCCGACTTGCATCTTGCCGACTTGGATCTGATCGATGCCGCCTGCGAGCATGCCGAGCAGGCCCCCGCCGCCGCCGGCTTTCTTGGACAGTCCGGCTTCTTTGGCGACTTTGCTGTTGATGATCGTCAGCGGGGCGCCGGTATCGAGGATCAACCGGTACGGGCCTTTGTCGTTGAGTTTCACGAGCACGACGAAGTGCCGGCTCGGCAACAGTTCGATGGGGACGACGATTGATTTGTCGTCGAGCTTCGGGACCGGTTTATCCTCGGCCCGCAAAGTGGAAATCGAAGTGGCGGCGGCCGCGAGAATCAGCAAATGGCGGAACATGGTCACAGCCCCTTTCCGAGTTCGATAGTGAGGGTTTTCGATTCCTTATCGCGGAGGACGGTGAACTTCAGCGAGTCGCCCACTTTCGCTTTGGCCAGGGCCTTTTTCAAATCCGAGGCATCGTCGATGCTGGCCGTGCGGATCGATTCGATCTTGTCCCCGGCGACGATTCCGCCCTTATCGGCAGGGCTGTCTTTCAAGACACTTTTGACAAACAGACCGTCTTTTTTCTCGTCGTATTCCAACCCGAGGAAGCCGGTGGGGGCGATGTCGAAATTCGGTTTGACGCCCATGAGGCCGGCCATCATTTTCATGACGTTGCCCATTATGTCGAGCCCGCCACCGCTGCCACCTTTACCGATCGGCTTGACGACCGGCGGTTCGAAATCTTTCAAATGCACCCACTGCAACTTGTCGGCGGTGAAGTCGTAGGTGATGCGGAATTGCGCGAGCACGTTGTAGCCGATGACGCCGTGGAGTTCGACCCCGGCCATGCCCATGCCGTTCATCCCTTCGAGTTGGAAGAGGTCTTCGACGCGCGTCCGGGCCTGTACGACGACCAAGCCCCCTTCGAGAACGAACTTGTCGAACTCGCCCCAGCCTTTGTCGTTGAGCTTCAGACCGATCTTCTTGGCGATCTTGTTCGGGATGAACACGGCCGGCGCGCCGGTGTCGAGGATGAAGTTGAACGGCC
>JAYSYN010000075.1:0-6479 GCA_043727575.1 Fimbriiglobus sp.
TCGCAGGCCTTCGCGGTGTTGCTGCCCGTGCGAAGCGTCGGCGTCATGGGCGACGGCCGCACCTACGATAACGTCGTCGCGATCCGCTGCGTGCAGACCGACGACTTCATGACGGCCGATTGGAGCCAACTGCCGCACGACCTCTTGGCCCGCGTCAGCACGGCGATCATCAACCGCGTGAAGGGCGTCAACCGCGTCGTCTACGACATCAGCAGCAAACCCCCCGCGACCATCGAGTGGGAATGAGGGGGAAGTGCGGAATTCGGAATTCGGAGTGCGGAATATGGCAGAAATGACGCGGGCGGATATTTGTTCCTCGGATGATGACGAAGCAATCGAACGATTGCAGAGAGCATTCTCTGAAATCGGCCTCGTTGCCGACGACAGCTGGCACGAGAGTTCCCTCGGTGTTGGCTTGCAGACTTTTCGCCGCGGCACAGAAGAACTCACGGTCTTCCGCGATGCGTGGATAGTCGATGTGTTTGGGGGCGAAGCACTCGTGAACGCGCTCATGGTCGCCTTGCAAGACCCCTGACGACGAATACTTACACTCAATCTCACTCGGAGACGGATACCATGACGAATCAAACGTTGATCTGCGGTCTGGCCCTCATCGTGATCGGGGCCTTCGGTTACTTGAACGGCAAAGACGGTGCGGAGAAGGATTACGCCGTGCAAGTCGAGGCGCAAAAGTCCGACGCGACCATCGAACCGAAAATGAAAGACGTGAAGACCGCCCTGATCCCCGCGGTGTTCGGCGGATTGCTGATCCTCTGCGCCGTCGGCGTGATCTTGAAGCCGGATTTGCGCAAGCACATCATGCACCTCGCGGCCGTCATCGGCGTCCTCGGTTTGGTCGGCGGATTCGTCCCGCTGATCCGCGCCGGCGATTTCGACGTGGCCAAACCGGCGGCGCGCAACGGACTGCTGATGGCGCTCATCTGCGCGATCTTCGTCTACTTCTGCGTGCAGTCGTTCATCGAAGCGCGCAAGGCCCGCCAAGCCGCGATTTGATTCCTCCCGAGGCCACCATGCGATTTTTCAGCGCTCTCGCACTGGCTTTCGTCGGCACTTCGGCCAGTGCGGTGGACCCCGCTCCGGGGTTTAAACTCCCCGCCGGGTTCGAGATCCACCGCTTCGCCGGGCCGGAACTGGCCAACGACATCTACACGCTTCACATCGACGCCGACGGCCGTATCGTCGTCGCGGGACGCGGATACGTCCGGCAATTGATCGACGACGACGGCGATGGAACCGCCGACCGCGCGGTCGAACTCATCCCCGCGCCGAAGGGCGGACCGATGGGTTTGCTCTGGGAAAAGGAGAACCTCTACGTCGTCGCCGATGGCGGTCTACACTGCTACGGGGGTGTCAGCGGAAAAAAGCCGAGCGCGGCGAAACCGGAACTAATTCTCGCGATCAAAGCCGACGGCGAGCACGCGGCGCACGCCGTGAAACGCGGGCCGGACGGTGCGTTGTATCTGCTATGTGGGAATAACGCGGGCCTCTCGCCGAAGACGATCACCGATCCGAAATCTCCGGTGCGCGAGCCCGTCGCGGGCGGTTTCTTGAGGATCGACCCGAAGACCAACGCGGTGAGCGCGATCGCCGACGGGTTTCGCAACGCTTACGACTTCGACTTCAACTCGCGCGGGCAAGCGATCACGTTCGACTCCGACAACGAGCGCTGCGTCGGTCTGCCGTGGTACGAACCGACGCGGCTCTACCACATCCGGCCCGCTGGCAATTACGGTTGGCTGAATCCGCAATTCACTCAGATGTGGCGCAAACCGCCCGACTTTCCGGACGTCGTCGCGCCGATCCTCACGGCCGGTCGCGGCTCGCCGACGGGCGTCGCTTGCTACCGGCACACCGCATTCCCCGAGGCGTACCGCGACGGCGTCTTCTTCGCCGATTGGACCTTCGGCAAAATCTTCTTCAGCCCGTTGACGCCGAAGGGGGACACGCTGGCCGGGAAGCTCGAAACCTTCGTCGAATCGACCGGCGACAGCGGCTTCGCCCCCACGGGGATGGCGGTGCACCCGATCACGGGCGATCTGTACGTGGCCACCGGCGGCCGGGGGACGCGCGGGGCGGTGTACCGGATCCGCGCGGTGAAACCGACGCCGAACGCGGAGCCGATCCCATGGGAGAAGTTCGACGAGAAGCCATTCGCGCGGATCACCGGCGACGTCAAGAAATCCGATTGGGCGGAGGCCAAGACCCCGGCCGACCGACTGCTGGTACTGCGGAAGTACCAGATTTCCTTGGGCGACCTCGGGGCGAAGAGCGCGAGCGGCACCGTGTACGAAGGGTACACGTTTCGCAGACCGCCCGAGGGTGAGATGTGGGAGTCGATGATCGACAGTTTGCCGACCGGGGAACCGGTGACGGACCGCGAGATCATCCGCGTTTGCGCCGGGTTCGGATATGCGAATAGTCACGTCACTCGATTTCTCGTGGAGCGGATCGCGGGTGCCGGCGATACCGCGGATCGAATTCACGCGCTGATCGCTTTGAGTCGAATTCCGTCCGCGATCCGCAAAGTCGACCGGGACCGACTCGCGAAGGCCATTCTCGCGCTCGACGAAAAAATGGCGAAGGACGGCGTGGCCACGGATACGAACTGGCCGCTGCGCATGAAAGAAATGTTGGAGCCGCTGCTGGTCCATCAGAAAAGCCTCGCGGCGGCGATCGAATCCGATATTGACTACGGCGAGCCGGCTCACTTGTGGATCGCGCAGACGCCGGGCATCTCGGCGCGGGCGTCGGCGGAAGCTTTCGTGCGCCGCAGCCGCATGGCGAAGAGGTACGTGTGGAGCGCGGGACAAGTCGGCTTCCTCGGCGAACTGCCCCGCGACAAGGGTAGGACCATCCTCGAAAAATTGTTCCGCGATGGTATCGTCGACGAAGCGGTCGTGGGCGTGCTCTCCCGAATGGCGACGCGCGCCGATGCTTCCATGTTCAAACGCTACCTCGGCAGTTTGTCCGCGACCACGGTTCTGGCGTGCCTGCACGGGCTCGAATCCGCGGGCGCCGTCGCCGAACCGAAAGATTGGGCGAAGGCGATGAAAGCCCTGCGGCGCTTCGCCGATCCGAAGACGGATGCGAAGGTGCGCGCGGTCCTGATCAATTGGCTCGAAGCGCAAACGAAGCAGAACCACGGGGACAAGATCGCCGAGTGGGAAACGTGGATGACGAAGGCACACCCGGACGCCGCGAAAGATTTGATCGGTTCTACCGGTTACGATCCCCTCATATGGAAGGCCAAACTCGCGGCGGTGAAGTGGGACGCCGGCGGCGCTGTGAACGGGCAGAAGATATTCGCCAAAGCGAATTGCGCGGCCTGCCACAACGGGGGCCAAGCCTCCGGGCCTTCGCTGGAGGGGGTGGCCAAGCGCTTCAACCGCGACGATCTGCTGACGGCGATTCTCGATCCGAACCGCGACGTGTCGCCGCGCTATCGCACGACCCGCGTGACGACGATCGACGACAAGACCTACGAAGGGATCGTCATCTACGAAGCGACCGACGGGGTCATCTTGCAGACGACCGCCGACGCGACGGTGCGGATCGCGGGGAAGGACATTCAATCCTCGAAACCGGGTCTGCTGTCGCTGATGCCGACGGGATTGCTGGACGAGTTCCGGCCGGGTGACATCGCCGATTTGCTGGCATATCTGAAAACGCTCGATACGCCGAGACGGTGATGCGAAGCGAGGACCGCGAGCCTGGATCAGCGACCCGAACCGAGACGACAGCCACTTGGCCGACGCTCCGGGAACCGATCATGGCCGCGATGCGAACGATGCTCGAAAGTGTGATAGTCCCGCCCGAAAAGTGAGTTACTTCGACCCATAGGTGCGATATGGTAATTCACAGAGATATGTCGTAACCCTGGACGACCTCCTCTTTACGCATGGATAGATGCCGAATGCCGACTCGCACTAGCAAGACGGGGAGTGAACTCTTCATAGTGGACAACAGTGACACGGACTGGAAAGTCCTGCGCTATCTCCGCGATTGGTGCCCCATCTCGAAAGCGATCGACGTCGCCACCGGGTATTTCGAAATCGGTTCGCTGTTGGCCCTCGGCGACGCGTGGAAGTCGGTCGAAAAGATCCGCATCATGCTCGGCGACGAAGTCTCGTTGCGGACCAAGGCGGCGTTCGCGGCGGGCCTGACCGCGACCGACAGCCGCCTCGACAGAAGTTTGGAGATGGAGAAGCAAAAGAACGACTTCTTGGCCGGCGTCCCCGCCATCGTCGCGGCGATTCGATCCGGGCAGATCACTTGCCGGGTCTACCGCAAGGACAAATTCCACGCCAAGGCGTACCTCACTCACGCCCGATTGGAAGTCGTCGGATCCTCGGCCCTCGTCGGCTCGTCGAACTTCACGTACCCGGGGCTGACCGAGAATATCGAACTGAACATTCAGATCACGGGCGGCCAGGTCAAGGTACTGCAAGAGTGGTACGAGGATCACTGGAACTCGGCCGAGGACGTGACCCCCGAGATGCTCCGCACCATCGAGCGGCACACTCGGGAATACACTCCATTCGAGGTGTACGCCAAGGCGCTCCACGAATTGCACCGCCGTGTGGAACCTTCGGATTTCGAGTGGTTCGTCAAACACTCGCGGGTCTACCCCAAACTCGACAAGTACCAGTATTCCCGCTGAAACTGCGAGATCGAAATACCAACTCGGCGAAGACGCGAGGGACTGGCGCGTCTCGACTGCACAGTCGGACATCAATGCGACAGGCCCAAACAGAAAGCATATCTGTCCGATCCTATATAGGCCATTCGACGAAAGATTCACATATTATACCGGCAGATCGAGAGGCTTCTATGCGTCAGCCTGTCGAAAAATAATGGCTCATATGCTCGCCGAGCGCAACCTCGGCTTGGGGATTTCACGTACTGTTGAAATCGGATCGTTCACACATGCATTTGTCACAATCAATATCATGTGTCTCCATTCGATTTCTTTGAAAGAAGTGAATTCTCTGTGCCCCCTGCGAGTGCAATCGGAAGATACTCTTCTGGCCGAACGGCAACTTCGACCCAATCTGGCAACTGCATTTCGCAAAGCCATTGCGATATCTCTGAATCTTTCCAAATTTGACGATGAAGGCCTTCCCAAAGGTGTCTCGCCCGAAGACATCTTCCACTACATCTACGCCGTCCTGCACTCCCCGACCTACCGCACACGGTACGCCGAGTTCCTCAAGATCGACTTCCCCCGCATCCCGCTGCCCGGATCCCCGACGCTGTTCCGCGACCTCGCGGCGCTCGGCGGCGAACTCGTCGCGCTCCACCTGCTCGAAGCGCCGAAGCTCGACACCCCAGTCACCCAATTCGTCGGCGATGCCAAGACCGCCATCGGCCGAGTCGCCCACTGCGACGGCACCGTTTGGATCGACGCCCCGGCCAAGCCGAAGGGGGGCGTTTACCCGCCGCGCACGACCGGCTTCCGCGGCGTCCCCGAGACGGTCTGGAACTTCCACGTCGGCGGCTACCAGGTCTGCGAGAAGTGGCTGAAGGACCGCAAGGGCCGCACGCTCTCCCCCGACGACATCGCCCACTACGGCAAGATTGTCGTCGCCCTCGGCGACACGATCCGGCTCATGGGCGAAATCGACGGGGTCGTCGAACGCCACGGCGGCTGGCCGGAGGCATTCCATTCGCCGGCGCCGGCCGAGTAGTATGCGCAAGAACTGCTGACGCAGTTCATGGCAGAGGGGATGGCCGGGGAGAAGCTCGCGGTGCTGGAGGAGCAGGTGAACGACCGCGTGGCGGATCTGTTCCGCCCGACGCCGGAGGAGCGCCGGCTGATCGCGGCGGGGTGACAGACGACGGCCCGCATTCCCAAACCATCCCGCGTTGCCGGACGTTCCGGGGGTTTGTCGGGAACGGATCGGTATCATCTTTACCTTTTGGCCGCTGGCACCGGCTTCCGGGCGAACGCGCCGGCGAACTTGACACCGGCCTACTCCGATTGGGCCGAAGCGACCGTGACGCTCGCCGCCCGGTTCGACAAGTCGCGTAAGACAAAGGTGCAACCGCTGCCGGCCGACCACGAACCCCTAGAAAATATAGGGGCCGGCGCTGAAAAGCACCGGCCCGCGTCGATTGGCACCAGTGGGGCCTCTCGGATTCGAACCGAGAACCAAGGGATTATGAGTCCCCCTTCGCCTGTTCTTAAACCCAATGCACCAAAGCCACTTGCGGCAAAGTCTCTTTCCGGGCGTAGTGCCGGGCGTAGTGGCGAACAATCCGAAGGGGGGATTGCCGACGCCGAACTCGCCGCGCTCGTGGCCGCTTGGCCGACGCACTCGGAACCGATCAAAGCCGCGATTCGGGCCCTCGTGGGGGCTGCGTGTTGACCCCGGAAAGTTCCGAACAAGAGGGCTGAACATGCGGGACATTAGCGAAACACCGCCATGCGACGGATGCGACACTATGTTTACAAAAGT
>JAYSYN010000076.1:0-19570 GCA_043727575.1 Fimbriiglobus sp.
GAAAATGTCGACGTGATGGCGGCCAAGATCGACGCCTTCGCCCCCGGCTCCGGGGCGGGGTACCGACAATTCCTCGGCCTTTCGGATCGGTTGCACACGATTAGCGACGACTACTTCTTTTGGAAGTCGATCGGCGGCCTCGGCGACATGGTCGATTTCAAAGCCGGGTTCAAACCGCGAATCTTGGCCGATGTGATGAAGATGCGGATGGGGCGTTCCGTCGCCGGGACGGTGCGGAAATACGTGCCCGATGCCCGCGTCGCGCAAATGATCGACCACTTCACGCAGTACGTCGGCTCGTCGCCGGATGCGTCCCCCGCCGTACTCTGCGGCATCGCTCACATGCAGACGGCCGAGGGAATTTGGTACCCGATGGGCGGCACGCGGGCCGTACCGGAAGCCCTCGTGAAGCTGGGCACCGAACTCGGCGTCGAATTCCGCACCGAGTGCGGGATCCAGCATATCCACACGAATGCCACCGGTGACACCGCGGTGTCAGTGCAGACCGAATCGGGCGAGATCATCGAAGTCGCCGGGGTCGTGTCGAACGCCGATAGCGTGCGAACGCACCGCGAATTGCTGAACGGGCACGCGGGGAAGGCCAAGAAAAAGTTCGAGGCCCGGCGAAAATACGAACCGGCCTGCTCCGGCGTCGTGCTCTACCTCGGATTGAAGAAAGCCTACGACCATCTGCTCCACCACAACTTCGTCTTCAGCCGCGACCCCGAAGAAGAGTTCGACGCCATCTACCATAAGGGCGAACCGGCCCCCGATCCGACTTGTTACGTCGCATCAACGGCCCGCACCGAACCGGGCACCGCCCCGCCCGGCGGGGATGCTTTGTACGTTCTGGTTCACACGCCGTACCTGCGGCCGCATCACGATTGGTCCACCATGCTGCCCGACTATCGCCGGGTGATTATGAACAAATTGAAAACGACCGGGGCGATGCCGGACATCGAAGAGCGGATCGCGTACGAATCGCACCTGACTCCGCAAGATATCCACGACCGCTACCGCGTGTTGAACGGTGCGATTTACGGTCTCGCGTCGCACGGCAAATGGCTCGGAGCATTCAAACCGGCGAACCGCTCGCCGGACATCAAGGGCCTCTATTTCGCCGGCGGCGCGGCCCACCCCGGCCCCGGCATGCCGATGGTGTTGATGTCGGGCTGGATCGCCGCCGATTCCCTCGACCGCGACGCGGTGGCGCAAAAGGTCCGCCCCCGGGCGACCGAGTTCGCCGGGAAGCCGACGTCGCACTGGGCCGAGATGCCGGCGTGAACGACGCCGAATTGCCGAAGCGAGTCGGTTGGTTATTCGACGGCTTCAGCCGATACGTACTCCGGTACGTACGGCGTTATTTTCATGCCGTGCGCCTCTCCAAAAGTGGGGCCGCTTTGCCGACGGACGGCGAACCGATCCTTGTCGTCGCGAATCACCCGTCGTGGTGGGACCCGATGGTCGGAATGCCGCTAGTGCTCTCGCTGAAGGACTATCGCAGTTACGCCCCCATTCATTCCGCGATGCTGAAACGCTATCCCATCTTCGGCCGGCTCGGGTTTTTCGGCCTCGATCCGAAATCGCTCCGCAGCGCCGCAGAGTTCTTGCGAGCAGGCGAAGCGATTCTCGCCGAGCCGAGGCGGGCAATTTGGATTACGGCTCAGGGCGAATTCACCGATGTCCGCAACCGGCCGTTGAATTTGAAAAGTGGCGTCGGCCATCTGGCCGCCAAAATGAAACGCGGCTGGGTCGTCTGCCTCGCCATCGAGTACAGTTTTTGGACGGAGCGAACGCCCGAGGCTCTGTTGCGGATCGCCGAACCGATCGCCATCGACCCGGCCCTTAAACTCACCGGCAAAGAGTGGACGGCGAAACTCGAAACGATCCTGACCGAGAACCTCGACGCCTTGAACCTCGAAACCCGAGCGCGCGACCCGGCGAAGTTCACCGTCCTCCTCGCTGGCAAAACCGGCGTCGGCGGGGGGTACGATTTCTTTCGGCGTTTGGCCTGTTGGCTCCGCTTCCGCCGCTTCCGCCCGGCCCACACCGGGGATGCGCCGTGATCCCGACTCTCGCTCTAATCGCACTGTTTGTCTCCGGGCTTCCCTGCTGGCTCTATTTCCGCAACGCGAAGTTGTTCCGCAAACCGGAGGCGATCTCGAGCGCCGCGCCCGAACGTATCTCGGTGTTGATCCCGGCGCGGAACGAGGAAGCCGGGATCGCGGCGGCCCTCGAAGCGGTGTTGGCGAACGAAGGCGTCGAACTCGAAGTCATCGTTCTCGACGACAGTTCGACGGATCGGACCGCCGCGATTGTGGCCGAATTTACCGCAAAGGATCGCCGCGTGCGACTCGCGACCGCCCCGCCGCTTCCGAGCGATTGGTGCGGGAAGCAGCACGCCTGTTTCCAACTGTCCCTGCTGGCGAAGTACGAAGTCATCACCTTCCTCGACGCCGACGTCCGGCTCGGTGCAGTCGCTCTCAAACGCATGCTCGGCTTCCTGCATACCTCCGGTGCGAGTCTCGTCAGCGGTTTCCCGCGTCAAGAAACCGGCACCCTCGGCGAGAAATTGATCGTCCCACTGATCCACTGGCTGTTGCTCTGCTACTTGCCCGTGAGTCGGATGCGCCAGAGCCTGCAAGTTGGCCTCGGGGCCGGCTGCGGGCAGTGGTTTTTGACGACGGCCGAGGCTTACCGGCAAGTCGGCGGGCACGGCCACCCGTGGGTGCGGGCCAGCCTGCACGACGGGGTCAAGTTGCCCCGCGCTTACCGGCACACCGGATTGAAAACCGACCTCTGCGACGCGCGGGATGATGCGACCTGCCGGATGTACCGCAGTACTGGCCAAGTGTGGAACGGCTTCGCCAAGAACGCCCGCGAGGGACTCGGGGCACCGGGTTTGATTTGGGTCTGGACGGCATTGCTGATGCTCGGGCACCTGTTACCTTTCGCGCTACTGCCTTACGTGGATCCGTTCTCACCCTATTTTTCGACCGTGATCGTAGTCTCGATCGGTTGCTCACTCGCGCCGCGAATCCACGCGGCGGTGCGGTTCGAGCAATCGTGGATCGGGGTCGTATTTCACCCGCTTTCCATACTCGCCCTATTAACGATCCAATGGTACGCGACTCTCCGCGTTTGGCTCGGCATGCCCGTCGGGTGGAAAGGTCGAACCCCGCCGACGCTATCATCGGTGCAACCCATTCCGTGAGAACGACGATGAATTCCACTCTCCCCGCCTATGTCGTCATCGGCGCCGCCGGGGGCATCGGCTCCGCCGTCTGTCGGATGCTCGGTGCCAAAGGCGCCCGGCTGTTTTTGGTGGGGCAAACCGCCGCGAAGCTCGAAACGCTGGCGGAGGAATTGAAAGCCTCGAACCCAAATGGCGAGTATCTCACGCACACGGCCGATGCGACCAAGTCCGCCGACATCGACTCGTCATTTACCGCGGCGACCGCGGCATTCGGTCAGCTTTCAGGGGCGACCAACCTCGTCGGGTCGATCCTGTTGAAACCGGCGCACCTGACTACCGACGCCGAGTTCGAACAGACCTTGCAATTGAATACCTACTCCGCGTTTTACACCGTCCGTGCCGCGGCGAAGGCGATGATGGCCACCGGCGGGTCCATCGTACTGGCGTCGACCGTCGCAACTAGGATCGGCTTGATCAACCACGAATCCATCGCCACCGCCAAAGGGGCCGTGAATGGGCTCGTGATCTCCGCCGCCGCGACGTACGCCCTAAAAAACATCCGCGTTAACGCCGTGGCGCCGGGCTTGGTACGGACGCCGCTGTCCGCGAAAATCACGGGCAGCGAGATGGCATTGAAGGCCTCGACCGCCATGCACCCGCTCGGCCGCATCGGCGAACCGGACGACGTGGCCGCCGCCATTTGTTGGTTGCTCGACCCCGCGACGGCGTGGGTCACGGGGCAGATCATCGGCATCGACGGCGGGCTATCGACGGTGAAAGCGAAAGGATGACCGACGCGTTGCTCATCGCGAACGCGGCCGCGACTTGGTCCATGGTCGGCGTTATCTGGTTGATTCAACTCGTGGTTTATCCGTCGTTCCGCGACATCGAGCTTTCAAAATTTCGCGAGGCGATGCTCCGTCATCAGACACTCACCGGGCGGGTCGTGATCCTGCCGATGCTGGCGGAATTGATCACTTCGCTACTCTTGCCGGTGTTCCAAATCGATTCCCTCTCGGCTTGGCTCGGTATCGTTTGCGTCGTGATCTGGGGATCCTCGACTGTTCTCGTGCAGGTGCCGATCCACGCTCGCCTCGCGGAGTCCGGGCCGGATGCGGCGTTGATCGGCCGATTGGTGAAATGGAATTGGCCGCGAACGATCGCGTGGACGGCGCACGGCGCCATTGTGGCGACACGTTTTTAACGTGTCGGGAAGAAGCCACCACGGCCATCAATCTTTGATCCCGACACGTTGAAAACGTGTCGCCACACCGCCCCGATTACAAATCCAAATCCTCGGCGACCGTTTGATCCGCCTTCTCCATAATGAACCGGTACCGCGGGGCGGCGTCGCTGCCCATGAGGTCGCGGAAGGCGTCGTGCGCTTCGAGGTTCGATTCGATTTCGACCTTCAACACCGTACGCGTCTTCACGTCGAGAGTCGTTTGAGCCAGCACGCGCGCCGGCATTTCCCCGAGGCCTTTGAACCGCGTGATGTCGACTTTCGAATTGGCCCGCAAGCCTTGGATGATTTCTTCTTTGTGCTCGTCGTCTTTCGCCCAGTGCGTCTCCTTGCCGACGTCGAGACGGTAAAGCGGCGGTTGGGCGATGAAGATGTGACCCTTGCGGATCAGTTCGGGCATGTGGCGGAAAAAGAAATCGAGCAGCAGCGTGCAGATGTGGTAGCCGTCGGCGTCGGCGTCCATGAGCAAGATAATCTTGCCGTAGCGCAGCCCGGCGTAGTTAAACCGGTCCCCGGCGCCGGTGCCGATGGCGTTCGTCAAGTCGGCAAGTTCGGCGTTCTTCAGCACTTCGATCGTCGTCAAATCTTCGCCGTTGAGGATCTTGCCTCGGAGCGGCAGCACGGCTTGCGTCGCGTTGTTGCGGCCCTGCTTCGCCGAGCCGCCGGCGGAATCGCCTTCGACGATGAACAGCTCGGTGTGCCCCAAGTCGGCCGATTTGCAATCCGCGAGTTTACCCGGCAGGCTGAGCCGGCGGGTGTTGCTCACCGACTTGCGGGTGATCTCGATGGCGGCGCGAGAGGCTTCGCGCGCCTTGGCGGCCAGCACGATGCGCCCGACGATGGCATCGGCGGCCGAACCGTTGGAATTGAGCCACGTTTCGAGCGCGGTGCGGACGAAGTTATCGACCTTCGCTTCGGTCTCGCCGTTGTTGAGGCGCTGCTTGGTTTGCCCTTCGAACTCCGGGTTCTGCACGAACACGGACAAGATGACCACGACCCCTTCGCGGATGTCGTCGGCGGTAATCTTCAGCCCCTTCACCTTTACGTCGTGCGTTTCGATGTAATTGTTGATGGCCTTGCGCAGGGCCGATTTCAAGCCGTTTTCGTGCGTCCCGCCGTTGGGCGTGCGGATGCCGTTGACGTAGGATCGCAAGGTTTCCTCGGTCGACTGCGTCCACTGGATCGCGACTTCCATCCGGTCTTCGCCGTCGCGCTTGGCGTGGAACGAGAGTTCCGTCACGGGGGCTTTTTGATCGTCCTTGACGATCTTCGCCAGGAAATCCGGGATGCCGTTGGGGTGCGAGAGTTCGACCGTGGTGCCGGTGACTTCGTTTTTGAACGCGATGTTCAGCCCGGCGTGGATGTACGAAATGTCTTCGAGTCGGTGGTGGATCGTGTCGGCGTCGAAGCGCGTCGTTTTGAAAATCGTGTCGTCCGGGTGGAACGTGATGATCGTCCCGTGGCCGCGGAAGGGGCCGATCTTTTCGAGCTTCGTTTGCGGGATGCCCTTCGAGAAGGTCATCTGGTACTCGAACCCGTCTCGGCGGACGTTGGCGATCATTTTCTTCGAGAGCGCATTCACGACCGACGCCCCGACGCCGTGCAGGCCGCCGGAGTAAAAATAGTTGCTGTCTTTGTTGTTGAACTTCCCCCCGGCGTGGAGCTTCGTGAGCACGAGTTCCAGCCCACTGATCTTGTACTTCGGGTGCGTATCGACGGGAATCCCCCGGCCGTTGTCCTGCACGGTGATGGCGTCGCCGGACTTGTGCAGGATCACCGTGATGCTGTCGGCGTAGCCGTTCAAGTACTCGTCGATGGAGTTGTCGACGATTTCCCAGACGAGGTGGTGCAACCCCTTGGCATCGACGCCGCCGATGTACATGGCGGGCCGGACGCGCACCGGCTCGAGCCCTTCGAGGGCGGTCAATTCGTCGGTGGTGTATTTGGACGGCTTTTGCGGGGCGGTGCTCATGCGGGCGGGCTTTCCTGCGGTGTCAACGGGGTGTCACTGGTAGTATCTGGCTGAATGCTGAATACTGATCGCTGGTCGCTGACCCGGTTTTCAAGATTTTGAATGAGACAGTTATCAGCAATCAGTCGTCAGCGGTCAGTCGGAAAGAATCGATTCGCCCTCATTGGTAGTATTTCTTGCTCAGGATTTCGCCCGTTTTCGCGTCGATGATGTAGTGCGGTCCTCCGCCGATGTGGAAGCGGCCCTCACCGCGGAACCAGTATTCGACGTGCCAGCCATCGATTTCTTGAAAGACTTTCACGAAATGCCGGCTCAGATCTTCATAAGCTGTTTTCGCATCGGCATGAGCGATGGCGAGCGCATCCACGCAGCTCATTTCGAATGGAGGCACATCCGGGTAGTGTGACGACGTTTTGAACTGAACCTGCATTGCTTCTCTCCTGAAGGTTCCTTCACCCAATCTCATCCCAATTTACCAACGTGATCGGCGCTGGCACCACCCGCACAAAGTTCGTCCGGGCCCCCGGCTTGGTCCCTTTGCCGCCGCGGGTGACGGTGGGGTAGGCTCCGGTGCCGAACTCTTGCGTCTTGCCGTTTTCGGTTTCTACGGTGAGTTTGTCGAAGCGGCTCGTCGACGTCAGCGTGCCGCCGATGACCGAGTCGCCTTCGTCGAGTTTGATGCCGACGACCCCTTTGCCGACGCCAGTGAGTACGTTCACCTCGTCGAGGGCGAAGTGAATCACCCGGCCGCCCTTCGTGGCGAGCATAACGCCGATTTCGTCCCGCACGAGCTGTACGAACACGGCTTTGTCGCCCGGTTCGAGCTTCACGAACTTCCGGCCGACCTTGGTCGATTCGACGCGGTATGACGGCAGTGGGACGCGGAGTACGTTGCCGGAGGCGGTGGCAACGAGCAGGAACGGGCCATTGGGTTCTTGGATGAGGCCCTTGGCTGGAACATCGGCCGGGGTGAAGCGCGGATCGGTGCCGAGCGCGGCGAAGACCTTCACTTGGTCGGGCAGCTTGAAGAACTTGGCCAAGGGGTCGCCGAATCCGGAGGTCGCGGGGACGTCGTTGATCCGGCCCGAGTAGGCGACGCCGTCGTCGGCGAAGAAGATCACGGTGTCGAGGGTGCTGCCGGGGACGACCGCGATGACTTCGTCCCCTTCGCGGACACGGGTCGTTTCCACGGATGCGAGCCGGCCGATGCGTTTGATCCAACCGTCGCGGGTGAGGACGACGTTGGTATTCTCGCGGACGATGTACGCGTCTTCGCTGAACTCGAGCACGTCGTCGTCCGAGGCCATGCGCGTTTTGCGTTTCACCACGAACGGCTGGATCGCGAGCGCTTCGAGTTCGTCTCGCACCACGCTCCATAGTTTCTTTTCGGACTTCAGAATCGCTTCGAGTCGGTTCGCTTCTTTGGTTTTCTCTTTCAATTCGTCGAGGATCTTCTGGATTTCGAGCTGGGCGATCTTGTAGAGTTGCGAATCGAGGATCGCCGTCACTTGCTCATCGTCGAGGGCGAACTCCGCCATCAGTTTCTCGGCCGCGTCCGGCTTGCCCGAACTGTTGCGAATGATCTTGATGGCGCGATCGAGACCGTCGAAAATGATGCGGAAGCCGTCGAGGATGTGGATGCGCCGGCGGAGTTGCCGCAGTTGGAATTCGAAGCGCCGCTGCACGGTCACGAGGCGGAAGTCGAGGAAGTAGCGCAGCATCTCCTTCAAATTCAGGCCATCGCGGGGGACGACGGTTTTGCCGTCGGCGCTCGGCACGACCGCCGTGACGTTGTACGAAACGCTCGATTGCAGCTTGGTGTGCTTGAATAGATAGGCCATGATCAAATTTGGATCGGTTCCCGCCTTGATATCCAGCACGATCCGCAGCCCATCTTTTTCGTTCGTCTCGTTGCTCAGCCCCGTCAGTTGAGGGACCTTCTTGTCTTCGATGATCGCACCGATGTGCAATTCGAGCTTGCCCTTGTCGACGCTGTACGGGATCGACGTGACGACGATCTGCTGCCGGCCTTTGGCCAGTTCTTCGAGCTTCCACTCCCCTTGGACTTTCAGGCTGCCGGTGCCTTCCTCGTAGATTTTCCGCAGCGCCGCTTTGTCGGTGAGGATCTTGCCGCCCAGCGGGAAGTCGGGCCCTTTGACCTTTTCGAGCAACTGCGGAATGGTCGCGTCCGGGTTGTCGATCATCAGGATCGAAGCCTTCAGCACTTCGCCCAAATTATGTGGCGGGATGTTGGTCGCCATGCCGACGGCGATGCCGGATGTGCCGTTGACGAGCAGGTTCGGGAACTGCGCGGGGAGCACCACCGGCTCTTTGCGGTTGCCTGCGTAATTGTCGCGCATGTCGACGGTGTCTTGATCGAGTTCGCTCAGCAGGAACTCCGCGGCCTTCGACAACTTCGCTTCGGTGTAGCGGTACGCGGCGGGCGGGTCGCCGTCGACGGAGCCGAAGTTGCCTTCGCCGTGGACCAGCGGCAGCCGCATGATCCACTCTTGCGAGAGGCGCACGAGGGCTTCGTAAATGGCCCCGTCACCGTGCGGGTGGTAGCGGCCCATCACGTCGCCGACGATTTGAGCGCACTTCGCGGCTTTGCGGTCGAAGGTCAAATTCGAGTCGTGGTACATCGTGTAGAGGATGCGCCGCTGCACCGGTTTCAGGCCGTCGCGGATGTCCGGCAACGCCCGCCCGGTCACGACCGAGACGGCGTAGCGCAGGAATCGGCTGCGGGCCTCGACCGCGATATTGACCGTTTGGACTGTCTCCGCCATGCCAGCGAACCCCACGAAATCTTCCGGAATTGAACTACGGTACCGAATCCGCCGGCGAATGGCAGGTTAGTTGTCGCGGGCCGGCAAGAGGATTGCACACAATGCCCGCGCCGCGGAGGCGGGGTCGGCGGCGCGGGCGATGGCCGCGCTCACGGCGATTCGCCGACCACCCGCTGCGACGACTTCGTGAACATTTTGAAGGTGGATCCCCCCGAGGGCGAAGGCCGGCAAGGTCGTTTCTTCCGAGACTCGACGGACGAACTCCAAACCGGGGAACGCGTCGAAATTCTTGGTGCTCGACGGAAATGTCGGTCCGATTCCGATGTAATCGGCGCCGTCGAGGATCGCTTCGCGGACTTGATCGAGGTCGTGGGTGCTCACGCCGATCAGCGCGTCCGGGCCGAGAATCTTCCTGGCGTCGGCGACGGATACATCGCTCTGGCCCAAATGCACGCCGTCGGCTTCGGCGAGCTTCGCAATGTCGGGCCGGTCGTTGACGAGGAACAACGCCCCGGCGCGGCGCGTCCAGTGGCGCATCCGCCGGGCGCGGTCCAACAGTTCTCGGTCGGTCGAATCTTTTTCGCGCAGTTGAAATACGTTCGCTCCACCGGACGCGGCTTCGGCGATCGTCCAATCCAAGGCCGCATCGCATTGCGAACCCGTGAGCAGGACGTACAACCGGGCACCCCGGAGTTTGTCGGCCGCGGTGGCGCCCCGGTCGAGCACTTTCTCCAAGGTGTAAGCTTCGTAGCGGATGGCTTCGACCGCGGCCGCAAACGGCGCCGAGAGCACCTTGCCGAATTCTTCGAGGCTCCGAAGCGATTCTTGCAAACGTTTCAGATTGATCGCGGCGACCTTCGCCGTCGAGGCCCGGGTGTATTCCCCGGCGGCGCTGAGGCTCGTGCCGACATCGCGCCGAGTATCGCGGGAACCGAGGAGCAAATGAGCCGGGAGTGTCGCACTCGCCTCGGCGAGCCCATGTCGAAGGCGCTTGAATTGCCCGGTGAGGAAGGCGTCGTTCAACAAGAATCGGGCGTAGTCGTCGAGGACGCGCAGGCTCTCGCGGACGCGGTTCAAGTTCGCATCGACGATCCGCGCGGCGTCGACGAAGTCGGGCGCATCGGCCACGCGGAACGGTTCGATTTCGATCCCGACCGACTCCGCGACGACCGATTCGCCGCGGAGGGCGTGTTCCATCCGGATCGAATCCAAACCCGACCGGGCCAAGTCCGAGCGGTAGTCGTCGTCGGAGGCGAGGACCGCGAGGAGCAGGGCATCGGTGGTAAAGTCCGGATCGCCGCGCAGCGCGAGGGAATAGCCGCGGGCCGAGGCGAACAACGCCGACGGATCGGGGGCGACCGGCGACGATCCCGCCGAGCCCGCGAGGTCGGCGAGGATGGTTTCCAAATCCACCCCTAACGAACCGACGAGTTCCGCAGGCCGGCCCCATTCTTCGCGCAAGAGCCCCAGCAGCCAGTCGGCCAAGCGGATCGAATCGCCGCGTTGCGCGGCGTGACTCCGGGCCGCGGCTTCGGCGCGTTCCACGGCGGGGCTCGATTCGGCCATCGGGAGCTCCTCGTGACGGGAAAGCTGTTTTAGAAGGTTCCACACTGGCAACCGCTATAACCGGGCGCGGCCCTCGGAACGGCCTTCTCGTTTCCGCGAACGCAATCGAGCGATTCGACGCGCCCGCCGATAACTCATGCGGGCACTGGCCCTTCCCGCGCGGCGCAGGATGCGTTGCGATTCGGCTAAGGAATGGTCGCCATGATGCCCCCGAGTTTTCTCCGCCGTTCGTTCGCCGCCGTCGCCATACTCGGCCTGAATGGCGCGGCGCAGTCCGCCGACCCTTTGACGCCGGTCATCCCGCAAGTCATTCCGATCCCGGATTCGAAAGCCGTCGCGGTCAAACAGCCCGCGAAACCGGGTGACGCCGACAAACCGGTGGTTTGGAAGCGTTGGATGCCGACGGGCCAGCCGATGACATTGGGGCAGTGTTTGGAGATCGGCCAAGCGAATCAACCGACGGTGAAGGCGGCGAAGGCGAGCCTCGCGTCCGGGGAGCGGGGTTACTTGGCCCTGCAAAACTTTTCGCGGGCGCTCGAGCTGCTCAGCCCCGATTTGCCGGTGCGTCGGATGCAGGCGCAAAAAGGGATCGTCGCGGCGACCGCGGAGGTCGTCCGGGCCCAGCAGGAGGTCATCTACGACGTCGCGCGGATGTACTTCACCTACGTCTACGCGACGCAACAAGAGCAAACCGCCAACGAAATCGTCGAACAGATGGAGACGTTCTACCGCGTCGCGGAAGAAATCCTGAAGGCCGGCGTCGTCGATCCGAAGATCAAAATCAACAACTTCACGCTGTACGCCCTCGACGACGCCATCGGCGAAATCCGCCGTCTGCGCGACAAAGCCACGCTCGGTCGCAAACAATCTCTCGCCGCCCTCAAAGAAGCGATGGGCGTCGATCAATTGTTCCCCGTCGTCCCATCGATCAAGGAACTCCCGCTGATGGCCGGGAGCGTGACCCTCGAAGAAGTCATGGACAAGGCGATGACCCGGCGGACGGAACTCGTCCAAGCGGCCGTGGTGCTCGATGTCACGCGGCTGGAAGCCTGCGCCCAATCGAAACTGGGCCACCGCAAGACGGTGCAAACTTTCGCTTCGGGGAGCGATCTGCACTCCCGCTCATTGCCCACGCCGTTGCGAAACGGGGAATACCGCCCGGCCCCTGTGCCGCCGGAAATGCCGAACATCCTCGCGGGCAGTCGGGAAGACCGCGTCGGCCGGGCGCTGGCGCTCTGCGACCGGCAAGAAGCGGTCTACGAAAAGGTCGTGGGACTGGTGAAGTTGGAAGCGATGAACGCGTTTTTGCTGTGGCAATCGACGACCGAACGTGTTAAAGATGCCAAAATTCGGTACGAGCGGGGCCTGAAGATTCTCGAAGAATCGCGGGCGGCCGCCGCGGCTCGACTGGAGCCGGATCTCTTGGTGAAGAACGAAGCCCTCGCGGGGAAAGCCCAAGCCGAGTACCTCGAAGCGGTGGAAAAACAACTCGAAGCGCTCATCAATCTCGAGCGGGTGACGGGCGGCGGCGTGCGGCCCGATTTCCCGGGCCGGTGACGGTGGCGGAACGGAAAACAGCCCGGCATCCGGGCGGGGGGCTTTGCATGCGGGTCGCACTTTCGGTTCGCGTCTTTTCGTCGCTGCTCATGCTGATGGGGGCGATTTCGGCCACCCGCGCCGACGACAAACCCCCGGTCGATCTGAAAATGGGCATGCTCCAAGGCATGTTCCGGGACGTCCAACCGGCCATGGTCCAAGTGCTGTCGAAGCCCTTCCGCGAACTCGTCTTCAAACAAACCGGGTTCACCGGCGATGTCGACCTCTGCCCGGACGCGATGAACCTCGTCGAGAAACTCAAAGATAAGAAGCTGCAACTCGGCGTCTTCCACGGCCACGAATTTGCGTGGGCCCAGCAGAAGTGCCCCGACTTGATTCCGATCGTCGTGACCATCCCGCCGGGGGGCAAGGCCCAATCGATGATCGTCGTCCACATAGATTGCAAAGCGAAGTCGGCCGCCGACCTCGTCGACGACCCCGTGACGCTGCCGCGCGGCACCAAAGCGTATTCGCTACTGTTCCTCGACAAATGCCGGGCCGGCCTAGGCAAGTCGGTCGCCAAGCCGGTGACGAAAGTCGGCATGACCACCGAAGACGTGTTGAACGCCGTGGTCCTCGGTGAAGTCATGGCCGCACTCGTCGACGCCTCGACGCTCGACGGGTATCAGTCGCTGCAACCGGGCGCGTTCAAGCAACTCAAAATCTTGGTGAAATCGGAGATGTTCCCGCCCGCTGTGGTCGCCTACCGCAAAGGGAGCATCACCGAAGACGACGCCGCGAAGATCCGCAAAGGCTTGAGCACCGCGAACCAAAACGCCTCCGGCAAACTGCTGATGACGCTCTGGAACCTCAAAGGGCTGGAAGAACCGCCGGCCGATTACCAACAGAAACTCGACGCGATTCTCAAGGCGTACCCGCTTCCCGAAGCCAAGTGATAACAGCCTCGAGATTCACAGAAGAACGCCCCCGCTGACGAGCGGGGGCTTTTTCGTTTTTCCGACGCCGCGAATCTTCGACGCCGAAACCGGCGCGAGCTATCATGGGTTTATGTATTGACTTCTCCCCGATTTCCCGGAGCTAATCGTGTTTAAGAACAGTCTGCGCGTTCTCGCCGTCGCGTCCCTCGGCCTCGGTGTCCTCGGTTTGATCTGCGTGCCGATTGCAAAAGCGAAGGACGAACCCGCCGGTGTGCCCACCACCGCCCTCGCAGAAGCGGATGTCGCGTTTCTGAAGAAAGGCCTCGCCAAGAAGCCCAAGGACAGTGAATTGAACACCCTCAAGGCGACGGCGATGATGCTGGCGCTGTATGCCCAGACGAACACCACCGGGCCAGATGCGGCCAAAGCCGCGGGGCAACGCGATCAAGCCCTGCTGATCGCCGCCGCCATCGCGAAGAAAGATTTCGCCGCCGCGAAAACCGCACTCGACGGCCTGGCCACCGCAAAGGACGGCGATCCGAAGAAGGCCGTGAAGCTCCACGAACAACACGCCTTCGACCTCTCGGAATTGATGGCGCAGTTTTCGCTCGGCCGCAGCGGTGGCCGGCACATCGAAGCCGATTTGAAAGCCCAAGCCGCGAAATTGACCGATGTCAAACTCGCCGGGGAACTCGGGGCCCGCGTCGCCACCATCGGCCAGTACGCGGCGCTGATGCCGTCGACCGAAGCGGTGGGGGCGAAGAAGAAAAAGTGGGATGACCTTTGCGCCGAGATGATCAAGCTCGGAGCCGACGCGGCTGCGGAAGGGGCGAAGGGGGACAAGGCCGATAAACCGGCGCTCGCCAAGAAACTGGCGGCGATCAATTTGAATTGCAAAAGCTGCCACGACGCGTTCAAGAATAATTGAATGGCTCGCGGCACCGCATTTCGGGGAAAATAGGGGGATTGGGACGCCGGTTCGGGCCGGTTTCCCATCTTCCCGTACCGGAGTATATTTACCGAACCCCAACGGCGCTCTATACTTCACCAAATTCAGGCTTCAGGCGTCCGGGGGCTAGTGGCGTGAAGGCGATCATCAGCGACATCCACAGCAACTTGGAAGCCCTCCAGGCCGTGTTGGCGGACATCAAATCCCAAGGCATCACCGACATTTACTGTCTGGGCGACGTCGTGGGGTACGGCCCCAATCCCCGCGAATGCGTAGATTTGGTGATGGAAGCCAAGCTCGTACTCATGGGCAATCACGACCAAGGGGCCATGTTCGACCCGGACGGTTTCAACGCCTCCGCCGAGCGGGCCATCTTCTGGACGCGCCAGCAACTAGAATCGGGCACCGAAGCCCGCGCCCTCCGCGAAAAGCGTTGGGACTTCTTGGCCGAACGACCGCGATCCCACAAAGAAGACGGGTATCTCTTCGTCCACGGCTCGGCCCGCAATCCGCTCAACGAGTACGTCTTCCCCGAAGACATTTATAACCAGCGAAAGATGGAGCGAATCTTCACGCTCGTCGAGCGTTACTGTTTCCAAGGGCACACCCACGTGCCGGGTGTGTTCACGGAGTCGCTGCAGTTCCTCAGCCCGGAAGATGTGCAATACGCGTACAAACTCGACGGCAAAAAGACGCTTTGCAACGTCGGCTCGGTCGGTCAGCCGCGCGACGGCAACTGGCGCGCCTGCTACGTGGTGCTCCAAGACGACGTGATCAATTTCAAGCGGGTCGAATACGAAGTCGAAAAGACCATCAAAAAGATTTACGATATCCCCGACCTCGAAAACTTCTTGGGCGACCGCCTCCGCGAAGGGCGGTAGAACTCCGAAGTCCTCTCCTCCCCGCATCGCACCGAGCGTGACCGATGCGGCTCCGTTCCGTAACATAGGCTTGCCTGCGCCGCGACCGCGCCGCGGCGGAGAATCGCCCCGATGAACCGCAGTTTGTTGATCCGCATCGTTTTATTCGCGACTCTCGCCACCGGCCTGGGTGCCGCGTGGTGGTACATCGACAAAACCTATTTTCCGAAGCCGGTCCGTCCGACGCCGCCCGAATTCGTCCAGCCGGAAAGCGTGCAGGCGCTCGCCGGCGTCGCCGCGACCGTGCGAGCCCCCGCCAAAATCGTCGAAACGCCGAAGCCGGCACCGGCCGCGCCGGCGCCCGAGGTCAAACCGAGCGACCCGATCATCCTCGTGGCCCTCGGCAACGCCGACTGCTTCCAGCAGATCCTGCTCAGCAACCAAGGTGCGGCGATCCAACAGGCGATTTTGCCGAAGTTCGACGAATCGACCCGCGGCGGCCGGGATGCGAAAGACGGCGAGGGCAAAAATCGGCGCTTGCATTTGATCCCCGGCTTCCATGGGTTCACTAAGGGCAGCGACGACCGGACTTCGATTTTCGACGAAAACGCCTATCCGGGTTTGCGAGCGGGCCCAGTGCCCCGCGGTTCGCTCCGCCTCGCGGAACCGTCGTACACGCTGTCGCACTACCCGAGTGTCGGCGACAAGCTCCGCCGCGGGGAAGAATCCGATTCTTACCCGTCCGGCGAACTCGCCGAGCGGCTTTGGAAGATCGCCGAACAGATCCCGTCGGTCGACGGGTCGGACGCCAAGGTGGTCTTCGAGACGACCCTCGACGCACCGTATTTCCTCAAGATCCGCAAGACCTTCACCCTCGGCCCGAAAGATTACCACGTCGGGATGAAGCTCGACTTCGAAGCGCTCCCCGGCCGGTCGACGGATAAAGATCGCGCCCGCTTCAAGTACCAAATCAGCGGCGCCCGCGGCCTGCCCGTCGAAGGGGAGTGGTACACCTCGACCTACCGCAACGCCCTCATCGGCTGGGTCACGCCGTCCGGCACCCCCAAGCGGGACATCCAAGATTCCGCGTCGGTCACCACCGGGCACGGCGGGAATAAAATCGAACCGCAGGGGAACACGTTCACCTACGCCGGCGTCGGCACCCAGTACTTCGCCAGCGTCTTGGCCATCGACGACGCGATGCCGGACGACGCCCGCAAGAACCTCTGGAGCTACGTCCGCCCGAGCCGGGAGCCGCTGCCGTCGGACCTCGCGGACAAGCCCGCTTTGGGCGACATCACCGTCCGCGCCGTGGCGAACCCGATCGATCCGCAAGACGGCAAGCCGGTGTCGCACAGTTACGTCATCTACAACGGGCCGATGAAAGTCCGCCTGCTGAATCAACTCGGTGGCGATCGCGCCGTCGATCCCGCGCTGACGGATCGCTACCTCGACAAACTGACGCTGAAAACGCTCGCCGATTACCACTCGCCCAACTTCTTCGGCCGGCTCGCGAATTCGATCTGGTGGTCGGACATCGTCATCTGGATGACGAACCGGATGCACGGCATCCTCGGCTTCCTCCACGAATACGTGCCGATTTGGGGCCTCGACATCTTGTTGCTGACGGTGATGGTGCGGATGCTCTTATTCTTGCCGAGCCGCAAGCAGCAGCAAGTGATGGCGAAGACGCAAGAGAAAATGGCCCTGCTGAAGCCCGAGATCGCCAAGCTCGAAGAGAAGTACAAAGGCGATTACCAGCGTTTCAACCAAGAACGCACCAAGCTGATGGTGCAAAACGGCGTCAATCCGCTGTCGAGCATGAGCGGCTGCATTCTGATGTTCGCGCAGTTGCCCGTCTTCATGGGCTTGTACTTTTGTCTGCAAGAATCGATCTTCTTCCGACTCGAGTCGTTCCTTTGGATGCCGAATCTCGCCGCGCCGGACATGCTCGTGAAGTTCGGCGAGGGCGTCCCGTTCCTCAGCGAGTTCGGCAGCCTCGGCGGCACCGTGTACCTCGGGCCGTACTTGAATATCTTGCCGCTGATCGCGGTGACGCTGATGTTCATCCATCAGAAGTTGACGATGCCGCCGGCGATGGACGAGCAGCAGGAAATGCAGCAGCGGATGATGAAGATCATGATGCTCGTCATGGCGGTTTTCTTCTACAAGATGGCGGCGGGGATGTGTTTGTACTTCATCGCCAGCACGTCGTGGGGCCTCACGGAAAAGTGGCTCATCAAGCGGAAAAAAGGCCCCGGCAGCACCGTGTCGTTGGCCTTGTCGCCGGTGACGCCGAGCGGCGGAACCTCGACCTCCGGGGCCAAGCAAACGCCGACGCCTCCCCCGGTCAAAGGGACCGGCTTCATGGCGCGGATGAAAGCGAAGATGGAAGAGATCCAGCAACAATCCGAAACCCAACGCCAGATCCGCAACGATCCGAAAGGAACGCAACCGGGGGCGAATGGTACGAAGCCGAACGGGAAGAAGAAAAAGAAGAAGTAGCGGCGGAGGACGCCCGAGTATCCGAACTCGATCGGAGAGAGTATGGCCGCGAAAACAATCCTGATGATCGTCGGCGACTTCACCGAAGACTACGAGACGATGGTGCCTTTCCAAGCCCTGCAAATGGTCGGGCATACCGTCCACGCCGTCTGTCCGGGCAAAGAGTCCGGGGACAAAGTCCGCACGGCCATCCACGACTTCGAAGGCGACCAGACCTACACCGAGAAGCCTGGGCACCTGTTCGCGCTGAACGCGACCTTCGCGGACATCCGCCCCGAAGATTACGACGCCCTCGTGATCCCCGGCGGACGGGCGCCGGAGTATCTCCGACTCAACGCGGAAGTTTTGCGCATGGTGCGCCATTTTTTCGACGAGAACAAACCGGTCGCCGCGATTTGCCACGGACCGCAGATCCTCGCCGCGGCCGGGGTGTTGACCAACCGCGTCTGCGCGGCCTACCCCGCCGTCGGACCCGATGTCACCCTCGCCGGCGGGAAGTTCGCCGACATCCCGGCGACCGAATCGATCGTCGAAGGCAATCTCGTGACCGCGCCCGCTTGGCCGGCCCATCCCGCGTGGCTGCGCGACTTCCTCAAGCTGCTCGACGCGAATTCGGCAGAATAAAAAATCGACGGCACACGATCTGCTTTCTCCGCTGATCAACTCGGGAATTTCTTCCCGAGCCCGCAATAATTTCCCGAACCCGGTCGATAGCCACTGCATCGGTTTTCATCGGCCGATGATTTGCGTAACACCGAGTGACCCACGAACCGAACCGACGCATTTTTCTGCGATGGTTCCGCGGGAATCTCGGGCAAATTGCAACGCCGGCATTTTTTGCTGATAAGCGGCACCTACACTTGGGTACTCTTGTCGGTTGACGGATCGGGTTTGCAGTCTCAGCACGCGAGGAGGACTCCCATGGCTCGCATCGATGCTCTCCAGAAGATCACCAAAATACTCACCGTGCGCCGCAACGAATTGCGCAGACGCTTGAGCCGCGACTTGCAGGATCTCGGCCACTCGATGGCCCATCCGACCGGGGACGTGGCCGATGCGGCGTTTGGCAACAGCGGCGACGAAATGACGTCGCAACTCGCCCAATTCGAGGCGAAGGAAGTGTCCCAGATCGATCTCGCCATGTTGCGGATCAAACAGGGTCGCTACGGGATTTGCGATGTCTGCTCGAAGAAAATCCCACTGGCGCGGCTGAACGCGCTTCCCTACTGCGTGATGTGCGTCACCTGCCAAGCCGACGTCGAGAAAGACTCCGACTGGATGGAAGTCCACTCCGACATGGCTTGGGGTGACATCCGCGACAGCCACGACGACTCCGAACGGGACTACGCGGTCGTCCAAGCCGAACTCGGCAAGTAGGTTCCTGTCGAGACGGAAATTCCGAGCCCGCCGGTCGCGAGACCCGCGGGCTTTTTTCGTTTGATATCGGCGCGCGACGCGACTTTTCTCGTGGCGGCTCCTCTTTCGGTCAAGCCCTCTGGACTCGCGCGGTAAATTGCAGGTGAGTTCCCACGTCCGGAATTCGACACGGGGTATGACCATGCGATTCCGATCCGCGCTGTTGACCGCCGCCATCCTCGGGATGGCGTTCGCCGGGGGGTGGGCCGGCGACTCGCTGTCGTCCCCGCGGCTCGCTATCGCCGCGCCGTCCGGCGATCTCCCCGTCGCCCCGCCCGGCTCGATCGACGACAAGCCGGGCGCTCCGGTCCCGGCGCGGTTCGAGTCGCTTGTGCAAAAAATCATGCCGGCGGTCGTGTCGGTCGATGCTATCAAACCGGCGGCGCCGGGTGCGGCCAAGAACAAGCCGACGGAAGAATCGGGCTCGGGCGTGCTCGTTCAACTCCCCGGCTACCGGGGGACGTTCGTCATCACGAACAACCACGTCGTGGCCGGGGCGAAAGCGACCGAGATCACGGTGACGCTCAACGACGGTCGCATCCTCATCCCGGATTTGGTCCGGACCGACCCGGAGTCGGACATCGCGCTGTTGCGGATCGTCGG
>JAYSYN010000077.1:0-6456 GCA_043727575.1 Fimbriiglobus sp.
CGCGGAAAGCTCCGGTTGGTCGCAGCTACTTTTCGCGGAGCGAAAAGCGACTAAAATAGCCCGTTGGTACTCGACTCGGGGCTCGGCGATGGCAGCGGCGGATGGGGAATTACTCCGAAAAATCGACGCCGACCGCGATGCGGAGGCGTTCGCGGCGTTCTACGATCGCTTCGCCGCAAGGGTCTATGGACTTTTATTGAAGCTTTTGCGAAACCGGACGGACGCCGACGACGTACTCCAAGAGACGTTTATTCAAGTTTGGAACCGGGCCGGTCGATTCGACTCCGCTCGCTCGACCCCGGAAGGTTGGATTTTGATGCTGGCGCGGTCGCGGGCCCTCGACCGGTTGCGGAAGCGGCCGACGACTTCGACGACGGCGATACCCGAAGCGGGGATCGAGACGGAACCGGGTCGCGGCTTGCAGGCGGCGGAGTCGGCGGCGGTACTGGACGGGGGCTTGGCGGAACTACCGCCGGATCAACGGGACCCGATCCGCTTGGCCTTCTTCGAGGGTTGCACCCACGAGGAAATCGCGAAGCGGTTGGCGTTGCCCTTGGGCACCGTGAAAACGCGGATCCGGCTCGGGATGATCCGATTGCGAGAGCGCTTCCGAACGGACGACTAAAGAACTGAGGTCGGTGTGAATACGGCGACGCAAGGACTGCAATCGGAATGCTTCGGCGATCGCGCGGCCGAATCGAGCGAGACCGCCGAGTTTGAAGCGGTTTTCTTGGCCGTCGCGGCTTCGATTCCGCCGGTCGAGCCGCCGTCCACCATCAAAGCGGCGGTGCTCGGAGCGATCGCGCCCCCGAAAGGTTTCGTGTTCCGATTCGCCGGTGAGGCCAGCTTTCGCCCGACACCGGTCCCGGGCGTTAGGTTCCGCTTGCTGCACCGCGACAAATCCCGCGGCGTGGTGACTTGCCTGCTGCGGTTGGCGCCCGGTGCGCGGTTGCCGGCCCACTCGCACCGGGGCGCCGAGGAGTGCGTCGTCCTTGAAGGGACGATCCTCGTCGGTCCCACCCGCATGCGGGCCGGGGATTACCAACGCGCCGAAGCGGATAGCGACCACGTCGAACAGTGGACCGACACCGGGGCTTTGGTTTACCTCAGCGGACCGGAAGATTTGTTCGTTTGAGATTGTCGCTCAACGGCTCACCGGCGCCAAAATCTCCAGCACTTCGATCGCCGGACGATCCCCCGTGAAGATCACCCCGAGCCGGCCGTAGGTCATTTGGGGTTCCTTCAACCCGAACCAGGTACACATCGCGGCGTCGAGTTCGACGCGGTAGAACCCGAGGGGTCGGATCGACCGCAGCACATCGTTTTCGATCAGCACCCGGCCGAGCGGCGTCTTCCCCGCGACGATTTCGGCCCGGACGTGCTCCGATAACGCGGCCAAATCGACCTCGATCATCCCGAACTGCACGACCTCGCCGCTCTCTGCCAACGACAGCAAAATCTTTCGCCCGTACACGTCACCTCGGCGGACACTATCGAGGACGGCCACGGTCACCGGTTGCCCGTAAAATCCTTCGACCGTCACGGTCATGTGATGCGTGTGAACCAGCAAGCCCCGGTACGGCTCGGGCATCTCCTCCGGGGCAACGGGCGTCAATCCGGGGCGGTCCGTCCCGGCGGGGAACAGCGCGTACAAATCGTCCGCGGTGGGAATCGGCTTCAATGCGGGGAACCTCGGCGGGGTCGCGGCCCGAAAATCCGCTTGCGGCCGCGGGCGGGGCGTGTTCCTATTTTGTTGTCATACCGCTCGCGCACCCGCCCCTTACCCGGAAGCCCTCCCATGCTCTGGCGAACCTCCCTCGCGTCCCTGATTTTCGCAGTCGGTGCCACGGCGGCCGAACCCGCGAAGAATGCCGCGACCCCGGAGCAACTCAAGGAACTCGGCTTTGATCCGTTCGATCAATCGAAGGTCGCGCTCGGCGTCGAACCCCCGGCCGATTTCAAAGGCAAGAAGATCGTCCTCGTCGCCGGCTCCAAGAGCCACGGCCCCGGCGACCACGAATTCTTCGCCGGCACCGCCCTCTTGATGAACCTGCTGAAGCAAACACCCGGCGTTTGGCCCGTGATGGTACGCGACGGCTGGCCGAAGGACGAGAAAGTCTTCGACGGCGCCGCCGCGCTGGTCTTCTACATGGATGGTCGCGGCGGGCACCCGGTCGTTCAGAAAGACCGGTTGAAACTGCTCCAGAAGCACATCGACGCCGGCGCGGGCTGGGTGAACATGCACTACGCCGTCGATTACGATCCGAAGCACGGCGACACCGTCGTCTCGTGGATGGGCGGCTACTACGATCCGCGCGTCAGCACCAACCCGCATTGGGACGCGAACATCCGCACGCTGCCGAAGCACCCCATCGCACGCGGGGTCAAGCCGTTCGAAATCAACGACGAATGGTACTTCAACATGCACTGGATCGGCGACGGCGCGGACGTGAAAGACGCCAAGAACGTCACGCCGATTCTGCAAGCGTTACCGCCGGACGACAAGCGCGGCACCGCCGACGCGAAGAAGCACCTCGGCCGCATCGAGACGCTGGCCTGGGCCTACGAGCGCGAAAACAAAGGCCGGGCCTTCGGCTTCACCGGCGGGCACAACCACCGCAATTGGGGCGACGAGAATTTCCGCCGGACGGTGGTGAACGCCATCCTCTGGTCGGCCAACGCCGAGGTCCCCGAAGCCGGCGCGAAGGTCGACCTCGACCCCGTCGATTTGAACCGCAACCTCGACAAGAAAGATCAACCCTTCAAGATGATCCTGCCCCCGACGGCGAAGAAGTGAAGGGCGCCGCGCGCCGGTAATCGCTGCCCGTCCGTACATTGACACCCGATGTCACTCAACACGAACTCCCGGCGGCGGATCATCGACCACGGCGAGGTCTTTACGCCGCCGGGGCTCGTCGCCGACATGCTCGACCTCGTGGAGGCCGAGTGCGAGCGCATCGACTCCCGCTTCCTCGAACCCGCCTGTGGAAACGGGAACTTCCTCGCCGAAGTGCTGCGGCGCAAGTTGAGGACCGTGGACAAGCAGAACGCCCGCAACCGCCAGCGGTGGGAGCGCGATGCGATCTTGGCGGTCTCGAGCCTGTACGGGATCGACCTGTTGCCGGACAATATCGCCGCTTGCCGGGTGCGGATGCTCGAGATCGTGGCTTCGGCCCATGAAAAGCGGTTCGGGGAACCGTTGCCGGAACCGGCGCGGAAAGCGGCCGCATTCATCTTGGAGTTGAACATCGTGCAAGGGGATGCCTTGACGTACCGGACCGCCGCGGGAGAGTCGATCGTGTTCAGCGAATGGTCGCCGCTCAACGGGGCGCTGCTGAAGCGGCGGGACTTCCAGTTCGGCCAGTTGCTCGAAGACGCCCACTACGCCGGTTCGCCGCTGTTCAGCGACTACGGGGAGAGCGTCTACCTGCCCGAACCGGTGGGCGAACGCGCCCCGTGCCACTACCTCAAAGTGGCCGATGCGGAGGTCGCCGATGAACGGCCATAACCCGGATATCCTCACCTGCTTGGCGAACCTGAGTGCGGACGAAGTGTTCACCCCGCCCAAGCTCGCGGCCGCGATGCTCGACCTGCTCCCGCCGGAGTTATTCCGCAGCCCGGACACGACGTTCCTCGACCCGATGTGCAAGAGCGGCGTCTTCCCGCGCGAGATCGCCCGCCGCCTGAACGAGGGCTTGAAAGGGCAAATCCCGGATGAGCAAACCCGCATCGACCATGTCCTGACCAAGCAGGTGTTCGGCCTGGCCACCACGGAGTTGACCTCGCTCATCAGCCGGCGCTCGGTCTACTGTTCCAAGAAGGCGGATGGCAAGTACAGCATCGCGACGCAGTTCAAGCAGCGCGAGGGCAACATCCGGTTGCCGAAGGTGGACCACGAGTGGAAGAGCGGGAAATGCGCGCACTGCGGGGCGAGTGCCGGGGAGTACGAGCGTGACGAAGCGCTGGAAACGTATGCCTATCCGTTCATCCACAACATCGACCCGCGGGAGATTTTCAAAGTGAAGTTCGACGTGATCATCGGGAATCCGCCGTATCAGTTGAGCGACGGTGGCTACGGCCGGAGCGCGGCGCCGATCTACCACCGTTTCGTGGAGCAGGCCAAGAAGCTCGAACCCCGCTATTTGTGTATGGTCATTCCGGCCCGCTGGTTCGCCGGCGGCAAGGGGCTGGATGAATTTCGGGAATCGATGCTCGCCGATGACCGCGTTCGCTCCATCGACGACTATCTCAGCGCATCGGACGTATTCCCAGGGGTCGGTCTCAAAGGAGGCGTTTGTTACTTCGTCTGGGATCGGGACAATCGCGGCCCTTGCCGCGTGAGCACCCACTTCAAGGACTGGCCCGTCTCCACCGCCGAGCGCCAGCTTCTCGAAGAGGGCGTGGACGTTTTCATCCGATTCAATGAAGGGCTGTCGATTCTCAAGAAGGTCGTTGCCGTCGAGAGCGGGCAATCGAAATCGTTATCGCTACCTAAAGGCAAACGATTCGAAGAGTTGGTGAGTTCTAGAAAGCCGTTCGCATTGGACACAACATTTAAGGGCAAGACAATAAAGAGTGTTGATGATTTGCGTGTCTACCAGAATGCCGGTACGGGTTATGCATCTCGCAGTTCGATCACGACTGGAACGGAGTTGATCGACAAATGGAAGCTTTTTGCAAGCTATGCAGCACCTGGAACCGGCAACAAGGACACATACCCGCACCGGATCATCAGTACGCCTTTTATCGGTGAGCCGGGAAGCATCTCGTCGGAAACGTACCTCTGCATCGGCCCGCTCGAGTCGGAGAATCAAGCGGAGAATGTACTGTCGTACTTGTTCTGCCGGCTGACTCGCTTCCTAATTCTTCTGCACAAGCCATCCCAGCACGTTACACGTAAGGTCTACACTTTCGTGCCGACGCAGGAATGGACGAAGCGTTGGACGGACGCGGAACTCTATCGGAAATACGCGCTGACCGAAGCCGAGATCGCTTTCATCGAGAAGATCGTCCGCCCGATGGACCCCACCATGAGCACGCTCGATGAGGCGATTGCCGAAGACGACGAGTAAGCTGGTACGATGCACGGTAACACCCGGCCGCCCGGTAGGATGAAGGCATGGTACTGACCCGACCCGAACAACTGCGCGTCGCGTTGCCGCTGGAGGCGATCGCCGCCGTGTGCCGGAAGCACGGCGTGAGCGAACTCGCCGTGTTCGGGTCCGCTCTGCGCGAGGATTTCGATCCGGCGACCAGCGATGTGGATTTTCTCGTGCGGTTCATCGGCGACGACGCCGGACCCTGGGCGCACAAGCTGATGGATTTGGAGGAAGAGTTCGCGGCCCTGCTGGGTCGCAAAGTGGATGTCGCCGAGCGGCTCGGAGTCGAGCAAAGCCGCAATCCGTACCGGCGCAACCACATCCTCGATCAGGCCAGGACCATTTATGAACAAGGATAGGGCGAGCGTTGCGGACATCTTGAATTCGATGCGGTTGGCGATCGGTTATCTCGGTCCGATGACGGCGGACGAGTTCGCAGCCACCATTGAAAAGATCGATTCGGTCTGCCGTCGGCTCGAAATCGTCGGCGAAGCCGCGAAGCGACTGTCGATGCCGCTGCGGGAGGCCCACCCCGAGGTGGCGTGGGCGATGATGGCCGGGATGCGGGACCGACTGATTCACGGGTACGATGTCCTCCGGGTCGATGTGATTTACGACACGGTGACAAAGGTGATTCCGCCCTTGATTCCCGCGATCGAATCCATTCTCGTTTCGCTGCCCGATACCGAATAGCGGGGAAATATCAGCCGTGTCCCTCGATACCTTCTTCCCCGCCCGTCCGCCCGCGACTCCGACCATCTACGCCTTCGCCAGCACGCACCCGGACCATGCGGGGTTGCTGAAGGTCGGTTACACCGAGCGGTCGGCGGTGGATCGGATTTCCGAGCAGTTCCCCAGCGGCTTGATGACCGGCGAGACCAAGCTGGTCGAATCCGCGATGCGGGCGGACGGGTCGAGCTTCACCGACCACGACGTCCACCGGCATCTCAAGGCGCGGGGCATCAAAAACGTCTCGCACGAAGTCTTCCGCTGCACCGTCAATCAGGTGCGGGCGGCGATACTCGCCGTGCGCCAGCGCAGCGCGAACGTGGAAGACCGCACGCTGAGCTTCGGCCTGCGGCCCGAACAGCAGGACGCGGTGGACCGCACGGCGGACTATTTCACCCAAGCCAAGACGGAGCAACCGGGGCACACGCCGCACTTCCTGTGGAACGCGAAGATGCGCTTTGGCAAGACCTTCGCCGCCTATCAACTGGCCAAATCGATGGGCTGGACGAAAGTGCTGGTGCTGACGTTCAAGCCGGCAGTCGTGCACGCATGGTCGGAAGATTTAGCCCGGCACATCGACTTCGAAGGCTGGCAGTTCATCAACCGCGACGGGGAACTCACCTACGAA
>JAYSYN010000078.1:0-6436 GCA_043727575.1 Fimbriiglobus sp.
TTGTTCGTGCTGTTCGGTTTGTTCATCTTCAGTTGCGGCACCACGCACTTGATCGAAGCGATCATCTTTTACGAGCCGATCTACCGCTTCGCCGGGGTGGTGAAGTGGTTGACGGCGCTGGCGTCGTGGGCGACCGTGATCGCGCTGTTCGCGTCCATGCCGAAGTTGTTGCACATCCGGGGGCCGGCGGAATTCGAGCGGGAGGTCGCCCTGCGCATGGCCGAATTGGAAGCGGCCAACACCGCGTTGCGCTTGAGTGAGGCGCGGTTCCGACAACTCGCCGATTCAATGCCGCAGATCGTTTGGACAACCGACGCGGACGATCGGATCGATTTTCAAAATCGGCGAGTCGACGAGGTAGTCGGGGCGCTCCCCCGACCCGAATGGATCAACTTGATCCACCCCGAGGACCAGCAATTGTACCGGCACAACTGGGCCGAAGCTCGCCGCTCGGGCGAACTCTGCGAGTGCGAATACCGCTTGCGCGTCGCGACCGGCGACTACCGCTGGCACTTGCGGCGGAGCATCCCTTCGTTCGCCGGCGGGGCGGTCGAAAAATGGTACAGCACGGCCACCGACATCCACGATCAAAAAATGGCCGAGGAAGCGCTCCGCGAGAACCGGGCGATGCTGCGGGTCGTGCTCGACAGCATCCCCATCGGCGTCTTCTGGAAAGATCGGGACTCCCTCTACCAAGGCTGCAACCGCGTCGTCGCCGACGCGATGGGCTTGGACGACCCGGCGGGCATCCGCGGCCGCAGCAACGCCGAACTCCCCTCGATCACGCCGGAGCAAAGCGAGCAATTCCTCCGCGTCGACCGCGAAGTGATGGACGCCGACCGGCCGCGGTTCCACATCGTCGAATCGATGACGCTGGCGGATGGATCGACGATTTGGCTCGATACGAACAAGATGCCCCTTCACGACAGTGCGGGCCGGGTGACGGGCATTTTGGGCACTTGGGAGGACATCACCGAGCGGCGGAATACGGAGCGGGAAATCCGCGAATTGAACGCCGACTTGGAGAAGCGGGTCGCCGAGCGGACGGCCCAGCTCCAACAGGTGAATCGTGAACTGGAAGCGTTCTCATATTCCGTGTCGCACGATCTGCGCGGCCCGCTCCGGGCCGTCAACGGATTCTCGAAAATCTTGGTCGACGACTACGGGTCGTCGCTCCCGGACGAAGCGCGGGTCTATCTGGGCGACATCCGCGCCGGCGCGGCGCGAATGGGCCGCCTGATCGAAGACCTGCTCGCGTTTTCCAAGCTCGGCCGGAAGCCGCTCCAGAGGCGGCTCGTCGACGTCCGCGGTCTCGTGGAGGAATGCTGGAACGAGATCCGGCCGAAGGTCCCGGACCGAGTCTTGGAATGCCATTTGCACAAACTTCCGACCTGCTCGGCCGACCGATCTCTCTTGAAGCAGGTCTTCCTCAACTTGTTGTCCAACGCCGTGAAGTACACGTCAAAATGCGAGCGGGCCATCGTCGAAATCGGCGCGTTGCCGGAGGTCCATGGACCGGGGTATTATGTTCGCGACAACGGCGTCGGGTTCGACATGCGCTACGCCTCGAAGCTGTTCACCGTCTTCCAGCGGCTGCACCGCACCGAGGATTACGAAGGGACGGGCGTGGGGCTCGCCATCGTCCAGCGCATCGTCGCCCGCCACGGCGGTCGGGTCTGGGCCGAAGCGGAGCCGGATCGCGGTGCGACGTTTTTCTTCACATTGCCGCAGGAAATCGAGCCCCATGAACGATAATGCAATCGAAGTTTTACTGGTCGAAGATAATCCGAACGACGTCAAACTGGCGCTCCACGCCTTGCAAAAACACCATTTAACCAACGCGATTCACGTGGTGCGCGACGGCGAGGAGGCACTCGATTTCCTGTTCGCTCCGGGGGCGGAGCCCGCCCGCCCGAAACTCGTATTGCTCGATTTGAAGTTGCCCAAGGTAGACGGGGTGGAAGTCCTGAAGCGGATCAAAGCCGACCCGCGGACCCGGGCGATCCCGGTCGTGGTGATGACTTCGTCTCAAGAGGAAAGCGATCTCGTCGAGAGTTACCACTTGGGCGCCAACAGCTACATCGTCAAACCGGTCGATTTCGACCAATTCACGGAGGTCGTGCGCCAACTCGGGTTCTATTGGTTGCTGCTGAACCGACCTGTGACCGCCGCGAAAGGATAGGCCCATGTCCGGCATTCCGATCCAGATTTTGGTCGTCGAGGACGATCCGGCCGACACGAAATTGCTGCTGCGCGCCTTGGCGAACGCCGGGATCGAATCCACAGTCGTCCGCGTCGAAACCGAGCCGGAATACCGGCGCGAATTGTCCGCGGAACCGGACGTGATCCTGTGCGATTACAACCTGCCCCAGTTCGACGCGTTGCGGGCGCTCGAAATCAAACGGGAGATCGCCCCCGCTATCCCGTTCCTCATCGTGTCCGGTTCCATCGGCGAAGAGACGGCCGTCGAAGCGATCAAATGCGGCGCGACCGATTACCTCTTGAAAGATCGGCTCGGGCGGCTCGGCTCCGCAGTGTCTCATGCGATCGAACAGCGCAAACTCCGCGACGGGGAACGGCAAGCCCTCGAGGCCCTCCGCCGCAACGAAGAGCAATTCCGGGGGGCGTTCGACGACACCGGCGTGGCCATGGTCCTCACCGACATCGACAACCGCTTCGTCCGGGTCAACGCCGCCTTCGGCGCGATGTTCGGCTACGCCGCCGAGGTGATGATCGGGATGACGATAGCGGGCGTCACGCACCCGGACGACGTGGCCGAGAGTCTCGCGAATCGCGTATCGCTTCTCGCGGGGGAGCGGACGTTCTTCCAGATCGAGAAGCGCTATCGCCATCGCGACGGTCGTACATTGTGGGGCCTGACAAACGTCTCTCTGGTCCGCGATTCGGCGGGTCGGCCGTTCCAATACGTCGGCCAAGTGCAGGACATCACGGATCGCAAACGGGCGGAAGACGCCGTCCGCGCGGGCGAGGAGAGGTTCCGCGCTTTCATGGATAACAGCCCGTCGGTCGTCACCATCAAATGCGAAGCCGGCTGCTACGTGTACGCCAACCCGACGTGGCGACGGCAGTTCGACCCGGAACCGGCCGATTGGCTCGGCAAGACCGATTTCGATTTCTGGCCTCGAGAGACGGCCGAATTGTTCCGGGCCAGCGATACGGCTTGTTTGGCGCGGAACGGGGTCGTCCAATTGGAAGAGACCGGCCGGACGGCGGCGGGGGAGCTGGCGACGTGGCTCGTGATGAAATTCCCACTCCAAGACGGCGCGGATCGCCGCGTCGGGGTCATCGCGTGGGATATCACCGACCGGAAGCGGTCCGAAGAAGAACTGCAACTGCGCGACCGGGCAATCCGGGCGACGACGCAAGGGATCGTCATCACCGACTCGACGCGGCCGGACAACCCGGTCGTGTACGTCAGCCCGGCCTTCGAAGCGATGAGCGGCTACTCTTCGGCCGAAGTCGTCGGCCGCAACTGCCGCTTGATGCAGGGCCCGCACACCGATCCGGCCGCCGTACAACGCATCCGCGAGACCCTCCGAACGGAGGACGGCTGCAAGCTCGAAATCTTGAACTACCGCAAAGACGGCACGACCTTTTGGAACGAGCTTTCGATTTCCCCTGTCCGGGACACCCAAGGGCGACTCACGCATTGCGTCGGCACGCAATCGGACATCACGGGGCGCAAACTGCTCGAGAGCCAGTACCGGCAATCGCAGAAAATGGAGGCCGTCGGTCAACTCGCCGGCGGCATCGCCCACGACTTCAACAATTTGCTGACGATCATCAACGGGTACAGCGAACTGCTCCTCCAAGATTTGCGGCCGGGCGACTCGACCCGCGATTTGCTCGTGGAGATCCACAAAGCGGGGACGCGCTCCGCCGGGCTGACCCGGCAATTGCTCGCCTTCAGCCGCCAGCAAGTGCTGACGCCGCGCCTGCTCGACCTCAACGAGATCGCCGAAGAAACCGAGAAGATGCTCCGGCGCGTCATCGGCGAAGATATTCTGCTCGTCACGTCGCTCGCCCCCGACTTGGGCAAGGTGAAAGCCGATGCCGGGCAGATCGAACAAGTCCTTCTGAATCTTTCGGTGAACGCCCACGATGCCATGCCGAAGGGCGGCCGGTTGCTGATCGAAACCCGCAACGTCGAACTCGATCCGAGCCACACCCTCGCGCACCCGGAAGTCGCGCCGGGTCCGTACGTGCTCCTTGCGATCTCCGACACCGGCACGGGCATGACACCCGAGGTGAAAACGAAAATCTTCGAGCCGTTCTTCACCACCAAGGGCCCCGGCAAAGGCACCGGTCTGGGCTTGGCCACGGTCTACGGCATCGTCCGCCAATCGGCCGGGCATTTGGACGTTTTCTCGGCCGTAGGGTCCGGCACGTCGTTCCACATCTACTTGCCCCGCGCCGAGGGAGCCCTCGCGGAGAAGCCGAGGAAATCCGGCCTCCAACCCCCGCCCCGCGGGACCGAAACCATCCTGTTGGTGGAAGACGAAGACGGCGTGCGGGCTCTCACGCGGCACGTCTTGTGCGCGTGCGGTTATACCGTCCTCGACGTCGTCGATGGGCACGAAGCCATCGCGCTGGCCGACACCCGGACGGGCGCGATCGATCTCTTGATCACCGACGTCGTGATGCCCGGCCTCGGCGGGCCGGAGGTCGCCGAACAGATTTCGCGGCGCTTCCCCGGGATCCGCATCCTGTTCGTCTCGGGCTACACCGACGACGCCGTCATCCGGCACGGCCTGTCGCAACAAGGGGTGAACTTTTTGCAGAAGCCCTTCTCGCCCCCCGAATTGGCCGCGAAAGTCCGCGACGTGCTCGACGCCTCGACTTGAACGCAACGGAACGCCCGCGCGCTTCGATCATCTCCCGGATGAAACACCTCGGCCCGATCTCGGTGACCGCCGCTTGGCTCCTCGCGCTCGGGGTGGGGATGGCGTATTGGGCCGCCTACGATTCCACACCCGGCCGAGTTGGTCGCGTCCCGATCCGCCGGGAATCGACCTCCCCGGAACTGATGTTGTTCGTTCACCCGAAGTGCCCGTGCGCCCGCTCGGCGCTCGTGGTCATGGCCCGGCTCGACCCGAATTTCGGCAAGGTTCGCATCATCTTTGTCGGCCACCTCGGCGCCGAACCCGATTGGTGGACGGGCCGGAATTGGGAATCGGCCGGCCTCCGAGCGGAACGCGATGAAGGTGGAACCATTGCCCAATCGTACGGTGTCCGCACGTCCGGGCACGCGGTGCTGTACGACGCCGACGGCCGCTTGCGGTTCAGCGGCGGCGCCGCCCCCGCGCGGAGCGCGGCCCCCGAAATCGACCGCCAAATCGCCGAGTGGAAGCGCTTGCTGACGGAATCCGACTCGCCGGCGGTGACGCGGCCCGTCTTCGGCTGCCCGTTGTTCGACGAAGCGACCGGCAAATAACCGCCGCGCACTTCGATCATGTCTGCAATGCCCGGCACCGCGGGTGAAATTCGTCAGGAGAGACCGGATGGGGAACGGAACCGGGGTCGAGCGGACGACCCAACTCGCCGAAGCGGCCCGCCAGCGGGTCTACCGCCGCACGGATCGGCTCTTCGCCGGATTGCTCGTCTTCCAATGGCTCGTCGCCATCGTTCTCGCCCTCTGGGTGACGCCGCTGACGTGGGCCGGATCGATCGGTCGCACCCATCCGCACGTCTGGGGCGCCGTGCTCCTCGGCTTGGCGGTGATCGCGCTCCCCGTCGCGCTGGGGCTCCTCCGGCCCGGTCGCGCGTGGACCCGGCACACCATCGCCGTCGGACAAATGCTCTCCACCGCGCTGTTGATCCACTTGACCGGCGGGCGGATCGAGACGCACTTCCACGTCTTCGGCTCGCTGACGTTCTTGGCCTTTTACCGCGATTGGCGCGTGATCCTCACCGCCACGGTCGTGACGGCCGGCGACCACATCCTCCGCGGTACGCTCTGGCCCGAATCGGCGTACGGCACGGCGGTCGGTTCCGAATGGCGCTGGCTGGAGCACGCCGGCTGGGTAGTCTTCATCGACCTGTTCTTGATTTATTCCTGCCGCCGCGGCGACCGGGACATCGAAGCCACGGCCCACCGCGAAGCGGAACTCGAAGAGTCCCGCGCCGGCGTCGAGGCGCAGGTACTCGTCCGCACGGCGGAACTGCGAGAGAGCAACGCGCTCTTCCAAGGGTTTTTCGAGTCGCCGGGCGCGCTGCGCGGGATCGTCGAAGCGGCGGATGGCAATTTTTACCACGTCCAAGACAACGCGCAGGCGGCCGACTATTTCGGCCGGCCGGACGAGCCGCTGCGGAACCGCAACCTCACCCGCATGGACGCTTCGGAGACGTCCGTCCGGCTGTGGCTGGAGAACCTCGCGGAATGCCGGCGGATCGATGGGCCGGTGCGCTTCGAGTT
>JAYSYN010000079.1:0-19455 GCA_043727575.1 Fimbriiglobus sp.
GACCGCCGCCCGTTCAGGGGCCGGGTCGATCGGTGGAAGAGGTGTCGGTTCGATCGAATCGGCTGTCGGCTCGCGCAGTGCTCGCCATGCGGGTGAATAGCGCATCGCCCCGAACAAGCCGAGCAAGAGACCACCGAGTAACACCGCGATTCCCAGAGCACTCAGGCCCCGGTGCGGACGTGTGCTTCGGTCGAGCCAAGTCGCGATGGCCGCACCGGCGAGCCCGCCTCCCGCATGCGCCTCGAGACTGACACCGGGGACGAGACTGATCAGTGCGTTCAGTAAGAGGGCGGCCCCGAGCTTCCGACGCCACTCCCGTACCATGTCCGGTGGCAATCGTTTCCGGAATCGGACGTACCAAACGAGGATGGACAATAGGACGCCCCACAGTGCACCCGAAGCGCCGGCCAAGACCGCAGTGGCCCCGTTCGCGCGGGGGTGAAATGCCATCGCGGCGATGCTACCGGCGAGCGCCGAGCCGAAATAGATCGCCGCGAAACGCCATCGTCCCCAAATTCGTTCCGAGACAGTGCCGAGGGCGACCATCATCAGCACGTTGGCGAGAAGATGGATCGCACCGATGTGGACAAACACATTCGTGAATAGCCGCCACAACTCCCCGTTCAAAAGGTCCGGTCCGGAGAGGGACCCCGATTTCGACAGGATATTTACTGTCGTAAAATGGCTTCTGCCTTTTATGAAATCCGTACCGGCACCGGAACGCCAGGCCAAGTACCATCCGATTGCGAAGATAAGTAGATTCGCGAAGACCAGGAGGGGAGCCAGAATGGCCCAACGCCGAATGTTAATCGACGGCGCCGGGGTACTCGATGCGACGGTCGGCGGTTGGAGTTGCATCATACTATTTTGCTTCGGGCGGGAGCCATATCTGCCGGTGTCACTTTCGTCGGCGACCCAAGGCTTCGCCCGTCGGTCCGACCGTTTTTTCTGCGACGGCCCGCCGCACCACCCGCACGGCTTGTTTATTCGGTGAGCCGGTCGGCCGGAAGCTGGGATCGTCACGGACCCGATTTATTCAACGATTGCAGGCGGTGAAGGAACCACTCGTGAGCTTTGGCGAGGGCTTCTTCGTCCCCCGGTTTCGCCATGCGGGGGGTTTGCAGCGGGGTCTCTTTCGGGGCGGGGCTCGCATCGGGGGCTGGTGTCAGTGTGTCGGTAGGTGGCAAAGCGGGGATGCGTCCGTCCCGAAAGACATCGACCAAGATTTCCATCAGCGCGTTCTGGCGCTGGATCATCTGCGTCTGCTCGCGTTTCATCTCCGTGAAGAGGCTCGCCATCAACAGGGTCGCCTGGCGGAGATCGCCGACCTGCTCCACGAGCGGTTGGCCTTCGGCCGGCGAATAACGACCCATCCGAGTGGTCACCGGTTGGAGAACGCCGTTCGAACCACTCCGCGACGACTCGGATCGGATGAGTTGCACTTCCAAATTCACGCCGTTCAAACCGATGATGTCCCCGACTTGCAAGATCGAACTCCGCACGGCGCGGCCGTTGACGCGGGTCGACCCGGAACCGAGTAGATCGACCAGCCAAGCGTCGGAGGGCGTCTGGACCACGCCCGCATGGAATTGCCGGAGGCGCTCGTCGATCAATCGAAAATTGCAGGCCGGATCACGACCGATCAATGTGATCGCGCAGCGGAGCGGACAGTGGATCAGCCCCTCGGTATCGGAACCCGACGCGAGCGCGATCTGACAGGCTCCGTCCCCATCTCGAACTGCCGTCGGTTGCGGACGATCCCCGGGCTGCAGCAACGGGCCGGAAATTCGGATATCGAAGTCCCCGATCTGAAGCGTTTGCTCGGGATCCCACCAAGCCTGCCCAACGGATAGCCCCCCGAGTCGCATGCCCGAGCGACTGCCGAGGTCGACGATGAGAGGGCAGCCGTCGATCACTTGGAGGTAGGCGTGCTTCTTGCTGACGCCCGGATCGTCGAGTTGGACCGTATTCAGTGCATGGCGACCGAAAAAGGCAAACGGCTCGGGGATCTCACGGGTGCTCGACGCTCCTGTTACGCGATGCGAAAACGAGACGCGGAGCGGCTCGAGTAAACCGGATGCGACCGCGAACCCACTCATCGGCGAAACCATCTCGACCCACCCTCCCGAACACGGCTCGAATCCGAGTCTCGCCCATCTTACCTCTCGCGGCGAGCGATGCCAATGATCGCGCCGGTTTTACAGTGTCACCAGCTCGATAAAAAGCAACCGTTCTCCCCCCATCGATTGACCTCGGATTTCGGCGCACCGCGAGCATGGATGTCGCGCCTGCCAATCCTATCCTGAATGCGGGTCGTGCCCGGTTTGGCTTGCCGAGTGAGTGGTCCCTTGGTCCGTCAAAAATCCGCAATCCCTTGAACGAATGGCGTGTCATCTTGTAACGTAGTGGCTGTCGCATTCGATCGAACGAGACTTCGCTATGTCAGTCGGGCCGGATAAGGTGTGCGGGGTCGTGGCCCGGACGCGCCACAAAATGATGCAGGTCGAACTCCGGGAGGCCGCGGCGCGGGGGGCGAAGTTCCTCGAAGTCCGGATCGACTTCCTCACGAAGGCCGTCGATTTCAAACGGTTGCTCCCGTTCAAGGGATGCCCGTGGCTGGCGACGTTCCGACGGCCGGTCGATGGTGGCCGTTGGCCGGGCACCGAATCGGAACGGCAGACGCTGCTCCGGCAGGCCATCGTGTCGGGGGCGTTCGAGTGGATCGACCTCGAGACCGACATCGCCGACGGCATCCGCCGGTTCGGGCCGGTGAAGCGCGTCGTCAGCTACCACAACACGACCGCGACACCGGAGAATCTGGACGACATCTACGACGCGATGCTGAAGCAGGATGCGGACGTTTACAAGATCGCGGTGATGCCGACGAAGCCGGACGACCTGCGGCGCATCGTCGAACTCCAGAAGCGGGCCACGAAGCCGACGATCGCTTTCGGCATGGGGGATCTCGGGTTCGTCACGCGGTTCACGTCGCTGAAGTTCGGGGCACCGTGGATTTACGCCGCGTTCAACAAAGAGCGCGGCATCGCCCCCGGCTTGCCGTCGATGGACGACTTCCGCACGACCTACCCCGTGAAAGCCATCGGGCCGAACACGAAGTTCTTCGCGCTGTTGGGCGATCCGGTCGGGCACAGTTTCGGCCCGATTCTGCACAACCACATGTTCCGGCGCAAGAAGCTCGACGCGGTGTACGTGCCGTTCCGCGTGCCGGAGGGCCAGCTGCCCGAAGCGCTCGACGCGATGAACGCCGTGCCGATCAGCGGCTACAGCGTGACGATCCCGCACAAGGAAGCCGCGGCGGTGCGGGCGAAGGACTCCGACCCGATGGCGCGGATCGTCGGGGCGGCGAACACCTTGCAGCACCGGGCCGACGGGACGTTCTTCGCGGCCAATACGGACTACCCCGCCGCGGTGGAATCGCTGCGGACGCACCTCGACGCGAAGGCATTGGCGGAAGGGGTGAAGCCCCCGGAGTTCTCGCAGTTGTTCGTGCTCGTGCTCGGCGCCGGCGGCGCGGCGCGGGCCGTCGTCGCGGCCTTGATGCGGGCGGGGGCGCACATCACGATCTCATCGCGGACGGCGGAGCGGGCCGACAAACTCGCCGAAGAACTCGGTTGCAAATCGTGCGATTGGGCCGCGCGGCACAACGTCGCCCAGTGCGACATCGTCGTCAATTGCACGCCGGTGGGCATGCACCCGAAGGTCGACGAATCGCCGTTGCACGCGAGTTTCTTGAAGCCGGGGTTGGTGGTGTTTGACACCGTTTACAACCCGGAGCACACGCTGCTGATCCGCGATGCCGAGAGCCGGGGCTGCAGCGTCGTCACGGGCGTCGATATGTTCATCCGCCAAGCCGCGAAGCAATTCGAACTCTTCACGGGCATCGCCCCGCCGCTGGAAGAGATGCGAGAATTGCTCCGCAAGGCGATGTCGCCGTTGACCAAGGCGATGGCAGAAGAAACCGAAAAGAGCGGCGGCATGGGCGACGACGGGGCCGGGGCGTGACCGGGAACCTCTACCTCGTGGGCTACCGGGGGACCGGCAAAACGACCGTCGGCCGATTGCTGGCGACGGCCTCGGGCTGGCCGTTCGTCGATCTAGATGAACGAATCGAAGCCGGCGCGGGGCGGAGCATCGCGGCGATTTTTGCGGACGAAGGGGAAGCCGGGTTCCGGGATCGGGAGACGGCGGCGTTGAGGGCGGCAGCGGGGATGAATTCCATCGTCGCCACCGGGGGTGGGGTCGTCTTGCGCGAGGAGAACCGCCGGCTCCTGAAATCGACCGGGTTCGTCGTCTGGCTGCAGGCTCCGGCTGCGATTCTCTGGGAGCGTATCCGGGCCGACACCCTCACCGCTGCGCGGCGGCCGAACCTGACCTCCGGGGGCCTCGCAGAAATCGTCGAACTTTTGGCCGTGCGGGAGCGTTTCTACCGGGAGGTCGCCAACGCCGTCATCGACGCCGGCGATGCGTCGCCGGAAGCGGTGGCGGACGCTATCTTGAAGTTAATTCGTTCTTCTCCCTCCGACTGAATCGATCCCGACATGGAGTGGTGGTTTCACGCCCCGATGGCTTTCTGTTGCCTCTGCGTCTTCGCCCTCGGCCTCGGCGTCGGCAGTTTTCTCAACGTGCTCATCGCCCGGTTGCCCTACGAAAAGAGCGTCATCTGGCCGAGTTCGCGTTGCTTCGTCTGCTTCCAAAAGATCGGCCTGCTCGACAATCTGCCGATCGTCGGCTACCTCCGGCTGCGCGGTCGCTGTCGCAAATGCGGGGCGGCGTTTTCGTCCAAATACCTCTGGGTCGAACTCGGCACCGGTTTCGCATTCCTCGCGCTGTACTTCGTTGAAATCGTCCTCCAAGTCAAGGACGGACCCGTGGTCGACGGGCGATCTCTTTTCCTCCCATGGCACAACACGCCGGGTTTGAGGTTCCCCTACGTCGGCAATTCCGCACTCCCCCCGTGGCAGACGTGGGTCTTCTTCGCCTTCCACGCCGTGTTGCTCGCCGCGCTGATTGCCGCCTCGATGATCGACCTGAAACACCGGCAGATCCCCGCGCAGATCACCTACTTGGCGACCTTCGTCGGCTTGGTCGCCTCCACCGCCTTCCCGTGGCCGTGGCCGAACGACATGACCAGCCTCGGGGCGCTGCCGACCGACGGCCGGTCGTGGATCCTACCGGAGGTCGAAGGGAAGATCCCGGAAGGGCTTTCGGTCTGGCCCTTTTGGGGTCCCATCCCGAGTTGGGCGCCGGCGGGGAGTTGGAAGCTCGGACTGCTCAACGGCTTGATCGGCGCCGCCGTCGGGATGGCCATCGGCCGGGGGATCAAGTTGGTGTTCGAACTCGGCATGGGCAAAGAAGCCCTCGGCTTGGGCGACGCCGACTTGCTGATGATGGCCGGGAGTTTCCTCGGCTGGCAGGCGATCGCGCTGGCCCTGCCCGTCGGGGCGATGCTGACGCTGTGCGTCGTGTTGCCGATGATGGCCTACAAATTGGCCCGCGGTCGGAAGGTCGAGACGCAACTCCCCTTCGGCCCCGGCATCGCCGCGGGCATCGTCACTTGCTGGTTCGGCTGGCCCTGGCTCGGCCGATTGGTCCAAGGCGTCTTCTTCGATCTGTACGTCCTCGGTTTCGTGATTCTGCTGATGGGCGGCGGCATGTTGATCGCGGGCCTGTTCCTCCGCCGGGGGAAATCGGCATGAGCGGAACCGACGAAGTCGCCATCGTCGATTACGGCATGGCGAACCTACGCAGCGTACAGAAAGCTTTCGAGAAGGTCGGCACCGCGGCGATCATCACGTCCGATCCGGAGCGCGTCCGACGCGCCGGCAAGGTCGTGCTGCCCGGCGTCGGGGCGTTCCAAGATGCCATCGCGAAACTGCGGGAATCGGGCCTCGCCGACGCGGTGACCGAGCAGATTCAAACCGGCCGGCCGTTCCTCGGTATCTGCCTCGGGCTGCACATGCTGTTCACGCGCAGCCGGGAGGACGGCGACTTCGCGGGCTTGGATTTGTTCCCCGGCGAGGTGGTGCGCTTCGCCCCGCAACCGGGGTTGAAGATCCCGCACATGGGTTGGAACACCTTGAACCTGCGGATGCCGGACTGCCCGCTCTTCCGGGGTATGCCCGCGGATGCGGCCTTTTACTTCGTCCACAGTTATTACGCTCAACCGGCGGAATCGAATCTGACCTCCGCCGAGGCCGATTACCCCGGCCCCTTCTGCGCGGCCCTCTGGCGGGACAACGTCTACGCCACGCAGTTCCACCCGGAGAAGAGCCAAGCCATGGGGCAATTGCTGCTGCGAAACTTCGCCGGGTTGTAGTGGGTACTGTCGGATTGAAGAAGCTCGCCGCAGAGAGTGGAAAAATAATCGAACCCGGCCGACGAACCCCAAGAAGACTCACTTTCAGGAGCCCCCGATGCGTACTCTCAGTTTGCTCGCCCTGCTGGCCCTCGGCCTGCCCGCGTTTGCCGCGGACGAGGTCTACGACCTCCGAGGGCCCGCCCCGGTCAAGGGCTTGACCGTTTTGCGCACCACCAAGATGAAGATCAAAGACGCCGACGTCACCGTCTCTGTCATGGGTCAGAAAATCGAACTGAAACAGAATCTCGACATCGTCAACGAAGACGAAGACGAGGTGCTGGAAGTCAAAGGCCGCGACATCGTGAAGATGAAGTCGAAGATCGTCAAAGACACCGTCAACACCGTCTCCGATATCAACGGCAACGAGATGAAAGAAGACAAAACCGGCGAACTGCAGGGCGAAACGGTGGTCACCGAGAAGGGCAAAGACGGCAAGTGGAAGCACTCCCTGCTCGACGGCAAGCCGACCGACGAGCAGAAAAAGGACCTCGACAAGCGCGACGGGCCGGAGAACGACGACGACATCTTCCCCGAAGAGAAGGTCAAGGTCGGCCACACTTGGACGGTCGACGCCGCGAAGATCAAAAGCCTCACGGGCAACTCGTTCACGGACGTGACGGGCAAGATGAAACAGAAGTTCGTGAAGCTGGAATCCCTCGACGGCGAGGAATGCGCCGTGATCGAAACCACGGGCACCTTCCAAGGCAAAATGAAGGACGACAACGGCACCCCGGACGTCGAGATGACCGTCACCGCCAAGGGCTGGCGGAACTTGAAGACGGGCATCGAAGTGAAGGGCGAAATCACCGGCAAGATCAAAGTCGAAGGGACGATCAAGATGGGCGACAACGAAATCGAAATGAAGCTCGTCGGCAAAGTCGAAGGGACGAGCAGCGCCAAGAAAAAATGAGGAATCTCACGCCAAGACGCAGAGCCGCGGAACAGACCGAGATGAAAGAAAAAGACTGGGTCGTCGTAAATCGAGTCCGCACAGTGCTTTGTTTTCTTCGGACTTCTCCGCGGCTTTGCGTCTTGGCGTGAGATGGGTTTCTATCAAACTCCCATCACGTTGTAGCCGCAGTCGACGTACAAGATGTGCCCCGTGATCGCGCTCGCCAGCGGGCTGCACAAGAACGCCGTCGCGTTGGCCACTTCCTCCGGTTCGATGGCCCGCGGCAGCGGCGACCGGCTCTTGGCGTACTCTACGGTCTTCTCCCCTTCGCCAGGTTTGATGCTCCGCATAGCCCGAGACAAATACGGCCCCGCCGAGATCAGGTTTACCCGGATATTCTTCGGCCCCAAGTTGCTCGCCAATTGCTGGGCGTCGATCTGGAGCGCCGCTTTCGCCGTGCTCATCCCGCCGCCGTAATACGGCACGACCTTCTCGCCGCCGAGGTAGGTCAGGCCGACGGCGCAGGCCCCGCCTTCGCGGCCCGTCATGTACGGCTCCGCCGCGCGGAGCATACTCGTGAGCGAGTACGCCGAGATACCGATGGCCTCCATGTACCCTTTGCGACTCGTCTCCATCGCCGACTTTGTGATCTCCCGGCTGAAGGCGATGGAGTGGATCAAAATATCGATGCCGCCGAATTCTTGGCCGATGGCGTCGACGGTGCCTTGGATGCTGTAATCGGCGAACTTGGCGTAGCGGCGGTCGGACTTTACCTCGGGCGGCACGTCGTCCATGGTGTCGTAGCTGGCGTCGCAGGCGAAAACTTTCTCCGGCTTGAGTTCGCCGCCGCCGTAGGGGAGTTCGCGCGATTCGCGGTCCGCGTCACGGCTGAGGAAGCTTTCGACGATACCGACGACGCGAGGATGGCACGCGAATACGAGTTTCGCACCGGCCGCTTGGAGGGCCTTGGCGATGTACCACGCGAAGCTATCGTTGTCGCCGACGCCCGTGACAAGCGCGACTTTGTTCTTGAAATCGATCGGGATCATCGGCAAAACCTCGCGGGGGAAACGACCCCGCTAACTTATGCCCGGAAAACGATTTGGCCGCGACACGGAGTCCGCGGAGCGAAGCGTGATATGATAGATCACAAGAATAGCGGAGGGTGGCTGACGGGACTTGAACCCGCGACCTCCAGAGTCACAGTCCGGCGCTCTAACCAACTGAGCTACAACCACCGTATCTCGCTATTCTACATCGCATCCGCCCGGGGACAAGATCGCTCCGGGGTTCTCATTTCGAAGTCGCATCGACCACGACAAGGGCACTCGGATTCCCCGGCAGGTTCGACTGGATTTTGAATTCTTTCCGGAAGACGCCGGGTTTCTTCGGTTCGAACTTGACTGTGACGATGTGCAGGTTCGACGCCGTGGCCGAAGTTTCGAGGCTGAATCCGTCCGCGTCTTCGGGGATCGCCGTCAGGGTGCAACTGGCGGACGGCTTGACGATGACTTTGAATGTGATCGCCTCGCCGACTTTCACGTCTTTGAAATCGAGTTTGTCCGGCGAGGCCCGCACCGGGGCCAAGATCGCCGCCCGGACGTTCACGTTCACCACGGGCACGGCCGGGTCGTTCGTCTTGATGGCGATGCTATCGTTGATACTCCCGGCCGGGGCATCCGGCTTCATGCTCACGACGATGTAATATTCGACCCCCAATAGCGCCCCGCGCGATGCTTCTTTGACTTCGACGTCGAACGCCGGGCTCGCCGAGGCGATCGCATCGAGTTTCCAATCGCCTTGGCGACCGTTGTACTTCAACACGACCGTTTTGCTCGGCTTAGATCCTTGCAAAATGATGCCGAAATCGACTTCGCCCGGCGTCAGTGTCACATCTTCCCGGCTGGTCGCGACGAACCGCAACACGGCCACGGAGATGAAATTCGGCCCGAAGGCCACCTGCATTTTCTTCGAGTTCAAACCTTTGAACGCCCCCGCGTTCATCGTCACCACGAACTCGGCTTGTTCGTTCGGCAAGAGCACTTTGTTCGGCGGATAGGCCTTCAAACACCCGCATTCGACGCGGATATCCGTGACTTGGATGGGCACGCCGTAGATGTTCGTCACGGATAGCTTGTGGGTGCAGAGTGTACCGTGGGGCACCGTGCCGAAGTCGTGGACCACCGCCGGCGGGGCCACTTGGCCCGGATCTTTCTCAATCCCCGGGAGGAAGAATTTGTTGGCCCACGGCCCCGGGATCGGACCCGGCACGGCCGGTGTCGGGCGCGTGGTCGGCTTTTGCGCCGCGGCGAACACCGCACTCCCGGCGACGAATATCAATGCCAAACCGCGGGCGTACCGAATCATGGGAGCGGTCTCCGAACACAGTCGTAACTTCATTCTATCACGGCTCCAGCGGCCGGCATGCCGGGGTTATTTCTTCGCCGGGATTTGGCACACTCCGTCCTGGCAGGGCACCAGGCTGTAGCGGTTTTTCGCGATCCACCGGTAGACGCGGTCGCCCAGCCACGGGACGCCGGGCACATACAGAAACGGAGCGAGCGGCCACGTGAAAGGGAGTCGCCACGCCATCCAGCGAAACGCGCGGAAACCGGCGTAGGTGTGCCGCCGATCCGGTGTGACGAGGTGCATTTCATCCAGCATCTTCGGCATCGACAGCGCTTCGGCCGCGGCCGGCCAATTCGACTCGTCGCGCGCGTTTTGCATAGCGAGTCGCCGAAACCAATCGAGCGATTTCAAAATTCGCACGCTGCGTTGGCAGAAGGCGCAATCGCCGTCGAACAACACGACGGCTTTGGGAGCCGCTGTCGAATCTGCGGTGGCCGTCGACATGGGTTAGTCCCGGTGGAAAAATCTGCAACGGGTTGCGTCCGTACAACCACCTCCGCACTTATGATACCGCAACCCCATCGAATCGATCACCGTCAGGCTCTGGGTGTGGCAAAACGTTCTGGCAGCATTTGAACTGCTTGCAATTCCAACTGAGACCTCACCCATGGCAGAAAGTGCAGCTTTTGTTGACTGCCAGAAAGATTTGCCAGACCCAAAATGTTGCTTGCGCTGTAGGGTATAGCAACGATTCTTGGAGGTGTGTGGAAAACAGCGGTTTTCGTAGGTCACGCTCTGCGTGACGCCGGTGAATATCCTGTACGGGTCTGGCGTCACGCAGAGCGTGACCTACGAAAAACTCCAAGAATCGTTGCTACACCCGCGCTGTATTGCTAGTAAAGTATCATCTCCAAACAAACTACAGTACTCGCGTTGATCACACAAAGAAAGGACGTAGTACCATGGCAGACGCGGTTCAAAAACTATCGGAGTGGAAAGCGGCGACGAAGGGCAAGTCGGGCGGAGGCCTAGAAGTAAGAGTCGCGATGATCTTGCGCGTCTACCATTTGAAACAAGCGAGCGAAACGGAGGAGCGGGTCCGGTTGCTGGGCGATCTGGCGAAAATCTGCAGGGAGTATATCGCCGGGAAACTGCCGACGGATCCGCTGTACGGAGCATTCGTGTTACTCGGGGCGCAGGCCGATAAACAGATCACGATCATTCAACACGCCAAAGGTGGTTGGGCCACCTTGAAAAAGGCCTTCGGCCCCGCCACGAACAGTCACGGACCGACGAAGACGCTTCAGAATTATAAACAGACTGACGCGAACCCCACGAGCGTTGGGAACTATTGGCTGGAAGGGCTGGATCCCAAGCATCGCTCGTGGGGGCATATGCCCCCGGTGATCTTCGAACGATGGCGGACCGATGCGGGCTCGACCAAGAATTTCTGGGAATGGTTAGAGGAGAAAAACTTAGCCGACACTTATCCAAGTGTTCAGTATCTGGCACCGGATCAACGGTGGAAATACATGTGCGTTTTCGGCGATGACAAGATCATGTATCGCCATGACCTCGGGGTCCGAGGGACGGGATCGATACCGCTGCAACGGTTTTCCACGTTCGGATTGGAAACCGCTCATAGTGGTGTGAACTTTGCCGTCTGGGTCTGTAGCCCGGGAGGCATCTTCTACACCAATACCCACAGAGTCAGCGAATTCCACCATTCGACGTTTCTGGCCGGTGGCCGCGTACTCGCCGCAGGCGAGTGGGTGGTTTCCGCAGGAAAGATTCTGCTCATCAGTCATAAGACGGGTCATCACGCGGCTTCACCGGCCAACTTGTTCAATGCCCTGCAACTCCTGAGGCAGCGGGTCGATCTTTCGCGCACGGCGGTCGAGGTGAGGAATTATGTCAACGGCACGTTCAACTACGTCCCGGCCACCGAATACCTGACCAATTCTGGCAATGTCACCAAGTGCACCCCGATCCCCGGTTTCCAGCCTTCGTGGGCGAAACTTCGTTGCGACATTCACCAAGACTGGGACAGCAGGATCGCGACTACACCCAAAGCGTTTCGCGGCTAATAATCCGCGAACGTATCGGTCACGACCGAAGGATCGAGCCGCAGCCAAACCCCCAAAGTAACAGGCTCTTGGCAACGCGACCTCCCGTTGCACGTCGTGCCCCGCGGCGTATGATGCTGGAATACCGATCACTTCGACCCTGCGAGCGCACAGACTGATGGGCAAAGCCTTGGACCGTCCGACCGCCGCGACCGGCGATGTCACCCGCACTTGGAACCTCGCCGAGGCGCTCGAAACCTACGGCACCAAGAACTGGGGCAAAGGTTATTTCGGCATCAACGATCTCGGGAATGTCGTCTGCACGCCGGACAAAAATCCGGAACGCGCCCTCGACATCAAAAAGCTCGTCGATCAACTCCAAGACCGCGGCATCCAACTGCCGATTCTCTTGCGCTTCACCGATATTTTGAAACACCGCATCGGCGAGATCGCCGACTGCTTCAAAAAGTCGATCGAAGAATACGGCTATCAAAACGAGTACAGTTGCGTCTACCCGATCAAGGTGAACCAGCAACGGCAGGTCGTCGAGGAAATCCTGAACTTCGGCAAGCTCCACGGCTTCGGCTTGGAAGCCGGGAGCAAGCCGGAACTGTTCGCGGTGCTCGCGATCACGAACGGCGCCGATGTGCCGATCATCTGCAACGGCTTCAAGGACGACGAGTTTATCAAGATGGTGGTGCTGGCTCGGAAGATCGGCAAGCAGGTCATCCCCGTCGTCGAAAAGTTCAGCGAACTCGAGTTGATCGTCAAGCACGCCGAGGCCGTGGGCATCCGCCAGCCCATCGGCATCCGGGTGAAGCTGGCCACCAAAGGCGCCGGCCGTTGGCGCAGCAGCGCCGGCTACCGCAGCAAATTCGGCCTGACGCTGACGGAAGTCCTTGAAGCCTTCGAGTACCTCAAATCGAAGGGGCTCGAGGACACGCTGCACATGACCCACTTCCACATGGGCAGTCAGATCACGAACATCCGCAAGGTGAAAGAAGCGCTCAACGAAGCGGCCCGTATCTATGCGGAACTCGTCCGGCTCGGCGCGGGCTTGAAGATCATCGACGTCGGCGGCGGACTGGGCGTCGATTACGACGGTTCGCAAACCGATTTCGAATCGAGCATGAACTACTCGCTTCAAGAGTACGCCAACGACGTCGTCTTCCGCATCAAGACCGTCTGCGACGAAGCCGGCGTGCCGCACCCGAAGATCATCTCCGAAAGCGGGCGGGCGCTCGTGGCCTACCACAGCATGCTCGTCTTCGATGTCCTGGGCACGTCGAACTTCGATTCCAGCGGCGCACCCGAGAGCGTGCCCGAAGACTCGCCGCAACCCCTGCAGGATCTGTTCGCGATCCACCGCGATCTGACCAAGAAAAACTTCACCGAGAGCTACCACGACGCCGTCCAAGAAATGGAAGAGTGCCTCGGCCTGTTCAACCTCGGTTACATGCCGCTCGAACAACGGGCGCAGGCCGAGCGGCTGTTTTGGGCCATCGGCCGCAAGTTGCAGAAGATGTGCAAGGACCTCGACTTCGTCCCCGAGGAATTGCAGGGCCTCGAGACTCTGATGTCGGACACCTACTTCTGCAATTTCAGCCTGTTCCAAAGCATGCCCGACTCGTGGGCCATCAAGCAATTGTTCCCGATCATGCCGATCCACCGGTTGAACGAAGCCCCGACGCGCAAGGCCGTGCTCGGCGACATCACCTGCGACTCGGACGGCAAAATCGACCAGTTCATCGACCTGCGCGACGTGCGCAACACCCTCGACTTGCACCAAGTGACGCCGGGGCAGCCGTACTATCTCGGGGCATTCCTGCTCGGGGCGTACCAAGAAATTTTGGGCGATTTGCACAACCTGTTCGGCGACACCAACGCCGTGCACGTGCATCTGGAACCGGACGGCACGCCGAATGTCGATACGGTCATTAAAGGCGACACCGTGACGGAAGTGCTGCACTACGTGCAGTACAGCGCCGAGAAACTCACCGACCGCATCCGCAAAGATGTGGAGCGCGCCGTCCGCGCCGGCAAACTGAGCCTGCAAGAATCGCGCGAGTTCCTCGGCTTTTACGAAACGGGTTTGGCCGGCTACACCTACTTGGAAGAATCGTGAGCCAACGCGGTACGAACCTTCGGATCGGACTCACGGGAATCGCGTTCGCGATTCCCTTTTTGTTCGCCGCCGCAAATTTGTTGATCCAACCCCCGGACCGATTCGTCCCCGCCGCGACCGATTCGGACTATTTCCTCCCGGCCGGTTACAACCGCCTGCTCTTCGACGATTGCGACAGCGTCGCGTGGATGATCCGCGCGGAGAACGCCCGCCGAGGTCGCCTCGCCGGCCGCGTCGATGAAACCGGAAAACCGTTCCACGTGTCGAACGATATCGACCTCGACCGCTACCGTGACCGCATCGCCGCGAACCCGCCCTTCGCCGAGCGCTACTTCCTCGAATACCCGCCGCTGGCGCTCGCCTTCTTCCGACTCTGTTATCTGGCCTCGGGGTCGGACGGAACCCTGCCCGTCAGCGCGGGTTTGCTCGACGAACACGAATTCAATTTCACCTGCCACGCCCCGGAGACCGCGGCCGAACGCGAGTTGTACCGCGGCATGCGCCGGGGATTGCAAGCGTCGGTGATCCTGCTGCTCCTCGCGCTCGTCGGGATCATGCTCCTCGTCCGGCGCGGCATCGGGCCGGGCGGAATCGCGTCGGCGTCCCCGTGGCTCTGCATTCTCCCGGCGATGCTCTATTTCACCCCGTGCCGATTCGACATCCTCCCCGCCGGATTGGTGTTGCTCGCCATCGCCCTCACCGCGCGCGGCCGGCCGAACCTCGGGGCGCTCGCGCTGGGCTTTGCCATCGCGTTCAAACTCTACCCGTTGATCCTCGCGCCGCTGATCCTGCGATTCGCCTTTAAAACTTGGGGCCGCGCGGCGGTGTGGGCCGCCTGCTGCGCGCTCCCCGCACTGCTCGCCAACGGCGCGATGTTGCTGACCGACGGCCTCCCCGGCGTGGTCGTGCCGTTGCAATTTCAGTTCGGTCGCGGAGTCGAAACGCTCTTATGCTTATACGGCCGATTGCTGCCGAGGGCCTTCGCCGAGGGCGCCGCCGGCACGCTCTTCCGCAACGGCTCGGTCGCGTTGCTCGTCTTCGTACTCTGCTATCGCAAGCCACCGGGCGTCGAGAGTCTCCTGCGGCGCTGCGCCCTCGCGGTGATGCTGTTTATCAGCCTGCAAGTGTTCTACTCCCCGCAGTGGTGGCTCTGGATCGCCGCTCTGCTGATCCCGCTCGCACGCACGCACCGCGGGTTGACGGCGCTCATCGTCCTGAGCGACCTGTTGATCTACGCGACGTTCCCGTTGGCCTACGACCGAATGATTCTGGGCGCCTTCGACGATGAAGAACTGACGCGGCTCGCCAACGCCTTGGCTTACGGCCGCGCGATCCTCTGGGCGGCAATCGCCGCGCTCTTGGTGCGGAAGGAAATCGCGGTCGCGAAGCGTTAGATCGTGGTACGCTTCGTCACCCCGCTTGCACTTCTCCGAGGCCGTATGAATCCGGACATCGCCGCACGGCCCACCCGCGTCCGGTTCCTCATCGTCGCCGTCACGTCCATCGCCGCGATGTTTATGTACGTCGACCGCGCTTGCCTTTCGCTGTTCGGCACCGAAATCATGGGCGAATTCGAAATCGAAAAATGGCAGTTGGAATGGGTCTATAGCGCTTTCTTTTGGTCGTACGCGCTGGCCCAAGTCCCCGCCGGATTGCTCGGCCCGATCCTCGGGTTGCGCCGCAGCTTGGCGATCATGCTCTTCACGTGGTCCGTCTGCACCGTCGTCTGCGGGTTGACCACCGGCTTGCTCGGCCTCTTCGTCGCCCGGCTCGCCGTGGGCGTCGCCGAAGCGGGGGCCTACCCGACGGCCGCGGCCCTCGTGAAGGGGTGGTTCCCCGTCCGCGAGCGCGGCCGGGCGAGCGGATTCGTCGCCCTCGGGGGCCGCTTGGGCTTCGCGCTCACGCCATTCCTCGCGGCCCTCCTCGTCGACCCCCGCTGGCTCGGTTTGCACTTCGACTGGCGCGGCGCGCTCATCGTCTTCGGCGTCCTCGGCATCGCGTGGTCCGCCGTCTTTTGGTTCCTCGTGCGCGACACCGCCCGGCAGCACCCCGGTAGCAACGCCGCCGAAGCCGCCTACGCCGGCCCGCCACCGGCCGTGTCGACATCGACCGAATGGCCCGTACTCGCCCTGATTTCGAGCCGGAACATGTGGCTGTTTGGCATGGTGCAGTTCGGCAACAACATCGGCTGGGCTTTCTTGATCACGAAACTCGTCGACGTGTTGAAGGAGCGCTTCCACGCCGACCCCGACGATGCGAAATACATATCGTCGATCCCGGCGTGGGCCTTGGTCGGCGGCATGTTCCTCGGCGGCTTCGTCGGCGACTTCTGCGTCCGCCGCTTCGGCCTTCGGCGCGGCCGCTCATGGCCCATCGCTTCCATGCTGGGCATCGCCAGTTTGGCTTACTTGGCCTGCACCCAATTCGAGAACCCGTGGTCGGTCGCCGTGACCCTCGCCGTCATGGCCGTCGCCAGCGACATCGCCATCCCGTCGGTCTGGGCGTTCGCCCAAGACGTCGGCGGCCGGTACACCGGCGCGACCATCGGCTTCGGCAACATGATCGGCAACTTGGGCGCCGCGACCTCCCCGATTGCGCTGGGGTACATCCAACGGGAATTCGGTTGGGACTGGATGTTCGTGAGCTGCTCGATCTGCTTCGCCCTCGCCGCGATCGCGGCGCTTAACTTGGACGCGACGAAACCGGTGATGCGCGAGGACCGACCGCGCCCCGCCGCCCCCGAAGGATCGCAATAGAAACGAATCATGCCCCGCCGGGCGCTGCATCGCTTGGTTCGGCGTGCCCTGACTCGGCCAGTAGCTCGGGATGCTCAGCGGCCAACCAACAGTGCAGCGCCCGGATCGCCGAAGTAGCGTGCTCGCCCCAGTGATGGACCAGATGGAACCCCCACACCCAGACGGCCTCGGCCGGTTGCCCCGCCTCGAACCATCGCAACCCACCGTCCACGTCTTCGAAGATGTCCGCCAAGTCGTCGGCTAGGTCGCCGACGATGGACGGCTCCGCGGGCACCGGCAGCGGATTGAATACCTCGCCGTAGTGCTGGAGCGGGAGCCGGGCGGCTAAGGCTTGGTACACTCCCCGCCAGTCCGGCGGCGGGGGCGGCTCGACCTCCGCCCGATCCTCGTACCACTGCGGCGGGAGGTCGAGGGCGGCGACGTACAGCCGGCCGACCAACATGAGCGCCCGGCGGGCGGCTTCGGGACCGCGGTCGGTGCCGGACAGCACCCACTCGCGGTATTGGTAAGCCAGCCCGGAGAACCGCTCGATCGCTTCCATCCCCAAAATCCTCCGCTGCCGAACGACAAAGCTTACCGGCGGCAACCACCACGATGAACCACACGGAACCAAGATTATTCATCGCCGTCCGGTGCGTCGCTTGGTTCGGCCCCTTGCCGACGGAGGCGCGCCCGCACATCTATGAGGATCTGGCCTAGTCTGTTCAGGCCCGTGCCGTCGGCCCCGCACCCCCAATAGTATCCCGGAGCGTTTTCGACCAACGCCTCGTCCCCGGTGCCTAACAGCACGGCGCGAATGTCCGCGTGCGTTTCAAACTTGCGGCCCACGGCCGCCCGCATGACCACGTCCTTGACCGCCTCCCAATCGGCCCGGAGCGGCACCGTGCGCACTCGGCCGCGGGTGAGCGCCTCCTTCGCGGTGGAGGCGCGGGCAACGTACATCTCGTAATCGGTGCCGGCGAACTTCTGGGCCTGGAAGTAGTGCTCGGCCGTCGGCCAGTAACAGCCGCCCAACTCGAACCCGTGGCGGGAGAAGTTCGATACGCACCCGTACTCGCCGGCGGCTGTGTAGAAATAGATCGGCACAACCAGCCCCCCTTTGCCTGCGGAACGACCCTGCTCAGGGGCCGGCGGCCACCGGCGAGCTTGAACCGGGAAATAACCTCTGACCCCGCCGGTCCCAGCAGCTTTTGGCTCGGCGTACCTTGCTCGGCTCAACCCCGCCTCAGCCGCGGCGCGGTTCAGCGGACGACCTCGCAGCCATCGAGAACCAAGATGACTTTGCCGTCGTAGACGGCGACACCGGTGGAGGAATGCCCGGTGTGCCGGCCCTTGATAGTCACCCGTTCGCCCGCCCCGAACGCGAGCGCCTCGCGCTGGTTCTCCGCGCCGAAGTAGGCCAGGATTTGATGGCGATCGTCCACGGAGATGAGGACGGTGGCCTGCTTCGACAACGCCTCGAGATGTGGCGACCACTCGCCGTCCGCCCGGGTGCACGCCAGATCGCTCCGCAACGACCAACTGACGACCCCCGACGCGGTGACCCGGGCATCGCTGTACTTGTCCCTCGCCGCGCCCTCGTCGTCTAGGTAGGCGGAAATGACCTCGCGCACGTCGCCCGGTGGGTATGCGGGCGGTAGTCGGTTGGCGAGCAGCCAACCCATCGCGGCCACCACCACGAAAGCAGCGACGCCTACGAGAACACGGGCTCGCCTCATCACGCACCTCCGCCGCCGAACGACCCTTGGGCTGGAACCTGGAAACAACTTGTGAGGCCGCCGATCCCATGCAGCGTCTGGGGTCCTACCGCCCGACTGCTCGTGTCGTTCGACTACCCGGTCTTCAAAGTTCCTGCGAGTTTGTAAGTCGTGAGTATGACTCCGGACGGAAACGCATTCGTGCTGACGAGCTCGAATGAACGGGCCGGGATCCCCTCCGCAAGAATACGCTTTCCCGCACCCAATAGAACGGGATAAACGATAATCAGTAACTCGTCCGCGAGCTTATGTTCGAGCAGCGGCGAAGTCAGCGTGGAGCTACCCCACAAAATAAGGTCTGGGCCGTCCTGCGACTTGATGCGGCGGATGTCTTCGACGATGTCCGGTCCGAGGCCCTCGAACGGGCCCCATTCGAGACTTTCAGGGCGGTGAGTCGCAACGTGTTTTGTTGCCCTATTGAGACGGTTCGCCATCGGACTGCTCGGTGCCGTTGGCCAGAAGCCGGACCAGATGTCGTAGGTGCGACGGCCGAGCAGCAGGTCGAATCGCTCGCCCTGTGCGGCCAAGAGTGCGTCGAGGCCAGCAGGGGATCGGTAAGGCGATTTCCAGTCGCCGTAAGGGAAATCGCCGCCGTCGGCGGAGAGCTGGATCACACCATCCAGCGATATGTGTTCTATGATTTTGACTTTTCGCATTTGTCTCTCTGTGTACCGACATGTCTACACCCAAGGCCAGGTGTGAAATGACGCTCTCCGCCACCGAACGAGGCGTTGCAGCGAAATCGGGTCCTAAGTGTCCGGACCTCTTTCGATTCCGTCTAATTCCCGGTGACACCGATTCCGCTGCAACGGCGAAGAGTTAGGCAGAATGACGACGAACCACCAATAGCCTACCACGGCGTCATTCGGCCTCGACTCAAAGTTTGGCAGAATGACGACCGGCCCATCCACTTCCGTGAGGGTGCGGACAGCAAGGTTATGCCGCCCCGCAATCTCGAGTGCAGCACTCGGTTGCTCCCGCGGGCGTAACCTCGCCGTCAACCCCCCGCAAGCCTTTTCCCGGCCCCCCGGCCAGCGGGTAGACCTCTCGATTTTGCCACGGGCCATCTGGTAGGCTTCACTTCCCATACCCGACACCCGGAGGCACGGATGCCCACCATCAGTTTCCAGT